>DASXZW010000105.1:0-8887 GCA_036501665.1 Verrucomicrobiia bacterium
TGGTAGGAGTGACCTCGCTTCAAAAGCGCCACCGCCCTGGTGCGCCGCACCTGCAATTGTCGGGCAGAACCTTCGGGTCTCACGAACCATACTATGGCACAGTTCAGGAAACATATCCATTATTTATGCGAAGCTCAATAAAGCAGCGTTTGCCGACTATAAAAAAGCTTCGTCTGAATGGGATACGCTGACTGAAACTATTAAATCGTTAGAAAAGCAAAAGCGGGATTTGGATACCCAACGCGACAAATTTGAAGCTGACCACAAAGCGCTGATTAACACGTTTAGTCAAATCTTTCATCACATAGTTCGCAAGACGATGGGCAGTAAATTGACGGGCACCGTTGAATTTTCTGGAAAAGGAATTGAACCGCGCATCCGCGATCATACCCAACGCAACAGTCCTGCGATTAAGGTCGCGAAGTTCGTGGCTTTCGATATCGCTGCCATGATTTTCACAATGACGACCAGCGAAGGTCACCATCCTCGGCTTTTGATTCACGACAGTCCCAGAGAATCGGATTTGGATGCTGGCGTTTATCGAGCCCTATTCGCTGCCGCCAGCGATTTGGAAAATGGAGAGGAATCAGCATTTCAATACATCGTCACGACAACGGAAGCACCACCGGAGAAAATAAATAAGCGACCCTGGCGGATTGATCCCGTCCTCAATGCCGCCTCTGCAAAAACGCGATTTTTAGGGGTTGATCTGTAAGCGATTAACAACACATGAAAGACCGCGCTGCCATTGAAGCCTTGGTTGACCGCTTGGTTGTGCCCGAGAATTTCGGCGACAACCCGACGCTCGACCAAAAGGTCGCATTGCTCTCGCTGGTGCTCGAAGAACTCAAACACGAACGTCCAATTGCGGACAACGTCGTGGATTTTGAAATCTATACCCAAAGCGAAATTTTTGCGGACACCGACAAGCTGTTCATCAGCGCCCCACTCCTCGCTAAACATTTGGGCGCAGGCACAGCTCCCATCCAGTTGCAATCGCCACTGCTTTTATTTTTGCTGCTACACCATCGCAATCGGTTTCGTGTGTTGGAAATCATCCAGCATTTCATTGGCAAAGTGCGCCAGCAATTGACATATCTCGATTTCAAGAAAACGAAAACCGGCGTGACGCGGTGTTTCACCAATACCAGGTTTGCAGCCCATGTGCTTCGGGATTATGGTTTGCTCAAATTCACCCAACGGGAAGCCTACAAGACGTGGGAGTTGTCACTGACAGGCTTCCTTGTGGCAGCGGATATTTTCCAGAAACGTTCCAAGGAAAAAGTTCATTGGAGCATCCCATCGCATTTCAAGGAGTTCAATTTCGACGTGCAGCCAGAAATTCGGACGGCGTGCGATAGCATTAAAACCTACGATGAATTCGTTTCGCGGCTGGCCTCCATCTGTGTGCTCGACACCGAAGTTTTCAAAACCTTCGAGCCAGCTCTCCGCAAAGCTTACGCTCTGTTACCCGATTACTGGGCGATGTTGAACAATCCAAATCTCAATCAGCAGGATCGGCGCGCAGCCAGTTTGGAGCGGATGCAAAAGCTAGAACGCGAAGCCATCAGCGACGAGTTTTACGAAGAGTTTGCGCAGTGCATCCAGATCAATGAATTGCTGGCAAAAATTTCGCAGCAGCCACAAAATGATTGATATGTCTTCACCATCGCCGACTCCACCGCCCGCGCTGCCGCCCATCACGCCGTACGCCATCCGCGACGAGTTGACCAAGATGATCGTGAACGACCTGCTTGGCCCGGCGGGCGGGCCGGAGGAAGAACTCGACCAGCGCGAGCGCGCCATTGGCCGTTACCTCGTCGGAATGCTCGCGCCCAAGGCTTCGCCTGTCGAAGCCGAGGAACAGGACTCGCTCGGCACAGATGGCAAAGACGATCCAGAAGTCGGCACGACTGACGCCTCGACACCGCCCGCAGCCACGTTTTTCCCCAATTCCATCGGCATGAGTTTTGTCGTTGAGAATGAGCCCAAGGCTATCCTCATCAAAACCGAATGGGGACGCTACCGTCGCATCAAAAGTGCCACACAAATCAACAAGAAGACCGGCGCGGAGGCAAATGTCTGGAAACGTGAACCGTTCACCGGCGAGCCGTTGGTAGTGCTGTTGAAAAACGGAGCGTTCGGTCCGCTGCAACCGCGACCTGACACCGACCCCACGGTCATCGTGCAAGGCAAGCTGCGCCAGACACTGCGCGGCTGGATTGTCACTGTATTTTTTGTCAACACGCAGCCGGAACAAGAACGCAAGAAAGACGAAGCGTGGGTGTTCCAGCCCAAGATGTGGGTGTTGGATGCCGCCGTGCCGCCGCAGCCAATTTTAGTCCAGCGCCGTGACTGGCAGCACGACTTGACCAAGATGGATCCCATCACTCGCGAGGAAACTGAGACGCTAGAGATGCTCTATCGTCACCGGCTGGAGTTCGCGGTCGGGCATGGCGCGTCGGTTCACGTCACACTGCCTGCACCAGAGGCAACCAAGGCGATGATGGTCGAAACGGAATTTGTCCCGCGCTCGGAAGTGGAACAACAAACGCCACCAACGACCGCAGATGACCCCAACCTGACGGGCGTGGTGTTGGACATGAAGGAACTGGCGCAGATGTCCAAAATGGAATTGCTGGCGACGCTGCGCAAATTAAAGGACGCCTACGCTAGTTGGATTCAAAATGAATCGGGCAAGATTTTCATTCCCGCCGAGCGCCTCGCTGACCACCAGATTGCGGCGCAGCGAGCAATGGCCAATTGTCAGCGTGCCTGCGCACGCATCGCCGAAGGCATTGATCTCATTGAAAACGACCCGCTCGCGGAAGCAGCGTTTCGGTTTGCGAATCACGCCATGTGGCAGCAGCGTGTGCATTCCACTTACGCGCGGAAAATTCGCAAAAAAGAAATTGAAGTTGGTTCGCCC
Source organism: Verrucomicrobiia bacterium (assembly GCA_036501665.1). Classification (GTDB taxonomy): domain Bacteria; phylum Verrucomicrobiota; class Verrucomicrobiia; order Limisphaerales; family Palsa-1400; genus DATAUD01. The sequence goes on from DASXZW010000105.1 coordinate 2,930, forward strand.
GTTGACCCATTCGACACGCCGGAGAACCGGACATGGCGTGTCTTTCAGCTCGCTTTCGTTTTGCTCAACCTGCCGAGCACCACGCGTCTTGATCATCCCGACCGCAGCCACGAAACGGATGCCGTTGCCGACTTGCTGTGGTTCGCCACGGGCGGTGGTAAGACGGAAGCCTATCTCGGTCTCACCGCCTATGTGCTCGCCTTGCGTCGGCTGCAAAAAGACATCGAAGGTCGCGCCGGTGACCACGGCATCGCGGTGATGATGCGTTACACGTTGCGCCTGCTCACGCTGCAACAATTTCAACGCGCGGCGGCGTTGCTCTGCGCGTGCGAAATAATCCGCAAATCTGACACTGCCAAATGGGGCACAACGCATTTTCGCCTCGGCTTATGGGTCGGCAGCAAAGCTACGCCCAACACACTCAATCAGGCGGCAGAATCGTTGCGACAGGGAAATGTTGGCGGGCGTCCCGGCATCAGTGGCACGCCGCATCAAATCGTCTCCTGTCCGTGGTGCGGGCGCGAAATCCATCCGCACAATGTCAAAGTGTATGAGCCGCCCAGCGACATCGGACGGTGCGTGACCTATTGCGGCGACGCCACCGGCAGTTGCGAGTTCTCGGAAGCCAAGTCGCCGAAGGAAGGCTTGCCCGTCATGGTCGTGGACGAAGATATTTACCGCCGCCCGCCGTCGCTGCTCATCGCCACGGTGGACAAGTTCGCGCAGATGCCGTGGAAGGGTGAGACGCAAAATCTTTTTGGTCAGGTCAATGGACTCTGTCTCCGTCATGGCTTTCTTTCGCCAGAGATAGAGGAAGAGGACAAAGGTAATCATCCCGCGCGCAACAGTCTCCTCGCCGTAAAACGCCAGCCGCATGGCGCGTTGCGTCCGCCCGATTTGATCATTCAGGACGAATTGCATCTCATTAGCGGTCCGCTCGGATCAATGGTCGCACTCTACGAAACGGCGGTGGATGAAATGTGCTCCTGGACCGTGAACGGAAAGCGCGTGCGCCCTAAAGTGATTGCCTCGACGGCCACGATTCGTCGCGCGTCGGATCAGGTGCGCAAACTTTTCTGCGCAAGCTCGACGTGTTTCCGCCGCAAGGAACATCCATCAAGGACAGTTTTTTTGCGCTTCAGCGTCCTGCGGGTGAGCAGTATCCGGGACGACGTTATCTCGGCATCTGCGCATTCGGCCGTCGTTATCCCGCAGCGATGATTCGCGTTTATGTGGCACTGTTGGCATCCGCGCAGAAGTTGTTCGACAAATATGATAATCTTGCGGACCCGTGGATGACGCTCGCTGGCTACTTCAATTCCATCCGAGAACTCGCTGGCACACGGCGCTTGGTCGAAGACGACATTCGCGCCCGTTTGCGCGACGCGGACCAGCGTGGTTTGGCGAAACGACTCATACGTTTCGGCGCGGTCGAGGAACTCACATCCCGTAAATCCGGCACGGACATCCCGAAGATTCTCGAACGTCTCGAAGTCGTCTTTGATAAAGCACATGAAGCGCAACGCGACGCCGACCGCAAGGCGGGTAAACAATCGTCCACACGTCCTTTCGACACCATCCTCGCCACCAACATGATTTCAGTAGGTGTTGACATTGACAGGCTTGGTCTCATGGCCGTCGCCGGTCAGCCAAAGACGACGTCGGAATATATTCAGGCCACCAGTCGTGTGGGTCGCTCGCGTTCCGGGCCAGGCCTTGTTCTCACGCTTTTCAATTGGGCGCGGCCACGAGACCTTTCTCATTACGAGACCTTCGAGCATTATCACGAAACCTTTTACAAGCACGTTGAGGCGCTTTCGGTCACGCCGTTCTCGGCTCGCGCGCTTGACCGGGGCTTGTCGGGCGTGCTCGTGGCTCTCATGCGATTGCGCGACCAGCGGCTGAACGCGAATCCAAAAGCCGGCGAGTTGCAGGACACTGACCCCGTCATGCCCGATGTGATAGAACGCATCATCGCAAGAGCGCAGCAAGCCTTGGGAGACCCATCCGTTGGCACGCTGGTTAGGCAGATGTTGATGGAGCGGCGCGATTATTGGCTCAGCCGAGTCCATAACCAGACGGACCATCGGCTCGGTTACAAAGACGATACAAATGGTGTGGTCGGCCTGCTAAAGCAACCCGGCCCGTCTGATTGGGAAAAGTTCACCTGCCTAAACAGCCTGCGGGATGTGGAAGGAACAGTGGCCCTCATCCTCGACGAAAACCCCACAGGGTTGCGCAAGGAGATGATATGAACGAACTAGGCGAACTTAAGCCGAGCCAGCTTATTTACACCTTTGGCGTCGGCGCATTGCTCGACCTTCCAAACACATCGGCACTAATTCTCGGCTTGGATGATTGGGATACGCGCTATTGCATAGAAATCACCGAGGAGCGGTTGCTCGGCGCAATTCAGCGTCGTCTTGGTCCGCAAGTGAAGAAGTTGCATCTGCCGCCGATGTCTTTCGACGATGACAGCCGCGATCCGACTGCCGCTGCCATCGGCGTGCCCGTCGCTCCATTTCCGCGATGGTTGCGTTGTCCACTCTGCGATACACTCGCCACGATTGACTCCGGGATTTTTAAGCTCGTTCAGGATCAATGGCGACCCGACAAAACACGATTTGTCCACGCCAGTTGTTCCAAAGCCCCGGCCAACCCGCCCACCGCTTTTGCAGTACGTTTCCTCCTTGCCTGCCGCGAAGGGCATCTGACGGATTTTCCGTGGGTTCAATATGTGCATAAGCAAAACGTCCCTTGCAAGCCATCACGTTTGTCTTTGCGTGAATATGGCGCAGCCGGTGACGCGTCCGATATTATTGTCAAATGCCTCGAATGCGGAGCCGAGCGCCGCATGGCAGACGCATTTGACCGCGACACATTTGCCATCCAATGCAGCGGCCACCATCCGCACTTGCGAAGGACGGATTCAAACGGATGTCAGGAAACAGCCCGCACCATCCTACTAGGAGCTTCTAACAGTTGGTTTCCACTCGTCATGTCCGCCCTTTCCCTGCCGCCAACGATCCAAGATAAACTTACGCTGCTCATCGCTGATCACTGGGCGGCATTGAAGGATATTCCATCGCTAGAAGTTACAGCCTATGTCGCCGCGCCCTCGCGTATGCCTGAACTGGCTGAGTACACAGCCGCGCAAATCTGGGCTGCCATCCAGTCCCGAAAACAGGATGGTGCTGACAATGACACGGAAGAACCCGATCTTAAAATCGCCGAGTGGGCGCTCCTGACCCAAAATCCGCCGTCACCGCCTACTAAGGATTTTCGAGTCACTCGCGTGCCGCCACCCAGCGGGTTTGTCCAATTCTTTGAAGACACCCTCTTGCTGGAAAAGCTGCGGGAAGTCCGCGCACTTCTCGCCTTCACTCGGATTGAGTCCAAAGGCGACTTTGCGGACGCTGCCTATGTGGACGACGGACGGCAAACCCCTTTAAGTCGGCAAAGTCCCACCTGGTTGCCCGCCTCCGAGGTTCGCGGCGAAGGCATCTTCCTTCGCTTTAAGGAAAACGCGCTCCAAGCGTGGGAACAGCAACCCGTCGTGCGTCAACTGGAGCAGGAGTTCTTGGCGGCGCACAAAGGCTGGCGAAGCCTGCGAAAACAAAACCCACCGGAAGCTGGCCTTCCTGCGATCCGTTTTGTTCTCCTGCATTCTCTGTCCCATGCCCTGATGCGACAAATCTCGCTGGAATGCGGTTACACTGCGGCCAGTGTGCGCGAACGGCTCTATTGTCGCACGGTCGGACAGGAGCACGGCCCGATGGCGGGTATCCTGATTTATACCGCAGCTTCTGACAGCGAAGGCACACTCGGAGGTCTGGTTCAACTCGGCCAACCCGTCACCCTCGGCCGGCAAATTCAAAATGCCCTAGAATCTATGCGCATCTGTGGTTCAGACCCGCTCTGCGCCGAACACTCGCCTGTTGCTGACGGACGAGCCATTCATGGCGCGTGTTGTCATGCTTGTCTTTTCGCACCCGAAACATCCTGCGAACGCGGCAACCGTTTTCTTGACCGATCCACCCTCGTCGGAACATTCGCGGCCAAGGCGGCTGAGTTTTTCACCAGCATCTAAACACTATGCTGTCGCACGAACTTATTCACACACTGACCGCCGCGCGCCGTCGGATGACACAAGCGGACTGGCAGCAACTCGCCGCCAAGCTCGCGGCGATGAACTCCAGCCCAGATTCCGCTTCCACTCGAAAAGCCACGGCGGGCCTTCTTAGTCAGGATGCTGCATGGATTCTCTCCGAGTCGTTCCGTAAGCATGGCAGCGTCACATGGAGTGAAATCGCTACGGCCATGACCACAGTGGACTGTCTGACCGGCGACATTGCACCGTTGACGGAAATCATCTGGACTGGCCCGGCAAATAAACACTTCCCCGTCCGCCGTATTGACCAAGTCCTCTATGACTTGGTCTCCAAGGCCACACAGAGAATCATTCTCGTAACTTTCGCTGCTCATCGCGTTCGTCACCTTTGCACCCACCTGACCCAGGCAGTTGGCCGAGGCGTCGAACTCACTTTGATTGTCGAAAGTGAAGACGAGTCGGAGGGGCAATTGACTCGGGATGCTATCGCAGCCTTTAGCAACGTCCCCGCCGCGAGAACACATCTTTACTACTGGCCGCTTGAAAAGCGCGAGTGCAATCAGGCTGGACGGCCCGGCAAGCTGCACATGAAATGCGCGATCGTTGATGATGTAGCGCTTATCGGGAGCGCAAATCTTACGGACGATGCTTTCAACCGAAACATGGAACTCGGTATGTTGGTCAGAGAACAAATTACGGTCGAAACCATCTCGCAGCATTTCCGCGAGTTAATCCGGGCCAAGGTTTTAGTGCCGGTAATAGAGTTAGAAGCCAACCGCCGTTAGGATGTGTTTTCAGCTTTTATAAAGCCCACCAAATTTCCAGCCGGTTTGACGCAGAAAACCCTTAACTGTTTGATTAAAGCGGGTATTCCGATTGCGAAAGAGGCGATCCTAAAGGCACTGAAAAACGGGACGCTGTATCCGCACCGATGCCCTCGCTACTACGGCAAATATACGCATCGGGGAGTTTGTCGGTGGGTCGGCTTGGACGAATCTACATCGCGTGTATTGCGAGGCGGAGCGCCACGCAAGCTGCCGGTTATGCCGTGACCAACGCGCGGTTTGCTTCGCTTCACGGGCTGCCCGTCGCCCCGTCCCCGCTCGCCGACCCCAGACCGAAGCTCGTCAACCAACACCAGAACGGTTAAGCTCCAACCATGCCTTTCGACCGAGTGAGGATGAAGCAGGCCGTGGCGAAGCTCGTCGGCGAGGGCGTGCTAATCGGAAAGTCGTCGTGGAAATACGATGGCTGGTTCGGCCAACTTTACACACGAGCACGGGATCCCCTCAGTCAAAAGAGTCAAACAGCCACGCGACGCGCGCTTCCGCGAGGACGACCAAGAACTCGGAAAAGGAGCGTGAACCGCAGCGGAACAGGACCCAACTGTCAGGGCAATATTCTTGCCGCGGAACGTGCTTTTGGTATTGATTCTCTGCGGCGATGCCAAACAGTCCGAAAGATGTTTTTGAGAATCCCACGAAGTTCTGGGGTTTTCTGACAGCAAAATCCGATGAGGATTTTGAGGGGCAGCATTTTGACCGCAAGGAGGCCGGGCTGCCAGCGGAATTTCAAGGCCCTGGCGCGAAAGCGGCCTTACGGAGTGTACGCGCTCAAATTCGGGAGTGCGTTTCGGCATTTGCGAACGAGAATGTAGAGGGTGGGCTTCTGGTTTTGGGAATTTCAACCACTGGTGAGGTGAAGGGCTTAGAGCGTGTTTGGAAAATGGATTCATATAGGTTTGGCGAGGCGGCGAACCATGATGCGGATCATGCAAATCCGCAGCATCGCTTCGCTATGATCGATGCGGACCTCGTAGTCGCGGCACAGTCGGCGCGATTTGAAGA
>DASXZW010000106.1:0-86158 GCA_036501665.1 Verrucomicrobiia bacterium
GTACGACGCGGATCTCCACGCCAAAAACCAGCAGGCCCACGGCTCCTGGGTGCTCAAACTCGCGCCCAAAACATCTGCTTGATACTTGTGAACAACTCCAATGAAAAAGTCATTTACAACACAGAGAACTACTCTGCGCGAGTTTCGGGGTTGGGGTTTTGGTTGCGGCTTTTGCGGCGCTAAGCCTTTGAAGTGCTATCCCAAAGAGCTATGCATTTTTGACAAAATTATTTATTCTCTTTGTTTTCTTCGTTACCTTCTGTTCAAAACTTTGTTTGCGCCTCGCGCGAGATCATTTTTTCCCATCCGTGAACTCCGTGGCATCCGTGGTGAAAACTTTCCCTGTTTTCGTCGTGAAAAGCCGAATTTGGGATGCGTCGAACACAATTCCCATATAGATTACTGCCGATGGCGCCAATATTCATAATCGTCTGCGCGTTGCTGATCGGCGCAAAATGGGGAGCGCAAATGGTCCTCGAATGGGTCAACCGGCAACACGTCAAAGCGCATTCCAGCGCTGTCCCGGTCGCTTTTGCCGGCATCATCACGCCTGAAAATTACGCCAAAGCGGTCAATTACACGCTGGCCAAAAGCCGCTTTGAAATGGTTCAACTGACCTGGAGCAGCCTCGTGCTTGCGGTCGCGCTTTTCAGCGGAGTTCTCCCCGCGATCTACCGCTCATTCCACGGCGAAAGCGCGTCAATCTGGATCGGCGGCGCATTTCTTTTGAGTGTTGGCCTGTTGCTTTCCATTTTCGATCTGCCTTTTGACTGGTATTCGCAATTTTGCCTGGAGGAACGCTTCGGCTTCAACACAACCACCCTCAGCACATGGATCGCGGACCGATTGAAAGGAGTCGTCCTCGCCTGCGCGCTCGGTTATCCGCTGATTGTCTTGATATTAAAGCTCGCGGCGTGGCTCGGTTCCTCGTGGTGGTTTTGGGCGTGGGTTTGCATGATCGTTTTCCAACTGGTTTTGATGGTCGTCGCGCCCGTCTTGATTATGCCGCTCTTTAACAAATTCACCGCGCTCCCTGATGGCGCTCTGCGCGACGCCCTTTTTGCGCTGGGCGAAAAGGCCGGCTTCCGCGCGCGCGACATTCAAGTCATGGACGGCAGCAAACGCTCGCGCCACTCCAACGCCTTTTTTACCGGCCTCGGAAAATTCCGAAAAATTGTTCTTTTTGACACTCTCGTCGAACAACTGGAGCAGGATGAACTGGAGTCAGTTCTCGCCCACGAAATCGGCCATTTCAAAAAGGGTCACATTCCAAAAATGATGGCGCTCTCGTTCCTCGGCACTTTGCCTTTTTTTTATCTCGCCGCTGTCCTCGCCAAGTCGCCCTGGTTCCTGAACGGCTTCGGTTTTCCGACCGGCGGAATCGCCCCCGCGCTGCTTCTCATCAGCTTGCTGGCCGGACTCGTGACGTTCTGGCTTTCCCCCATTTTTCACATTCTCTCCCGCCGCCACGAATATGAGGCCGACGCCTTCGCGGCTCACTTGCTCAAGCGCCATCAGCCGTTGATCACCGCGCTGCGCAAACTCAACGAAAAAAACCTGAGCAACCTCACGCCCCATCCATTTTATAGCGGATTTTACTATTCCCATCCCACATTTTTAGAGCGCGAAGCCGCGCTTGCGGCAGGGCAAACGCGTCTAAATTAGTGAACCATGAAAGCCGACGTTTACAGTTTGCTGTTAATTGGTAGGGACGCCTCGCCGAGGCGTCCTCGGACGGCTCGGCGAGCCGTCCCTACCTCGGCGTTTAGATTCGTGCGCCTGCCTCCCGTAGCAGTTAACCTTAATGCTTGACATAATATGACTACACATCCCGTTTTAATCGCCGGACAATGGCGCGCCGCTCAATCCACCGGAACCTTCCAGGCGGAAAATCCTGCGACTGGAGAAACTTTGCCCGACCAATTTCCCGTCAGCTCCTGGGCCGATTGCGATGCCGCCCTGACCGCCGCCGCGCAAGCCGCCGTTGAATTGCGCTCCACGCCGCCGGAAAAAATCGCCGCCTTCCTCCAACGCTTTGCCGAGCGAATCGAAGCGCGCGCACCCCAAATCGTTGACTGCGCCCACTTGGAAACAGCCCTGGCCAAATCGCCTCGCCTCGCGGACGTCGAGTTGCCGCGCACCACTGGCCAATTACGACAAGCCGCCGCCGCCGCATTGGAAGGCTCATGGGCGACGCCGACAATCGACAAAAAGCTGAACATCCGTTCCATGCTCGCCCCAATCGGCCCCGTTTGGGTGTTTGGCCCAAACAATTTTCCGCTAGCATACAATAGCGTCGCGGGCGGGGACTTTGCCGCCGCAATTGCCACCGGAAATCCCGTCATTGCAAAGTCGAACAGCTCGCACCCCGGCACATCGCGTCTCCTGGCAGAAGAGGCCTTCGCCGCTGTTAAAGACGTCGGCCTGCCTGCTGCAACGGTCCAACTCATTTACCGCACCGGCCACGCCGACGGCGAACGCCTCGTCGCCGACCCCCGAACCGCCGCGCTCGCCTACACCGGCAGTCGCAGTGCCGGCCTCAAACTCAAAGCCGCCGCCGACTGCGCCGGAAAAATGAGTTACTTGGAACTCAGCAGCGTAAACCCGCTTTTGATTCTCCCCGGCGCATTGGCCGAGCGCGGCCCAAAAATGGTCGATGAATTCACCGGGAGCTGCCTCATGGCCACCGGACAATTCTGTACCTCCCCAAGTTTTGTGCTCTTGTTCGCAGGGCAGGGGACTGATCAGTTCATCGAGGCTATTCGGCAAAAATTCGATTCTACGACGCCAGGCGTTCTTCTTTCTGCTGGTGTCCTGAAATCACTTGGCGAAAGCGTCCACACGCTTCGTGCCGCAGGCGCGGAACTCATCACCGGCGGTTCACCCGTCGCCGGACCTTCGCGACGGTTCGCCAACACACTCCTTCGCGTAACGGGCGCTCAATTCCTCGCCAAATCCGAGGAACTCCAAACCGAAGCCTTCGGAAACGCGACATTGGTTGTCGTCGTTCACGACGCCGCCGAAGCCGCCGCAGTCCTCACCCGCCTCGAAGGCAACCTTACTGGCTCCATTTATTCCGACACCAAAGGCGCAGACGACGAACTTTACGCGCAACTCGCGCCCTTGGTGCGCTCCCGCGTCGGTCGCTTCCTCAACGACAAAATGCCCACCGGCGTCGCCGTCACAGCCGCGATGAATCACGGCGGCCCATATCCTTCAACTGGCCACCCCGGTTTTACCGCCGTCGGATTTCCCGCCTCGCTGCGACGCTTTGCGATGCTCCAATGTTTCGACAACGTCCGCCCCGACCGCCTCCCACCCGCCTTGCGCGACGCCAATCCCACCGGAAAAATGTGGCGTCTCATTGACGGCCAATGGACTCAAGCCAGCGTCAGTGCATTATAATCGGCGTTTTTTCCTTGGATCGGGCGTAAGGTTCACCTCCCGTTCTTGTCCGTCCCAAAATAATGTGGGATGATACGGACGGACGGTGCGCTCTTTGAAAATCTAAATAAAACGATCCATTTCGGAAATTACGGGCTTTACCCGAGGGCGCGAAGCGTTTGGACTGCGGTAGCTTGCTACCGCTTTTCCTATCTTCTTCGTCACTTCGCCAGCATTATAATAAAGGTTCGCGCTTCAGAAGGTCAATTTGCTGTTAACCTGTTGTGGTTAAGTTTATTATAAATCAATTCGAGCGCCTTCTCCCATTAGCCAATCAAAGCTAATCAAACCTAATCAAGGTTGTTTGGAACGGTGTAAACGCTGATCTTTTGCATCTATCGGACAATTGGCGTTGCGCCGAAAACCCACGGTGGTATCTGTAACAGCGTGGCCACTTCCAGCGTAACAGTTGACGGCACAGTGATTGAGGCGAAGCCCGGCGAGCGCCTTGTGGACCTCCTCAATCGCACCGGTACAAAAATTCCCCAAGTCTGCTATCATCCCCAGCTTGGCCCGATTCAAACATGCGACACCTGCATGGTCGAAGCCGACGGCAAACTCGTCCGGGCCTGCGCGACGCTTGCCGAGACCGCTTCCCATGTCATCACGAATTCTTCGCGCGCCATCTCCGCCCAACGCGAAGCATTTGACCGGATTCTCGGCAATCACTTGCTCTATTGCACGGTCTGCGACAACAACAACGGCAATTGCACCGTTCACAACACGACCGGGCTTCTCGCCGTTGAACATCAAAACATCCCCTTCAAGCCAAAGCCGTTCGAGGTGGACGCCACAAATCCGTTTTATCGCTACGACCCCGATCAGTGCATTCTCTGCGGACGCTGCGTGGAAGCCTGCCAAAATGTCCAGGTCAACGAAACCCTGTCCATCCGATGGGAAGACCCGCATCCGCGTGTGCTGTGGGACGGTGGCGCGAAAATCGGCGAATCAAGCTGCGTTTCCTGCGGGCACTGCATCACCGTCTGCCCCTGCAACGCGCTCATGGAAAAATCCATGCTCGGCCACGCCGGATTCTTGACAGACCTGCCAAAACCCGCCACGGACGGTATGATTGACATCGTCAAAGGCGTCGAGCCTGCCACCGGATACGGTCCGATCATGAAAGTTTCCGAAGTGGAGGCCGCCATGCGCGAATCCCGCATCCGCCGGACGAAAACCGTCTGCACTTACTGCGGCGTCGGCTGTTCATTCGATGTTTGGACCAAAGATCGGCATATTTTGAAAGTCGCGCCAAGCGAAGGCGGAGCAAACGGCATTTCCACCTGCGTCAAAGGAAAATTTGCCTGGGACTTTGTCAACAGCAAAGACCGGCTCACCAAACCTCTCATTCGCGAACATGGCAAATTCCGCGAAGCCACCTGGACCGAAGCCCTCGATTTGATTGCCCGCCGTTTCGCCGAGATCAAAGCCAGGAGCGGCCCCGATTCGCTCGCATTTATTTCATCCTCCAAATGCACGAATGAAGAGAGTTACCTGATGCAGAAGCTCGCCCGCGGCGTCATCGGGACGAACAACATGGATAACTGCTCCCGATACTGCCAATCGCCCGCAACAGTCGGCCTTTGGCGCACCGTCGGTTACGGCGGCGATTCCGGTTCAATCAAGGACATCGAAAATGCGAGCCTTGTCATCATCATCGGCAGCAACACCGCCGAAAGCCACCCCGTCCTCGCCACACGAGTCAAGCGCGCCCATAAATTACGTGGCCAAAAACTGATCGTCTCCGATCTCCGCGTAAACGAAATGGCCCGCCGCGCCGACATTTTCCTTCGCCCCACGCCCGGAACCGACCTTGTGTGGCTCTCCGCCGTCACTCGTTTTATTTTGGATAACGGCCTGGCCAAAACGGAATTCCTGAGCAAATGGGTCAACGGTTTGGATGATTATCGCAAAAGCCTCGAACCGTTCACGATGGAGTTTGCTTCCGCCAAGTGCGGATTTTCGATCGAGACGCTGGAAAAAGTCGCCCGCTTCATCGCGGAGTCCGAAGGCGTCTGTGTTTTGTGGGCGATGGGCGTGACCCAGCATACGATGGGTTCCGACACTTCCACCGCGATTTCAAACATGCTTTTGGTCACAGGCAATTACATGCGGACTGGCACCGGTTCGTATCCTCTTCGCGGCCACAATAATGTCCAGGGTGCCAGCGATCACGGCGCGATGCCCAATTTTCTTCCCGGCTACCAATCCGTCGATGACCCCGAAGTTCGCGCGCGCTTTGAAGCCGGATGGAAGGTGAAGCTTCCCACGTCAAAGGGCCTCGACAACCATCAAATGATTGACGCCGTTTACGACGGAAAATTGAAGTCGATGTACGTCTTCGGCGAGGAAATCAGCCTTGTCGATTCCAATCTCAATTATGTCCAGGAAGGCCTGTCAAAGCTCGAATTTTTCGTCGTGCAGGATATTTTTTTCAACGAAAGCTGCAAATTTGCCGACGTCATCCTGCCCGCCAGTCCGAGCCTGGAAAAAGAGGGCACGTTCACCAACACTGAGCGGCGCATCCAGCGGCTTTACCAGGTTTTGGAGCCGTTGCACGGAAGCCGTCCCGACTGGCGAATCATCCAGGACGTCGCGAACCGCCTCGGCGCAGGCTGGAACTATCAGCACCCTTCGGAGATTTATAGCGAGATCGCCCGGTTGACGCCGATGTTCGCAGGCGTGACTTACGAGCGCCTGCACGGTTATCAATCGCTCCACTGGCCCGTCGCTGCCGACGGCTCCGATCAACCTCTTCTTTACACGAAGGGCTTCAATTTTCCCGATGGAAAAGCCCGGCTTTTCCCGCTTAAATTTACTGAAACAACCGACCAGCCGAATGAGGAATTTAATTTGCACCTCAATAACGGTCGTCTTCTGGAACATTTTCACGAAGGCGTCCTAACCTATCAAAGCGACGGCATCCGCCAAACCACGCCGGACACCTTCGTTGAAGTTTCGCCCGAACTCGCCAAGGAACTCGGCATCGAAAGCGGCTCCTTTGTGCAATTGGAATCCCGATACGGCCAGGTCAAGGTTCGCGCCCTCGTGACCGCCCGCGTTCAAGGCAAACAACTTTACATGCCAATGAATTCCTCCGACAGCCCGGTAAACCGCCTCACCAGCAGTCATACTGACAAAATCACCCACACGCCCGCGTACAAGGAAACTTCCGTCCGCCTCCGCGTGCTCAATGATGTCGGCAAAAGCCCGTTGCCTCGCGGGAATCATCGCTTCGGAAATCCAACGCCGCAAAAGGGAGTCGAAGTGGAACGAAAATGGAACCGCCCGGACTATCAAATCCCCGGGACGAGTATTGTTGATCTAGTCAAACATAATAATTCAACAGCCAACGGACACTGAATATGGCTGCCTCGATTAAATTGGAATTTCCGGCCCGCGACCCTCGCGCGGAATTGCAGGCTCGCCTCCAAACCGCCCCGCTGGAACACGCTGAAGCGTTGCTCTCCGCTTACGAAGTGCTTCAGGGACTTCACGACCGCGGTGTTTTGGAATTGGCGCGCGGCGCACTCGGATCGAGGGACAAAGTCCTGGAGATTATCGTTGAGGCTGCAAAATCCCCGGAAGCAATTCGAGGAATGCGCAATTTGCTGGTCTTTGCGCGTCTGCTCGGCGAACTTGATCCGTCCGTCGTTGAAGGATTGGTCCATGCAATTCCTCAGGCGATTGCCCAAACACAAGCGCGTCAAGAGGATCCTCCCGGCATTTGGAGCATGATTAAAAGTTTCGGAAAGCGCGATTCTCGACGCGGCCTCCTTCTGACAACCTCGGTTCTCGAAGCAATCGGCAGGAACCTCAAGCCTAAAGCCCTCGACAATCCCAAACCGTAAGCAAAGTCGATACTAATTTTTATGTTCGCATGACCAGCACCGCACCATCGACATCGGCCAACGGTTCATTTCCAAACACAAGATGGTCGGTGGTGGTCGCTGCCAGGAGTCAAGACGAACCCCACTCGGCCGCGGCGCTGGAATCTCTCTGTCGCGCCTACTGGTATCCGCTTTACGCGCATTCCCGGCGTTCCGGCAAATCGCCGCACGACGCCCAGGACATAACGCAGGAATTTATTTATCGCCTCCTCGAAAAGCGCTGGCTCGATTCCGCTGATCCCGGAAAAGGGAAACTGCGAACGTTTCTGATTGTCGCGCTGAAAAATTTCATGAACAACGAATGGCGTCGCGCCTCAGCTCAGCGGCGTGGCGGTGGCATTGCTCCAATTCCTATTGACACACAATTTGCCGAAACTCAATTTGCTTCGACCCCGGCTGGCAGCCTTGATCCCGACGAAGCTTTCGATAAGGAGTGGGCGTTGAATCTTCTTCAAGTCACTATGAATCGCCTGGCTGCCGAATTCACCGGCAAAAAGCCCGGCCACTTCGACGCTCTCAAAACCTGCCTGATGGGAGCGAGCGGCCCCATTGATTACGCCGCCTTGGCAAGCCGCCTCGACATGAACGAAGGAGCCGCGCGTGTGGCCGTTCATCGTTTGCGAAAACGATTCCGCGAAATCTATCGCGAGGAACTTTCCCAAACGCTTGCCAACGGCGAGGACTTGGACTCGGAATTGCGGCATCTAGCGGCTGTCCTGGCGACATAAATAATTGCAAATTGTGTAACAACCTCGCGCCAACCGGTAAGTAACGGGCATGAGCAACACAACATCGCAAACATGTCCAAAATGCGGCAGCCTTCTATCTGCGCAGGAGACTGCCGGCCTTTGCCCAAATTGCCTCATGGCGCTCAACCTCAAATCTGAGACCGCCTTCACCGACGACACAACTCCTGTCCAGGCACCCTTGCCGCCGGAGCAAATCGCGCCGGACTTTCCACAATTGGAAATACTCGAATGCCTTGGCCGAGGCGGAATGGGCGTTGTTTACAAGGCGCGGCAAAAATCGTTGAATCGTCTTGTCGCCCTTAAACTCCTTGCTCCCGAACGCGTGGGCGATGCCAAATTTGGAGCCCGTTTCGCGCGCGAGGCCCAGGCCCTCGCCGCGTTGAACCATCCAAATATCGTGACGATTTATGACTTCGGACAGACTGGCGGATATTATTTCCTGCTGATGGAATTCGTTGATGGCGTAAACCTCCGCCGTCTTTGCGCGAACGCATGTTCACGCCCGAAGAGGCGCTCAAAATTGTCCCGCCTCTTTGCGACGCCCTTCAATTTGCGCATGACCGTGGAATTGTCCATCGCGACATCAAGCCGGAAAATCTTCTTCTCGACAAAATGGGGCGCGTCAAGGTTGCCGATTTCGGAATCGCCAAAATGCTCGGCGACCAAAACGAAAACTCGTCTATTGGCAACGCGTCCATGTCGAACGCCACACAGTCTGCAATCGGAACGCCCGGTTATATCGCCCCGGAACAATCCACTGACCCGCAACGAGTTGATAGCCGCGCCGACATTTATTCGCTTGGCGTGGTTTTCTACGAAATGCTCACAGGAAAACTTTCCGACAAACAGATCGAGCCGCCCTCGGCAAAAGTTCATATTGACGTTCGTTTGGACGAAATTGTGCTTCGCGCCCTTCAAATCAAACCCGAACTTCGCTACCAGCAAGTCAGCGAAGTGAGAATGCTTTTGGAGACAATCACGATAAATCCCGACGCAGCCTCTCGACCGATTTCGCCGGCGATGAATGCTCTTCGGGGTTTTGAATACCGCTCAAAAGCGCGGCTTTTTGGCCTGCCGCTCGTTTGTATCACGTCTGGACTCGATCCAGTGAAGGGCTGCCCTCGGATTGCCCGCGGAATTATCGCCATCGGCGGCCACGCGAAAGGAGTCATTTCCTTCGGAGGCCTTGCGACAGGCTTCATCGCAATTGGCGGGATCGCAAATGGTGTTTTTGCCTTCGGTGGGGGCGCGATTGGTCTGGTCGCATTCGGAGGTGGCGCAATCGGATTATTGATGGCAGTCGGTGGAGGGTCCATTGCGCCAATCGCTCTTGGAGGTGGCGCAATTGGCTATATGGCCTTTGGCGGGAGCGCTCTTGGATTTCACGTAATGGACTTCAGCACCAAAGACCCGGTGGCGGTCGGGTTTTTTCTACCATGGGCTACACTACTTATGTCGAACATAAAATGGATCGGCGCATTGCTGACTCTGGTAAGTTTGGTGTTCGGCCTCGCCGTTCCGTTCGTAGCAAGCGAACTCAATCATCATCGCCGGAACGAGTCGCCCAAACAGGATAAGGGGTCTGAGAACCCTTGACCGCCCGCCACAAAATTCGATTGAACACGTCCTCGGGACATTGATCTTCCTTGTCCAACGGCAATCGCGCGGAAACAAGCGCGTCCTTGCGCAGTACCGCATCGCTGATGCGCCGGGGACTTGGATTCATTTCGTCCAACGCCACTTGATTGGGCACCGGGTCGAATGGCGCAAAGTCCGGTGTGCTGGTAAAACAGTCAAACATCGGCGTTGCGGTGGCATCCATCTGGTTCATCGGCGGCAACCCAAGCATCAACTCAATCGTTCGCAATAAACTCGTCGTGTTGTATTGTGTGCCGACCACTGCATGACGTTTTGCGAAAGGGCTGATCACCATCGCCGTAGTGCGATAACCACTAACATGATCCCAACCATCCTGCGGATCATCTTCAATGGAGAAAATACACGTGTTCGTCCAAAACCGGCTGTGGGTGACTGCCTCAACAATTCGCCCGTAAGCCAGGTCATTGTCCGCAACCTGCGCTTCCGGCTTCGGTTCTCCAAATTTGGTTCCGCTGGTGTGATCATTCGGCAACCAAAGAACCATCAGGTTCGGCATTGTTCCGCTTTTCTCGAATTGGCCCAGCGCCTTGATAAATTGACTCGCGCGATAAACATCGGGAACCGTCAAGTCGAATCCGATGTAATTCGACATCACGAACGGTCGAAGCGATTCCAGATCCGGCGCACAGGAATAGACAATCGAATTCGAGCGACCGACGAAATCGTGGTATGCATCCAGCCATTGATTCTCTTTTTTCTGCGATTCCTTCCAAATATGGTTTCCTGTTGTAAATTCGCCGAAATCAAAAACCGTTTTTCCATGAGAAATCGCGTCGTCCCAAATGAATCCCGCTGAGGAATAAGCCAGCGCATCACAGCCATTCGGGCTGGAGCCTCCGCCCGGATAACTCCTTGGCCAGCCGGCATACGAACGCTGGACATAATCATTGGCAAACGCGCTGTCCGACCACTGGTGGCCTTCCGAACTGATGATCCCGCAGCAATACGTGTTGTCCAACAACACAAAATCGTTGACAAGCTTGTGCAAGTTCGGCGTCACGCGTTCGCCGAAGATGCACAAATCCGCTTCGCCATTGCCTTGCTTGACGTCGCCAAACACCTGGTCGTAGGTACGGTTTTCTTTGATGATATAAAGCACATGCTGAATGACACTCGGTTCACCGACCCGCTCAGGAACCGGCACTGGCGAGCGATTTTCCCTTGCCGGCAGCGCCGCTTGCGCAAGCACAGGATACCGCAAATTCGCCAGCGCCGTTTGGGTGAATTTTTCCAATTGCCGCCGTGAGGGCAGGGGTATCAATGAAAGGGACCCTCCATACTGCCTGCTGTTGAATCCTTTCGTGCCCCCGTCTGCCTTGCTCTTCGGCACTGCCTCCATCGCCCTCGCGCCAGCGATCATGTTGGCAACGTCAACTTGACCACGTCGCGCGTCATACGCTATCGAGCCTGGAAACCAGCCCACTGGAATGAGTCCCAGCAATTTCGATTCGCCGGGTTTGAATTGGAAAACCGCCACCGCGTTCTGTGATCCGTTGCAAACGAAAAGCTCCTTGCCATGCCGGTCAAAAGCCAGCGCGTTCGGTTGCGCGCCAAAAGGATCGCCTGGTTTTTGTCGGACAATAATCGTTTCAACGATTTTATCCGTGTGCGTGTCGATCACGCTCAACGTGTCGTCGCCCGCATTGGCGCATACGACGTATTTGCCGCTGGGCGTCAGTGCAATGGCGCATGCCCGTTGGCCAGTCAAAACTTCCGTCGTTGCCGAGTCGGAACCGCTCTCCAAATGGATAATTGACACCGAACCTTCGTTCGCAATGGAACGCCCATCGACGCGCACAACACCATTGCGCCCAATCGGTCCGGCCAAACTATTGGAATCCGGCCGCCGGCCACCCCAATTGCTGACGTAAATTTTCTGGTCCGCCAGCGCCACGCCAAACGGCGCAACTCCCACATCCCAGGTCCGAAAAACTTTGCCAGTAACCGCATCAATCTCCGCCAGACGATTCGCCACGTTGAGGGCGACGTATATTTTCAGGCCATCCCGCGAAACCGCAATGCCGGTCGGAATATCTTCATTGCGACCCGGCATGTTCGCGAAGGGGAGGGGAATAGAAAACAGTGGGGACACCTTGTTCTCCGCCCCAACCCCAAAGACCTTGACGTCGCCATTGACGTTCGAGAGATAAATCCGCTTTCCATCCGGCGAAAATACCAGCCCGGTGAAACTCAGTTTGTCCTTCAGGTTCGCTCCGAGAATTTCCGACGACAGCGCGCTGATCCCGGGCAATTGTTTATCCGACGGCATTGGAACGCGTTGAAGAATGTTGCCCGTCGCAGGATCGAGCACGAGCAATTCCGCCTTCAATCCCGAAGTTACGAGCAGCGTGCCATCGGGGCTTAACGCCAGCGCATTGGGCCTGATTCCCGGCAAATCAACTTGAGTCCCGGCTGGCGTGATAAGCTGATTGAACGGCGTCTCGAATTCATTGCTCGTCACCCAACCAACCGCCCCCCGCGTCGAACCAAAATTGGCGTTATCATCCGCCCAACATGCTATTCCGCCAGCAACCACACAAGCAATCAAACCAGAATGCAACAGAACCAGCCGTTTCATAACGCCACAATAACTGAATCCACCCCGAAAATCCGTTACAAAATTGTGGCAATCCGGTGAAATGTTTATTTGGCAATCATAACGTAAAAAATCCCGCAAAACTAAAGTATAATGGGCAGATGAAACTTACTCACAGGCCGCTGAACAACTTTCCATTCCAATGCCAATGGGAATATGCCACAGGTTAGGAATTCGCTAAATAATCTGTAACATTTTTTCAATAAGCCACTTATATGTTAGTCGACTTTGGATTCTCCCGGACGGCGAGTGTCGTTCTGTAAAGGTTTTCGACAATTTGACGGCAAAAAAAATAGTCGTAAGATTCACGTAGAAAGGCACTTCCGTGTCACTTATGTTTTGTGGAAAAATTCCTGACGCTTTTTATATTTGATAAGGCGGACGACACAAGGAACGAAAAACCTACTCTCTGTTTGACTCACACATGGAACGTTCGCGCCACAGAAAAGCCGAACATGCTGGATTTAGTATTTCGCACAATATATATTGACAGTGTGGTTTTTAGTGGCTTGTTAATAAGTTGACAAGTTGCTGATAGATAGTAAGATAGTGACCAGAAAGTCGTAAGACCGCACGTTGTTAGCAAATTCCACGGCGTTTGACGTGGTGTAAATCGTAACGGGCAGACTGTTTCGGATGGAAGTTCCGAACACAGTCTATGTCTTGCGTCAATTGGCACAACGTTTACAAGGCAACCATGCGTCAACTGGAATTCTTCCAGCGGCGTGTGAGACAGGGAATTCAGGTAGAGGACTGCCAAGACTTCGCTCGCTTCATTAGAATGTCCGGCATCTGCACACTGATGGAAAATCAGCCGTGTCAAGGTGAAGACGACAACCACACTGCAAGGCTTCGTGAATTGTTCCCATACGACGGTAAGCAACTGTATTACGAGGCTCGGCAACTCGAAATGGCATGTTGTGAGTATTGGGCCGGTCGGACGCGTGATAGTGAAGGGACGGCGAAAGGTGCCAGCCTGGGCGATTTAGAGTCCATCGAGCGAAAATTAGATTTGATGGCCGGTCGGCTTGCGCAATTGGAGTCGGTCAAACCGGCTGCCAAACGTCGAGTAAAACTAAAAGTAATTGACAAAAAAGGAGTGGCAGCATGAAACATGGTATTGACACAGAGATGTTCAATAATGATGAGTGTATTATTATTGACAATGAAGGACGGGCTTGGTTTAATAAAGTCGTGGCAAACGGAACGGTTCGGAGTTCCTACATGGGTCAAGTTGACATTGGGAATCTGAAACGTCTTGCTGAACGGTTGGGGCTTCCCTTACGCGAAACAAGCCCACGACGACGGAATCCCCGACAACACGCATTCGCCTCGTAGCGCAAAACAAAAGACCCAAAGCAGGGTGTAGTTGCCCCATTGGGTCTGGAGGAACCTTTCCTTTCACGACGCTTTGCCGGAAGCCGTCCCCATTTGCGAAAAGCGATGACGTTTTGGTATCGTGCTGCCGAAGAATAACCCGCGTCGTCTGACACAAAAGTCCGGTCTTCGCTCGAAAACCTCACCTAAGCAAAACTGTCATACAGAATCACGGAAGACTTAGGACAATTTTTCACCATGCTGCAATCCTGCCATAACGGGAAAAACGCACTGACGCCTCAAAAGCGTTGGAATGCGGACGCCCCGGCTAGCGTGTCCCCATGCGGGGCCGCAGCCGGGGCGGACATATTCTTGATTAAAGGTTAAACATCACAAATGTCGCGATGATCGTCGAACGTTCGTCGTCGATGATCGTCGGACGGTGATGTTCGCACAATATTGACCGTGACAGAAGAAAGTCGGGATTCTGAGGAAACCTGTTGACATTCGAGGGGGTTTTGGAGAAAAGTTATTCACCGGACAGTTTCGCACAATATACAGTTAGACCATTGACATTGAGCGGGATACGTGCTTAAACTTACGTGTGGTCGTGAGGCCGGTATGAGAGGTAGTCCTAGGGGAGAGGTGAGGACGATGCTCGGGGTGCTACAGTGCGTTAGACCAATCGCTAAAAACGGGTCGGAAGCGGTTGGTTTATGTCCTGCACTGATTGGCATCGAGTGTATAAAAGCACCATGCGCCAAGTTGAGTCTCAACGGCGGCGTGTGAGGCAAGGCATCCAAGTCGAGGATGCTCAGGATTTTGCCCGGTATCTCTCCATGTCAGGAATTCTCGATTTGATGGGTGAAAATCAAGAGTTAAACCCGCAACTTCAAAAGCTGTTTCCGTATTCTTCCAACGAGCTAAGGCAAGTCGTAAATCTTCTTTACAACGAATGTTGCGAATACTGGCGAGGCAAAACTCGTGACAGTGAGGGGACGGCAAAAGGAGCCGACAGGCATGATCTGGAATCAATCAGCCTCAAACTCGACAAGCTGGCTGGTGGGTTCGTTCAAGTGCAAACGGCGGTCGCACAACTTCAAAAACCAAGGCCCATTCGCGCCACAAAGCCTCGCCTTCGCGTTTTGAAGCCAGTCAAGGGAGTTGCGTGAAGGACTGCTTAATCGTCGATTCAGAGGGCCGGGCGTGGCTGGAAAGCATGGTCAACGGTGTTCGCAAATCGAGTTACCTGGGGTTCCTCGAAGTTGTCGATTTGGAAACATGGGCAAAAGCTCGCGGTCTCGATTTTAAAAAACAACCTAATCGGCTGCGGAAGCCGATTCATTCCGAGCGTGAGCGAATTTCCCGTCCCTGACAATCAAAAGAGCCAGTGCTGGGTGCATGTGCCCCACTGGGTCTGGAGGAACCTATCCTTTCACGACGCTTTGCGGGTAGAGCTAACTCATTTTCCCTAACCTTGAGTAGTTTGAGTATCGTGCTGCCAAAGAATATGCCGCGTCGTCTGAAACAAAAACCCTTCGCGCGTAAAGACTTACGAATCTTGGTCGCGTATCCTTGCGCTTGTCCATCGTAGGAACGGGGCCTTGAGAGGCGAGGAAGGGCCGGGGAAGCGGCGCGTAGCGCCGCCCCTCGGCCCTATTCTTGATTAAAGGCAAAACATCGTGACAGAACCCCCGAAACGACTTCTCCGCGCACACGCACGTATGCACACGCGACGCGCGCGCGTATCAAAAGGAAATATTATAGTCAATAGATAAACGTTGACTTTAAGTAAGTACTTATTCACCCTTATTCACAGATTGGTTTCGCACAATATATATTATATGCAATTGACGTAGGATGCTGACTGTCAAGTGCCCGCCATGAGTCTTCCGGGTCGGTTTGTCCAGAATCGCTGAAATAGCCTGAAATATCGAACATTAACGAATTCTGCTGATACTTACACACTTGCGAGGATTTGGGGATCAACAACCTTACGAGTTTTGTCCAATATTTCCTATCCAAGGCCAAGCTGTTGGAATTCTGCAACTCAATCCATAAAACATTCCCAAAAAATTACACACAAACACGTTGCAAGAAAAACAGAACTATTCCGAAAACAAAATTCTGGACAAACCTAGCCTACAAAAAGGTGGAAACCGGAAACATTAAAAATGGCTCAAAACCGAGTCATGTGACCCAAAACCGCCCAATTTCCGATGCGGTTCAGGCGGCCTTAAACTGCCGTTAATCGGCTTTTCAATCCCGAAAAAAGGCCGATCAAAAACCTTTGCCAATAAGGTGTAACCCCAATTGCTGCCATTCAGAGTTAATGGCAAACTGGGATCGTTGTTTGGGGGATATGAACCCGCCCGGTGTTTGGTTGCGCCAGGCGGGTTTCTCTTTTGCAGCGCGGTCCCGGACCGGCATATATTACCCGCATATATATTTGGCTGGTCAAAAGCCGCCAGAAAACCGTAGCGTGGACAAGGCAGGGCGCTTAGCGCAGCGGTAGCGCAGCAGCTTTACACGCTGTTGGTCGGGGGTTCAAATCCCTCAGCGCCCACCATTTCAAATCCGCACTCATCCCTCTGCCCTTCGGTTCAAAACAAGCAAAAACCTGTGGCTATTGCAAATGATGTTGGTGGCGATTGACGTCCAACTGCTCAGGGGTAGAGCCAGGTTCGTACTCAACAAAACGACATAGTTGCTGCCGGGCAGACCATCCGACCCGTTTAAGATAAGGTCCGACCCGGAAAAAGTCGCCGATCCGAATTGCGGTTCATTGCTACGCGGCGACATGGGTTGTGTCAGGGTTGCTGGGCCGAAACGAGAATCGCACCAAATCTCACTCTGTCTTTACGCGGTAATAGCGCCCTGCTGACGCTGGGCTGCTGTATCGAGAACTTCAATTGTATTAGTGACACCGAATGAATTGGTCACCAGGGGGATCCAATCAACGAGATTGGAGGATATGTCAATAACCCCAGGTTTCCCCCGTTTCGCCGAGAAGAATAAGCTTCACACCAATGTCATTCACCGAGAGATTGTTAAATGTCGGAAAGGTGTACTCAAATGCGCCAATCTTCGACGCAGAGCAAAAGCAGCCCGGCGTGACGGGCGGGCTGTTGCCCTGTCCAAGTTTATGTGAAGCTGTTCGCACTCAAACCCCTGTTGCGGAATCGATTTTTGGAAAGCAGAGGACTCACGCTTGTTGAACTTCTTGTGGTGATGAGCATCATCGCCATTTTGGCGGCGCTTTCGGGGGTTGCGCTTTCCAAGTCGAAAGGCGTTGCGCGCAAAGTCACCTGTGAGGGGAACCTTCGCCAGATAGGCATTGGCATTTCGGAATTCGCAGGTGATTTTAATGAGTATCCGCTGGGCGATAATCAACGGGGATTCGCTCAAGGTTTGTATCCAGAATGTGGCAGTTGCTGGTATGACGCGTTAAATCGTAATTGCCTTCATTTGCCTCCGCTTCAGGAGAACAACCTTGGTTTTATTATACCTCCTGTTTTGGGCATGTGGCATTGTCCCTCAGCACAGCGACCGACGGCGTGGGACCAGGACGTTTACAGGAAAGGATGGCTTTGGGTGGAATATGGGTACAACGAGCACGGTTTGGGAGATCACAATGATGCAAATCTCGGCCTGGGTCAGGTCAAGGGTTCGACGAATCGGCTTGATTATAGGCCGACGCCTGACAAAGACGTCGTTTCGCCAAGCGACATGATCGCCGCGGGAGACGGGATCATTGGCTGGGGCACGAACTATTTGGATGGCAGTGATGACATTGGGATTGTGGCGCGAGCCGGCGGGCCTCAACGGTTTAATGAAACACAAACAGTGCTACTTCGCCACAATGGCTGCGTGAACATGGTGTTTTGCGACGGCCACGTGGAATCGCCTAAAGCCGCCGCGCTGTTCAGCCTGACGAATTCCGCTTCTTTGGCCCGCTGGAATAAGGACCATCAGCCTCACTCGGAATTACTTTACTGAGGAAAGGTGCTGACCGATCAGAGGAAAATCTAACTTCCTAAGCTTCCGGGCCAAGCAAGTGTCGAAGTGGAAGGGGGCAAAAACCGAGAAACTAATGGACTTTGGGGCGAAAATGGGTAGGTTCGGGAACCCAAGGGTATGGAGCTGCAACCAGATCGGTCGATCATTACTCGCTACAGCTTGCTGAGCCGCCTGCAAGATTGGCAGGACAACAAGAGCTGGCAGGAATTCTTTGAGACTTATTGGCGGCTGGTTTATTCGGTGGCGCTTCGTTCCGGTTTGACCGAAATGGAGGCCCAGGAGGTGGTCCAGGAGACTTTCATTTGCGTCGCCAAAAGCATCCACGAATTCCGGCGCGACAGGTCGAAGGGCTCGTTCAAGGGCTGGCTGCGAAATTTGACGCGCTGGCGCATTGCGGATCAATTGAGGAAAAGAACTCGCGGTGCGAAGGCCGAATCACCAACGCCAACGGAAGATGCGACAAATCCTGAAAAAGGCGGCGGCGAGGACGATGCCGAATGGGACCTTGAGTGGAAAGAGAGCTTGCTCAAGAGCGCCATCGAGAGGGTCAAAGGCCGGGTCAATGCGGAGCATTTTCAGATATTCGACCTTTATGCGGTTCGGGGTTGGCCCGTGCGCAAAGTCGCCCAGGTCCTGTCCGTCAGCGTGCCAATGGTTTATCTGGCCAAGCATCGGGTGACGGCGATGATCAAACGCGAGGTGGAGGCCCTGGAGAAGGGAGAGCAGTTGCGTTTGCAGCCATGAGCGACGCCTCAAATTCCCCCGACCCGCAACCTGCGAGGGAACCCGCGGCGCAACGGACGATTTCCATTCCCGAGCACGAGGTCATCCGGCAGATCGGACATGGCGCGAGCGGTGAAGTTTGGCTGGCCAGAAATTTTCTGGGTGTTTATCGCGCTGTCAAAATAATGCGCTTTCAAGAAGCCGGGCAGCAGCGGTCGTTCGAGAACGAATTTGCGGGAATCATGCGATTTGAGCCGATTTCCCGGTTGCACGACGGGTTGGTGGACATTCTGCAAGTCGGTCAAAACAAGGAACAAGGTTATTTCTATTACGTGATGGAATTGGCGGATTGTGTGCATGCGGGGCAAGCGATTGATCCGACTACGTATCTGCCGCACACGCTGGCGCAACACGTTCGCGAGCGCGGCCGTTTGCCGGCTCGTGAGTGCATTCGTTTGGGCGCGGCGATGGCCTCGGCGCTGGGGTTTTTGCATCGGCAGAATTTGGTTCACCGCGATCTCAAGCCGTCAAACATCATTTTCGTGAACGGTTTTCCGAAGCTCGCCGATATTGGTTTGGTGACAGGGATGTCGGGCGAACAGGCGTATGTTGGGACGGAAGGATTCATCGCGCCAGAAGGTTCCGGAACGGCGCAGGCGGACATTTTTTCTTTGGGAAAAATCCTGTACGAGATGATCACGGGGCAGTCGGTCAGGGAATTTCCTGTTTTGCCCGCTGACCTGGGAACGGATGAAGACAGCCTGGAGTTGGCGCAATTCAGCCGGATCGTCCTGAAAGCCTGCCGCACGAATCCCCCTTCCCGCTACGATTCGGCGGATGATTTGATGACGGCGTTGCTTTCATTCCAATTCACGAACCGGGTGTATCGCTGGGGTTCCAAAAACCATCCCCTGGGCCGCTCGATTGGCCTTATCGGGGCGATTTCCGGTGCGGTTTTCGCGATTTATGTGGTTTGGCGGGTAGTTTCGCTTTTGCGACATAGCCCGTGATCGGCAACCTGAAATCAATTCGTTCCAAGTAAGATCAGCACTTCTTCGCTGACCAGTCACCGCAATACCCACTGTGGGCGGAAGTTGATTTGTCCTCCTGCTCCATTTAACCCCACAAAAAAGTTTAAAAAAACCTGAAAGATTCCCGCGCGAGCCACGAGTTATGATAAAGAACGAAATTTATTTAAGGAGCGCGAAAATGAAAATTCCACTCAAAATTATGAAAAATGTAATTAGCGCCCGCGCTTGTTTTTGGTTTTTTGGCGGTTTGTGTCTTGTGATTGCGTGCCTAGGTTCGACCACCGTCCGGGCGCAAACCGCCAGTTATGTACTTGGTACGCGGACGCTTGCCGTTGTACCCGCTTCGGGGAGTTACAACGCCAATATTAACTTGCTTGGTCAGGAAATTACCGTCACGCAGGCGGCAACCCTCCCGCCGTCGCCGATGTTCACAGGTGCTCAGTGGCTCGGCGGCGGCGGGATTCAATTGAGCGGAACAACCAGCGGCGGTGCGACCTTAACGCTTCTCACGAGCACCGACTTGGGGCTGCCGTTGAATCAATGGACAATCTGTGGAACTGTCGCGAACGAGGCTGGAGGTTCGTTTCAATTCACTCCTCAACCCCCGACGAACGGCGTTCAACATTTCTACATCATCCGGTCTTCACAAAACTAATGCCTGCCCGGCAATGAATCCTTGCGAGGCATCGGGCGCTGTGATTTTTTAGTGGGATGCTGCTCATTAGGCTGGCGCCGGTTGGCGTCTGCTTTTTACTCTGCTTTCTCCTGGCGCGAATCGCAGGCGGGCGGAACAAGATTGTTCGTGATTGGCGGTTGTATTGGACTTTTGCCGCGCTGGCCACGGGCGCCATTCTCATTCTCATCGCTGAAATCGCCAGCGCATTCGATTCACTCGACCGCGCCGTCGTTACGGTGGCCTTGTTTGGAGTGGATGCCGCCCTGCTCTGCCTGGTTGTAGGCAAATTCAAGGCGGACATTCGCGAAATCCTCTTGGTCGGAAAAGAAGGCGGCGGAGTTGGCGCGTTGATACAGGTTGTCAAAACTGAGATCGCCGAACTCGATCGTCCGACGCGGTGGCTTTATGGTTTGGGTTTCGGATTTGCATTGTTACTTGGGATCATTTCGTCGCAGGCGCCGCCGTTTGTTTGGGACTGCAAAACGTATCACGTGCCGCGCATCCTGAATTGGGTGCAGGACAAAAGTCTGCGTCCTTTTCCCACCAGCGACATTCGCCGCGTCGCCTACGCGCCGGGCGCGGAAATTATGTCAACAATTCTTTACGTTTTGGACGGTTCGGATCAGCCCATCAATCTGCCGTCCTGGTTTGCTGTCCTCACCTCCGCGATTCTCGCAAGTTTTGTGACTGAATTGCTTGCCAAGTTGTTCAGCGAGCGGACTGGGCGGGAATTTCCTCATGAGAAAGCGCGACTGGCTGCTGGCTTTGCGTTCCTTCTCGTATTGACAATTCCCGAAGGGTTGATTCAGGCGATTTCGACTGAAAACGATTTCGTCGCGGCGATGTGGAACCTTTCACTGGCGTGCATGACGATTCTTTTCCTGCGCGACAAGAAAAATATATTTTACGCAAGCGCAGTCGCCGTTTCCCTGGCGCTTGGCATTTGCACGAAGGTCACTACGTTTATCTCCGCGGCCCCATTCCTGGCGAGCGTGTTCGCTGTGATGGCGTTGCGGCGATCGTATGATTCGACATTGAAATTGGCAGCGTTGGTTCTTGTAGCTGTTGCGCTATTCAATGCGCCGTGGTGGATGCGGAACTATGATGTGTTTGGGCACATTCTCGGCCCGGCAAATGTTTCGGCGGAAAACGTCAATCCTTCGTTCAGTCCGGACCGCGATATCGCGAATATTATTCGGAATCTCTCAATTTACACTTCGACTCCCTCTGCGACTGTGACCAAAGTGCTGAATAAGGCGGTGAGCGTTTTGGTATCGTTGACAGGGCGACCGCTCGCTGATCCCAGCAGCATTGTTCCTTATCGAGATCCTCACCAAGCCCTGGAATTCGCGTTGCCCGGGCCGTCCGATATTGGCGAAGGGAATGGGATTGGAAATATTTCCGCATGGCTGATATTTGGATCTGCCCTGATCTTGGTGCGATTTCCCATGCGCAACGCTCTTGGGTTTTACGCGCTTGCCATTTGCGCGGGGTTTTTTCTGTTGTGCTCTTACCTGCGATGGCAGCCGTGGCTTTTCCGTTATCATATTACTTATTTTGTTTTGGCAATGCCGCTTGTTGCCATTGCGTTTGTGTCATGTGTCCGTAGCGCATTTATCGCAGCGCTTGCCGCGCTTTGCATGGTCAATTCTATTTTAATTCTGGGATTCAACACGGGATATCCCGTTTATGCTCCATTTTTAAAGTTGACTCGTGAGCAACACCAGTTCGGTTCGAATCAAAACTTGCGACGGCCCTACATCGCCCTCGCCGAAGACATTCTCCGGCGCGGTTGCACAAACGTGTTGCTGGACTGCGAAACTTACAATTTTGATTACGGTCTTTGGGTGTGCCTTAAGGATCGGGGGTATCTCGGAACAATCACGGAATTCATGGTCACGAATCAAACCGCTCCACTGATCGAGCCTGATGTCACTTCGAAGACCGCAATGGTTTTTATAGGAAATATTCCGCCGAACCGGCTTGCAGAGGACATCGATGGAAGAATGCAGCCGTTGCTCGAAGTTGTGTATTTGGGATATTTCGGGAACGTCGCCGCGCAATATCCGTCAACGTTCCCGGGCAAATGGTGCAGATTGCTTGGCCCGGAGAATTCGGCCGAGCTTTCGTTCACTTTATCCCAAACCGACGCAATCACTCCCGACAAACCCGCGAAATTTGAATTTTCCTGCAAACCGGTTTCTTCCGACGGCCTTCCACTGACGAATAATGTTCTGCGTTTGGCTGTGGACAACCACGTTGGCGACGTCGATCTGCGAACTCGCACTATTGACTTGACTGCAATCGCCACGCAACCGTCCGCCGTCATCAGAACCGTGCTGCTTGATCCGCTTCCGACTAATTCCTACCCGGCATACCTTTCTGATATGAAGCTTTCCTGGGATTGGGCAAAAAAACCGTGATCTAGCACGACAAAATAACCGTTTACAAACGTTTGCTGGCCATTTCTTAAGGCTCCTATATAAACTGTGACAATAACACTATGACGCACGCGACAGAATGCTCATCGCCAGAAAACGAAGTTCGTTCGACTCGCGCACACGCCGGCTTTTCAGCGCGCTCTGTCATCGTTTTATTTTTGACAACTTGTGTCTTATGGGCATTTCCAAACAGGAGCTCGGCGCAGCCGTTGTCGAGCGACGAGGCTCAGATCAGCGCCCTGCTCTCTCAAATGACCCTGGACGAAAAGATCGGCCAGATGACTCAGGCCGATTCCAAAGCGCTGGCAAACAAAGCGGATGTTCAGAAGTATTTTATCGGCTCGGTGCTCAGCGGCGGCGGAAAAGGTCCGGCTGATTTGAGCGCGAAGGGCTGGCTGGAATCGGTTCAGGATTTTGAATCATGGGCGCTGAAAACGCGGCTCGGAATTCCTATTCTTTACGGGATTGACGCTGTTCACGGGCATAACAATGTCGAAGGAGCGGTGATTTTTCCGCACAACATTGGGCTTGGCGCGACGCGCAATGCGGCGCTCGTTGAAAAATCGGCGCGGGTCGTGGCGGAGGAAGTTGCGGGGACGGGAATTCAATGGGCGTTCGCGCCGTGCGTCGCGGTGGCGCGCAATGAGCGATGGGGTCGGACTTACGAGAGCTTCGGCGAATCGCCGGACCTGGTTTCCGAGATGGGCGCGGCGGTGGTTCGTGGCTTGCAGGGGCGGCGGTTGTCGTCAGGACCGGTTTCAGTTTTGGCGTGCGCGAAACATTTTCTTGCGGACGGCGGAACAACGAACGGCACCGACCAGGGCAACACGATTTGCGACGAGGAGACATTGCGTAAAATATTCCTTGCCCCGTACGTCGCTGCTGTAAAGGCCGGAGTTGGTTCGATCATGGTGTCCTACAGCAGTTGGAACGGGCAGAAGATGCACGGGAATAAATATCTTCTGACCGATGTGCTCAAAGGCGAACTGGGATTCAGGGGCTTCTTGATTTCGGATTGGGCGGCGATTGACCAGCTTTCACCAAATTATAAAGCCGACGTGGAAAAATCGATCAACGCCGGGCTGGACATGGTCATGGTTCCCAATGGCCCCGGAACGCCGAACAACTACATTGATTTTATAACCGACTTAAAGCAGTTGGTTGCGGAAGGAAAAGTTTCGCAGGAGCGGATTGATGACGCGGTCACGCGCATTTTGCGGGTCAAATTTGCGATGGGGCTTTTGCAGAGGCCGGCGGTCGATCCGAAATTAACCGAAGCTGTCGGGTCAGCGGCGCATCGCGCCGTTGCGCGGGAATGTGTCCGGCAATCGCTGGTTCTGCTTAAGAACTCGAAAAATGCGCTGCCACTCTCGAAAGATATAAAACATTTGCACGTCATCGGAAAAGGGGCGGACGATCTTGGAATTCAATGCGGCGGATGGACGATTAGCTGGCAAGGCGAGATCGGACAGAAAATTCCCGGCGCGACTTCCATTCTCGCAGCGATTCGAAGCACCGTTGGCGCGAGCGCGAACGTGACTTACTCTGTGACCGGTGAGAATTCGGCGGGGGCGGATGCGGTTTTGGTTGTGGCCGGAGAAACACCTTATGCGGAAACGAAAGGCGATCGGAAAAAATTGAGCCTGTCTGAGAGCGATCTGGCATTGATCGCCAAAGCGAAGGAATCAGGCGCGCCAGTCATTACAATGATCATTTCTGGTCGTCCGCTGGTGCTGGAAAACGCACTTGATACGAGTGATGCCATCGTGGCCGCATGGCTGCCGGGTTCTGAAGGTCAAGGCGTTGCCGATGTGTTGTTCGGGGACTACAAACCGACGGGCAAGCTGCCGCGTTCATGGCCGGCAAGTGACGAACAAATCTCAAATCCGTCCGCCGATGACAAGCCGCTCTTCCCCTACGGTTTTGGCCTGACTTATTGACTTCGCAAAGTCGATTGAACCTTTTCTCGCCTCCCGCATTCCACTCAGTATAGATGCTGGTGGTGTCTGAGCGCGAACAACTGCCCGTGGCCGAAGCCAGAAACGGCGATGCCGCCGCCTGGAACACGTTGTTCAAACGCTACCAAATGCCTCTTTACAGTTATGTGTTCGAACTTCTTCACGATGAACAGGCCAGTCTCGACGTGGTGCAGGAATCGTTCATCAATGCCGCGCGCCACATTGGAACGCTGCGCGAAGACCGGAAGTTCGGATCATGGCTGTTCGGCGTCGCGCATCAGAAATGCGTTCAGCGCTGGCGCAAGCGGCGCGAGAACGAGCAACCCATCGACGAGATCGAGGAGGATTACGCAGATCCAGGCGTTGGCCCCGAGGAAATCCTTATCCGCAAGGAGCAGGAGGAGGAGTTCATGAAAATTCTCGAACAACTGGCGCCAGCGCACAGGTCGGTTTTGCTGCTGCATTTCATCGAGGATTTTTCCCTCGAAGAAATCGCCGCCGTCACGGGAACTCAGGTGGGCACCGTGAAATCACGGCTGCATTACGCGAAAAAATCGCTCAAAAAACAATTGGAGCAAAAATGAAAACGCCGTGCGAAATTCTTTTTGGCAGGCACGAAAACGCCGGCCCAAGACTGGACGAAATCCGGCGGGAAATCGTCGGTCGCATTGACGCACCACGAAAGTCGATTTCAGAAACCCTATGGTGCGAGCTGATTGTGCCGGCGCAGCGGGCCTGGATGTGTTTTGGCGCGGGATGGGTTGTGGTGCTTGCTTTGAACATAATCGCTGGCGGCGACTCTTCGGTCAGCGCGGCGAAATCGGAACCGGTCAAACCGGACAGCGTTATTGCACTGCAGCGGCAGGAGCAATTGATGGCGCGACTGGCTGAAAACGAAGGCTCCCCGCCTTCTCCCGCCGAAGCGCCGGAGCGTCGTCCGCGCAGCGAGGTGCGTGTCGAGTATAAGGTTGTTTGACTTATGGAAACCGAAACGAAACGTCTGTCGCTCTCACGATTTGTTCGCTGGAAATTTTGGCGGAACGTATTGGTGCTCCTGGCCGGACTGGTCACAGTTTATGCGTTGTTTTGCGCTGAAGAAAATCTTCGCGGAAAGCGCGCGTGGGAAGCTTACAAAAGTGAGGTGGAAGCCAAAGGCGAAGTTCTCGATTTTAGAAAGTTCGTGCCGCCACCGGTTCCAGACGACCAGAACTTCGCTGCAATTCCGTTCTTCGCGCAGCTTTTTGATTACATTCCGGGGACCCATACTTTGCGCGATACAAATAGCTGGACCCGGGTTGGCATACTTACGTCGCTTCTGCCGAATAGCGTGCATGATTTGGACGGTGGCTACTGGCGTCATGCCAAATCGTTGGATTTTGTTGATCTCGCGAATAAATGGGAAACCACAAATCGATCCTCGCAGAACCCGCCTGCATTCACCACCGACCAAACCTCGAATGCTATTGAATTTATTACTGGCAAGCTCGAACCGGCGACGGCGGTTATCGAAGAAATGCGAAAAGCAAGTCAACGCCCTTACAGCCGTTTCAATGTTGAATATGACGCAGAACCGAAGTTCTCCATCATACTGCCGCACCTGGCGGGGATCAACAGCGCGTACCGAATATTGGCGCTTCGGAGTTGCGCTGAGCTTCAGTCAGGCGGGACTGACGCCGCCTTTGCGGACACCAGGCTGATGTTCCGCCTTGTTCATTCCCTTCAAAGCGAACCGTTCCTTGTCTCACAATTGGTGCGCGCGGCCAGCTTCGGCGCGACTTTGCAGCCTGTATGGGAGGGGCTTGAACAACGAAAATGGTCGGATGAACAATTGAAGGAATTGATCAGCGAGTTGCGCGGGCTTGATTTCACCGGCGACGCCATGCGCTGCCTCCAGGCGGAACAAAGTTTTTGCGACACATTTTTCGAGCAGCTTCGAAAGAGCCGGAATCCGATGCAGGATATTTCCGATGTCGTCGGAAATGACAACAACTTCTCCACACCGGACTTTCCCGCTGAACTCCTTGTCATGCTCGCCCCGTCAGGATGGTTTTATTTGGAGCAACTCAATTATCACAAGCTGTACTATAACCAAACAGTCGGAGTGCTAAGCCCGAACCGTGTTGACCCTGACCTTGCGAATGAAAGGAAAAACCCGTCGTTCGGAGGGAATTCATTTGCATCTGCCTTTTTGAAACATGAAGAAATGGCGAAGCTGCTTTTGCCGTCGCTCCAATCATTCGTGTTTAAAGTCACGCGTGCTCAAACCGGAGCCAACCTGGCGGCCATCGGGTGTGCTTTGGAACGCTACCGACTCAAACACGGCAATTATCCGGAAAACCTGTCTGCGCTTGCGCCGGAATATCTGCCCGCCATCCCCAAAGACCTTATCATGGATCAACCGCTGAAATACCATCTCACCGCGAACGGAACTTTTATCCTTTATTCTGTCGGATGGAACAATAAGGACGATGGCGGCATTGCCGTGAAAGGTAACAAAGACATGACAGAAGGCGATTGGGTGTGGGAATATCCTGCCGCGTCTGTGTCGCGCTGAACGGGGAGCTTTTCACTTTCCCCTGCTTGCAAATGATGATTGAAATGTTGAGGCTACTGCTGTCCCGATAATCCCTCCAACGCTTGCTTTATTATTGGCAAAAAGCCTGAATGTGAGTAAGATTACCAACATGCAGGCGAGTCCGAATGCCACTGAAATGTTGGGGCGCGTCATTGAACCGCTTGGACGATGCTTCACTTCGTCTTCGGCGCGGGAAATCCTTTCTCTTAAGGCTGATGAATCGGCTGTTCATCGGATTGGCGAGTTAGCATCGAAATGCGGGGCCGGCACACTAACTCCTCAAGAAGAGGCCGAATATCAGGTGTTTATCGAAGTCGGAGACTTGGTCGCCATTCTCCAGGCAAAAGCGCGCCGTTTTCTGTCAGAACAACCGGCGTAATGTCGGAACGCCTTCGACAATTCATCCGAAATCGGGCCACTTTTCGCTGCGAGTATTGTCATTTTCGAGAGGAGGATATTCCCCTGTGGCCGTTCCATATCGATCACATCATTTCCCAGCAACATGCGGGACCCACTGAAGTTGAGAATCTGGCATGGGCTTGTCAGCGGTGTAACTTGTGCAAGGGGACAAATCTAACCGGTTTTGATCCGGAATCTGGACAGATAGTTCGACTATTTAACCCACGCTCGCAGGCCTGGGAGGAGCATTTTCAATCAAAAGGCCATCTCATCATCGGCCAAACGCCAATAGGGCGCGCAACGATTTTCCTTCTCCAAATGAATTGTCCGGCACGTCAGGAATTACGAGGAGAATTGATCGCTCTCGGTGTTTGGCCGTAGAAATCTGAGGTTTCTTTAATTGTGCCAGCGACTCTGCCGGTTAGTCACTTTTCGCCAACAGCGAGGACAGTTTGGAAATGCGGGGGTTGCTCCTCGCGGGCGACGACGGAGACTTCGATTTTTTTAAAACCAGCGGTTTCGAGCCAATTGTGCAAATCACTTTCCGTGAAGCCGAGCCAGCGGTCGCCGTATAATTCGCGGGCCTGCTCGAAATTGTGCTGCAACAAATCGAGAATCACCACCTGACCGCCGGGACGCAAAATGCGGAAGGTGCTCAAAATTCCTTCGCCCGGATTGGCCGCGTGGTGCAATGCTTGACTCAGCAGCGCGACATCGACGCTCTCCAGTTCAATGGGCGGGTTCTCCAATTCACCCAGGCGGAATTCGAGGTTCTTGATTTTGTTCTTTTTCGCCTTCGCCGCGCCGAATTCCACCATCTTCATGGAATTATCAACCGCGATGACTTTTTTTGCGCGGCGCGCGAGCAATTCGCTGAGCAATCCTTCCCCTGCCCCCAAATCGGCAACGACCAGCGGCGGGAGAAGATGCAGGAGCAGTTGCCCAAATGCCTGCCAGGATCGACCGGGACCGTAACTGCGGTCAAAGCGCCCCGCGACTTGATTGAAATAAAGCTGCGCCTGTTGCGTTCGGCGGACGAGAATGCGCTTGAGGTTCGCCTGGTCGGAAGCGTGTTCCGCCAATTCATGCGCACCGCGAACAGCCAATTGAATGAACTCGTTTGCTGTCGGATCGGCGTGGGAGGTGATTCGGTAAAAGGTCCTTTTCCCTTCTCGACGCGATTCCAACAGTTCCGATTCCTGGAGCAAACCGAGATGCGTCGAAATGCGCGACTGCCCCATGCGCGTGATTTCCTGCATCTCGTGGACAGACAGTTCGTTCCGTTCCAGAAGCGCGATGATGCGCAATCTCGTCGGGTCCGACAGCGCCCGCAAAGCTTTTAGTGTTCCGGCCATGCAAATAAAAAAGGTTGACGATACCTGCTTGCATAATATATCTTCCCATCAAGATACGTCAATATGTACGTTGGCCCTAATTAAACATGAATAAAAATTACATCTTCTCATCTGAATCCGTCGGGGAAGGTCATCCTGACAAAGTTTGCGACACAATCTCCGATGCCGTGCTGGACGCCCATTTGGAGCAAGACCCGCGCAGTCGTGTGGCTTGCGAAACTTATGCCAAGAGCAACATGGTGGTTGTCGGCGGCGAAATCACCACGAAGGCAAAAGTTCAGATCAACGACATCGTCCGCAAGGCCATTGCTGATATTGGTTACGTCCACGATGACGATGTTTTTCATGCTGAGAAGGTTTTTATTACCAATTTGGTGACACGCCAAAGCCCGGATATTTCGCAGGGCGTTGACGCGAAGGCCGCTGAAGGCAAAGACACCGCCGAACAAGGCGCGGGCGACCAGGGTTTGATGTTTGGTTTTGCCTGCGATGAGACGCCGGAATTGATGCCCGCGCCGATCATGTTCGCCCATCGTTTGGGTCGTGAACTGAATCGCGTTCGCAAGTCAGGCAAAGTCGCCTGGTTGCGGCCCGATTCCAAGACGCAGGTTTCCGTTCAATATGAAAACGGCAAGCCGGTGCGCATCGTCAACGTCGTGGTTTCCACACAACACGCCGCAGATGTCAAACACAAGGAAATCCGCGATTTCATCATCAAGGAAATCATCCAGAAAGTTCTTCCAAAAGAGATGCTGGACAAGAACACCCAGTTTTTGATCAACCCCACCGGACGATTCGTCGTCGGCGGCCCCCAAGGCGACACCGGGTTGACCGGGCGCAAGATCATCGTCGATAGCTACGGCGGCACAGGACGGCACGGCGGCGGCGCGTTCAGCGGAAAAGACCCGTCCAAGGTCGATCGCAGCGCGGCTTACATGGGCCGTTATGTCGCCAAGAATATTGTGGCGTCGGGATTGGCAACTCGCGCGGAAATTCAATTTGCCTACGCGATTGGATATCCTGACCCAGTGTCGATCTGTGTTGACACGTTCGGGACAGGCGTCGTGAGCGACGAAAAAATTGAGCAGGCGGTTTCAGAAGTTTTCAATTTCAAACCAGCGGCGATCATCAAGCAATTGAATTTGCTGCGACCGATTTATTCCAGGACGACCAACTACGGTCACTTCGGAAAAATTGACGACACGAACAGCCTCACGTGGGAAAAAACCGACAAGGCAGCCGCCCTCAAAAAAGCAGCCAAATAATTAAATATAATATGTCATCCAAACTTGTTTCGTCCCGCAAAGGCAAAACGACCGTTGTTGAGGATTTCAAGGTCAAGGACCTGAGCCTCGCCGAGTATGGCCGCAAAGCCATCGACATCTCCGAGCACGAAATGCCCGGCCTGATGTCAATACGCCGCAAATACGCGACTTCAAAACCGCTGAAAGGCGTGCGCATCACCGGTTCCCTGCACATGACCATCGAAACAGCCGTGCTGATCGAGAGTCTTGTGGCTCTTGGCGCAACGGTCCGTTGGGCCAGTTGCAATATTTTTTCCACACAAGACCATGCTGCGGCTGCAATTGCTGCCGCTGGAGTGCCGGTTTTCGCCTGGAAAGGTGAATCGCTCGAGGAATATTGGGATTGCACCTTCCGTGCCCTCGCCTTCCCCGGAGATCAAGGCCCGCAATTGATCGTCGATGACGGCGGCGATGCGACCTTGCTGATCCACAAAGGTTACGAATTGGAAAACGGCGACAAATGGGTCAACAGTCCCAGCGCGTCGCACGAAGAGGATGTCATCAAGACTTTGCTCAAGCGCGTTGCGAAGGAACGTCCGCGTTTCTGGCATGGCGTTGTCAAAGATTGGCGCGGCGTCAGCGAGGAAACGACGACCGGAGTCCATCGTCTTTACCAGATGAAGGAAGCCGGGAAACTTTTGGTTCCCGCGATCAACGTCAACGACTCAGTCACCAAATCCAAGTTTGACAACCTTTATGGTTGCCGCGAATCGCTGGCCGACGGCATCAAGCGCGCCACCGATGTCATGGTCGCCGGCAAAGTCGCTTGCGTTTGCGGTTACGGCGATGTCGGAAAAGGCTCGGCACATTCGCTTCGCGGATTTGGCGCGCGTGTTATCGTGACGGAAATTGATCCGATCAATGCGTTGCAGGCGGCGATGGAAGGGTTTGAAGTCGATACGATCGAAGCGACATTGGGCGCGGCGGATATTTATGTGACCTGCACCGGCAATTGCGAAGTCATTACAGTGGATCATCTGAAAAAGATGAAAGACCAGGCAATCGTCTGCAACATCGGCCACTTTGACAACGAGATCCAGGTCGATTTGCTCAACAAGGCGCCCGGTGTCAAGAAACTCAACATCAAGCCGCAGGTTGACAAATACACATTCCCCAAAGGCAACGCCATTTATCTGCTCGCCGAAGGACGGCTCGTCAATCTGGGATGCGCAACAGGTCATCCGAGCTTTGTCATGTCGAATTCCTTCTCAAACCAGGTGCTGGCGCAATTGGACTTGTGGAAAAACAAGGACACTTACAAGGCCGAAGTCTATCGCCTTCCCAAGAAGCTCGACGAAGAAGTCGCGCGGTTGCACCTGGAAAAGATCGGCGTGAAGCTGACCCAACTCACCAAGAAACAGGCCGATTACCTTGGCGTTTCGCCCGACGGACCTTACAAGCCGGAACATTACCGGTACTAATTGAAATCGACACGGGCGCGCGCCAGTTTGTATAGTTCACGACTTGAACGTTGATCTTGAACTGGTGCGCGCCGCGTTGCGCGAAGATATCGGCAGCGGGGACGCGACAACGCTGGCAACTGTCCCTGAGAATTCAATCGCATCTGCGGTAATGGTGGCGCGTGAGCCACTGGTCGTTTGCGGGCTGGAACTTGCCGAGGCGGTATTTCACGAAGTTTGCCCCGCCATTGAAATTCAGCGCGAGGCCGACGACGGGCAACGCGTGAACCGAGGAGCGGTTCTACTTCGGCTGCGCGGACCCGCGCGCGGACTCTTGACTGCAGAACGTGTCGCTCTGAATTTTGTCCAGCGTCTTTGCGGCATTGCCACTCTGACATCACGTTTTGTCGAAATGATTGCCGGAACATCGGCAAAAATATTGGACACGCGCAAGACCACGCCGGGTTTGCGCGTTCTGGAAAAATACGCCGTGACAAAGGGAGGCGGTGTCAATTATCGGATTGGACTTTACGACCAGATTCTCATCAAGGACAACCATCTGGAGGCATTGCGCCTCGAACCGCCCAACGCCATCGAAGCCGCCGTCCGCCGCGCGCGCGCGCAATATCCGCAACTGAAAGTTGAAGTGGAGGCTGACAATCTGGAGCAGGTCCAACAAGCGCTGCTGGCGCGGGCAGATTATATTTTGCTTGACAACATGTCGGTTGAAGATCTTCGCGCAGCGGTCTGGCTCGTAAACGGCAAAGCAAAGACCGAAGCCAGCGGAGGCGTCTCGTTGCCGACAGTTCGCGCGATCGCGGAAACCGGCGTTGATTTCATTTCGGTGGGCGCGCTGACACACTCGGCCCGCGCCTCGGACATCGCGCTCGATTTTGAGCCGCCAGGAAACAAAAAATGACGGTGGATGCGAAAATCCTCTCTGCGTTGCGCGCGGCGCCGTGGGGAGTTTCCGGCGCGGACCTGGCGCGAAACCTCGGAATAACTCGCGCCGGTGTCTGGGGCCACGTTGAACAACTTCGCGCCAGCGGGTATGACATCGAGGCCAGTCCGCATCTCGGTTATCGACTGGTTGGAACGCCGGACGCCCTCCATGCAGACGATTTGTATTCGCGCCTCGGCGAAACACGTGTCATCGGAAAGGAAATTAAAGTCTTTCGCGAAACCACTTCCACCAACGACGTTGCCGCGCGACTGGCCCGAGGCAAAGCCGTCGAAGGAACTGTCGTGTTTGCGGAATCGCAAACCAAGGGCCGGGGGCGAATGGGACGAACATGGCTCTCGCCGACTGGAAAAGGTTTATGGTTCACTGTTCTGTTGCGCCCGGATATTCCTCCGCAACAGGCGACGCAATTGACCGTGGCCGCCGCGACTGCCATCTCGCGCGCCGTGACGATGCAAACCGGCATCATTCCTGAAATCAAATGGCCGAATGACATTCTAATCCGGGGGAAAAAAATTTGCGGCATCCTCACGGAAATGAGCGCGGAAATGGATTACCTGAAAGAAGTTCTTCTGGGAATCGGAATGGACGTTAATCTTGACGCTACAGACTTCCCCCCTTCCCTGCGCAAAATTGCAACGTCGCTGAAAATTGAATCCGGCCAGAAAGTAAACCGCTCTGAACTGGCTGTTGCCATGCTGCGCGAACTCGACCGCGATTATGAGCGTGTCAAGAATGGAAAGTTTGACGAGATTACGGACGAATGGCAGGAACGTTGCAGCACGCTGGGCCAGCAAGTGTCAATACAAGTTGGCAACCGTGTCATCCGTGGATGCGCCGAGGCGCTGGACGACGACGGTGCCCTGCTCGTTCGTGGCCCCAACGACCTTTTGGAGCGCATCATCGGCGGCGATGTGACGCTGGGATAAGTATTTACTTCCGTGATTTCTTTTTTCCGCCACTTTTCTGCGGATTTGCAGAAGGAGCAGCGGCTTTCAGAGACGGCTCAGGCGCTTTGACCGGCGCTGGAGCAGGAGCCTTCGCAGGCGACGGCGTTGGCGCGGAAACCGGTGAAGGTTGCGAACGCGGTCTTTCAATTGGTCCAGCCGTGGTCCCGCGTGTCGCCACCAAATAACCAGCCACTGCGATACCGCAGCCAATGGCGCACAGCGTGACGAAAAGCGTGTTCAACGACGGTTTATACCTGAATTCCACCGTGTGGCTCCCGGCTGGAACAACAACTCCGCGCATGATATAATTGCATCGCAAAACTTTGACCGGCTGCTTGTCAACTGTAGCGACCCAGCCTGGCGATATTCGGTCGTTAAATAACAGGACGGATTGTGTTTTTGCGTCGGCCTGGATTTTGACGTATTTCGGATGGTAATCCGCGATTGTGGCGGTTCCGTCATCCGAAGCCCCGGAAGCTGCCGCCGCGGGAACAGGAGTGTCAGGGGACACCAAAACAACTTTCTCAGGATCAAACGCGCGATCTGAGAGGATTTGCAAGGCGTCCTGGTTATTGGTCACAACGGTCCAATTGGAATAAAGCTTCACACGAGGCAGCGCTTCATCAAATTCGATCATCGCAAACGCTCCTTTGTTTGCCTCTTCGACAGTCAAATCGCCGACATCGCCCAATTGCAGGATGTCGGGCTTCCTGACTTGGTTGTAGAATGAATGAATATGAAAATGGGCGTTGAAGGCGCGACCGCGTTGATTCAACAAGTCAACACCATTGGCCGTGGACATGATGAACCGAGTATTGGTCAGTTGCCAGAGGCGGATCGCGGGAAAAAGGTCTGTTTCGCGGATATCGGTGCCCTTCAATTCAAACGCCTTCAGATAATTAGTATCGATGTCCGGCAGGTGCGGCGCCTGCGAAAAATCAAGGCTCTGAATGTTGTGATACGGAAAGTCGTTTTGAATCCAAAAGAAGTAAAGTTCCCCAAGGCCAGGGGTAATGCCGCTGCCGGGTCCCCTTGGTTCGAGTTTGCCGATAATGCGATGATCAAAGGGCCTGTCCTTTAGAAAATCGACTATGGGATTCATCGAATACTTTTCCGTATAATCGAAATAGCGGATCCAAGGCACGTCGGCCCGCACAAGGTCAGTAACCATTATGAGGCCGATTATGATCCAAGCCCAATTTGCGTCCTTGCCCGCCCACGCCCCGCTGACAATGCAGGCAATCGCCCCCACTGACACCGCCAGATATACCACAAACCACATCGCATGTGTGATGCTAAAACCCGCCATCTTTATCGCCTCCGCAGGATCAACGGCCTGGTCTTCCATGTATCCGCTCAGTGCGCTTCTCTCTGCATTGAGAACGAAAAGCGCCACAATGGAAAGCCCCAGTAATCCGAAAATAAAATACATCCATTTTTTCTCGAAACCCACCGCTTTGGCCCACCACTGTTGCAAGTGATCCGGGAGAAAGTCCGCTCGCCGCGTACTGGTCCGCACGTAGAGCCGATACAATGCCTCCATGCCGTAAACTGCGAGTATCAACCATCCCAAGTGAAACGGCGTCAGGAATTTTATCGGATTGCGCACCATTGAGACAAATGGAAGGTGATAGAGAATCTTGTAGAGAAAGCCATACCTGCCCCAGGACGCCAATACCGTAAACAACGCCACCATCCCCCAAAAGATTACCATAACCCGCTCCTGTTTAGTGAAGGGCGATTGCGCCCGGCGAAAGTTGGCCAGAGCAAAAAATGCAAGCAGCGTAACCAGAATGCCGACGAATTCCCCGCTGCCAGAATATCTCCAATAAATGCCGGCCTTCTTGGTGATGTTGGCAATTGGTGCGGTCCGTTCGTGGCGAGTCTGGGTATTGAGTTGCTGTCTGTATTCTTCAGGAATGTTGAAGAGCAGAGCCGTTTTGCGCCGCACCTCCGGATCGTTGCTTGCCAATCCATCAATTCGCGGGTCGCGCCCGATGCCGCCCCAATAAGCGCTGGAGTGGTCAGGGTGGAGGATGTGTTGCCGCATCCGATAACCAAAAAGGCCAGGCGCAACAAGCTGCAGAGTTTCCGCCTTGGGCAAACTCCATTGTGTGGCGGAATTCCAACGAGTAACCTTTGTCTGTTCGTCCTGCCCCATCGAAGAAACACCTTCGATCTGAGTCGTTACAAGATTCGATATTGTGTGGATGGCAATGAAGAGCGCAAACCCGGCTACCAGAAATTCGCCCAGCGCCGCCCGACCGATTCTCGCCCCGATATTTCCTTCTTCGGACAGAAACCACACAACCGCGTAGGCGCCGGCAAATACGCTGAGAATTGCCCCGACATCGAAGCCTTCCATGACCCCCATGCCGACTGCAAGGCCCGCCAGAATAGCCTTGGCCCAAAGCTGGCTTATAGCTCGTGTGGACAAGGCGGACAATGCAAGAAAAACCATCGACACGGACATGTTCCACATTCCAGTCCCCCAACACGCAACGGATAAAAAATGATTGTTCAGCCCCGCTGCCAACCCGCCCAGCACGCAAACAGTTGGGTTAAACTTTAACTGCCGGAAGAAAAACCACGCTGAAAAACCCACCAGGAGGAGCGTGAGGGGCGGATAAATTTTCAGGAACAATTCTCTTGGCATTGTGCTCGCAACGATTGCCGTAATGGTCGGCGCCGCCGCCGGTCCTGGCCCGCCAAGCCAGGCCGTATTATACCAGGTCCCAAGAAACCGCTCCGGCAGACGGGCCTGTTCGGCTTTCAACGTGCCGAGAGGCGTATCGTTATCAAAAAGAATTTGATGCGGCTCAAAGCTCTTGGAGAACAAAACCAACAGGGTCAATCCTAATATCGCCAGCAAAACCAGCCACTGGTTTGAATTTGGCCTGGAAATCGCCGATCCGCTGGATGCCGCTCGCATGAGATGATTTCGAGCCTTTAACGCTCCGTTGGAAAGGATGCCGGCAATTTCAAGTTCCGATGCGCGTTTTGCAATTCCGATCCCGGTGTGAATTCGCAGGTTGCTCGCCGCGCAATCGGCAATCGGCTGGCCCGCTCGACCACTTGAGCTGTGGTGGATCGAATAAGGTCGATCGTGGATGCCTCCAACTCGGCTGAACCGGCGCCGCTACGGCCCTGTTTTCCGATATCCCTCGCGTTGGTTGCTTTGAGTTTCTCAAATTGCATGTTTAACGCCGCCCGTTCCAATGTAGAACTCGTATGCGGCACCCCGAGCCATTGCAACACCTGACTTAAAATCCTGTTCTGGTCTGCCGAGAGCTGCTCATACGATACAAAATAGATGGGCGCCCCATTTTCGGCCGCTGTCAAATAGCTGGAAATGTGGCTAACCCAGCCGGGCAGCGCCTCGCGACAAAAGCCGTCGATGTTCAATTGGCCACCCTGCCCCGCTCGTTTGCCGGTCACGGCTTCCCGCATATTGTAGTGATAAAGTGAGACCAGCGCGTCCTCCGGCAACCTGTACAAATAAAGATGCCGGCAACGCTGAAATGACAGATCCGACGGAAGACGATTGCCCCAAAACCTCTCCTTCAATTCATCAAATGAATCGTGGCTCTTAATCAGAATGCCTGGCGTAGTGACCGCTCTGTTGCGCAAAGCCACCCGGCTGCAATAAAAGTCGGCGATAATTTCATCCGGATGAACCGTTAATTTTGTATTGGTGTCAATTCCATGGTTTTGCAGAAACACATCCGAAAGAAGGTAACGCATCCACGTATTTCCTGAGCGAGGGTACGATGTGATAAACGTAATTCCCTCTCCCCCGGCCAGGAGATTTTTGATCTCCCGCATATTATGCGCCTCAATGAACTTCAGGCCAATCACACGACGCACTGGCCCGGCCCCCTCAGTAATAACGCGAGGAATCCATCTCAGCGTTTCAGGCTTCAACAACCGAGATCCGAGCCGAACCCCTTCAAAGCATAGCCGGGCCAATTGCCTCATTCCCTTTAATCGGAAAAAAGAGGCCTTGTCTGCCACCGGCGTCTTGCGGACACACCCTTGGCATGTATCTAATTGCTGACCAACTAATTCTTGCACTTTTGTAGTAGTGCTTTACCTTACAGGGCTCTCAAGGCAAGTCAATCCCTTTCAGATCGTATTTGAAGCCAGTCACTTTCGCTGGGAAACGCACTCTCTGTGCGCAAATCAAAATTCCCTTGTGTGCGCGGAAAATCTTAGCCACCCTGATCTTCCTAATGTCGCCATCAATCAAGAATCAACTCAAGAAAATACCCGGCGTGGATAAGGTTGCCCATGCCCTGGGTCTGGTCTCAAATCCCCTGGAAGACCGGACTTTTTTATTGCAGATGCTGCCGAAAAACTCAGTTGGAGCTGAGATCGGAGTCCACAAGGGAGATTTCTCTGAGAGAATTCTTGAAATCGTCCAACCCAGGCAGTTTCACTTGATTGACCCTTGGAAGCACGAGTCTTCGGCTGCCTACCAGGACGCTTTGTATGGAGGGCAGGCCAAAAACGGTCAAGATGAAATGGACCGTCGCTATGAGGCAGTCCGCTCCAGATTCCAGTCGCAAATGGGGCGAGGCCAGGTGGAGTTTCACCGCGGTTTTTCAACGGACGTTTTGAACCAGTTTGCCGATGATTCTCTTGACTGGGTTTATATCGATGGAAACCACCTCTACGATTACGTCAAGAAGGATATTGCCCTCTCTTTTCGCAAGACCAAAAAGGGTGGATTTGTGACGGGCGATGATTACATGGACGGTGGATGGTGGGACGGCGGTGTCAAGAAGGCTGTGGATGAGTTCGCCAAAACGCCCGCAGCCGAGCTGGTCGAAATACGCCACAACCAGTTTATTTTCCGCCGCAAGTCCTGAATCAGAAGGCTAAAAATCCGGCCTAATAGGCCGGGCGATAGTGCAGACACGATTTGCAGGGCGTCGGAGGATCGCCGTCACGAAATTTTTGCGCTATTTCGTCGTATTTTCCATGCTTCCACGGATCCGCGAGATTTTGTTCCATGATGTTTCCCACGCACAGGTCGTCGTGCGCGTCAAAATTCTGGCAGGTGCAGGCCGACATTGTTCCGTCTGCAAAAATGCCCATCGCCCCCCACATGAATGCGCATGGCGTCCGCTTCGGAGGCCGCCCAGGCT
Organism: Verrucomicrobiia bacterium; assembly: GCA_036501665.1. Taxonomy (GTDB): domain Bacteria; phylum Verrucomicrobiota; class Verrucomicrobiia; order Limisphaerales; family Palsa-1400; genus DATAUD01. The sequence continues at coordinate 38,599 of DASXZW010000106.1, forward strand.
TGAGAAACATCCATCCCGTCAGGTCTTCACTCTTAATGGCTCCCAACCACGAGGAAAAGGCGTAAGCCCGGTCAATCAGGAACCCGCGCCGTTTCAATTCCTTGTAAGCGGGCTGGCGCTGCGGCAGGAGGCTGTCGGTGCGAAGATTTAAGATGAATGGAATCGCCTTAAAATACTTTGATTCGGAAATGTCCAGCAACTGCCGATAAATTTTATCGAATTTGTCCACGCGATAAACCCGTTTGTATTCCTCGCGTTCCAAGCCGGAGATGCTCAGGGAAACGCGAGTCAGGCCGGCCTGGGCCAATTCCTCGAATTTCTCCCGTGTCAATAAAATCCCATTGGAATTGAGATCAATGTCGGTGATGTTTTTCCTGGATCGGGCGTAGCGCACTTTTTCGACGAAATCTTTATCGACAAGCGATTCTCCCACTACCGGGGTTAGAACGAGCGCGCCTCCCCCCAATTGGTCGAAATCGTCAATCGCCTTATTGAAAACGGCGGAGGACATGACCTTCTTGGGCCGGGTTTGATGTTGGTAGGCGCAGAAAGTGCAATTGGCGTTGCAGATATTCGACACTTCCACCTTGAGGAAAGCAGGCCGTGTAGGATTCTCTCGCGAAACCCCCTGGACTCTCCAATACCGTCTAAACCACCAGTCGGCCAAAGCATAATAGAGACGCCAGACAGGTTTGAACGGGGCTGATGAGTATATTCTTTCAACCGCGCTTTTTAACTTAATCTGGCGATTCCGCGCGCGAGTTTCCTTGGGTGAAATTGGCCTTGCAGACAAACCCGCCTCCGGGGTCTTCGATTCGCTGGAATGTTGAGATGCCAACATATCAATACTTCCCTCGACCGGAGTCGTAAGGAATCGCGACCTCAAAAAATGGCTTCTTAGTGGATAAGCGCCAGCAGTTCATGGCATTGAAAGATACATATCTCAAATGCGCTTTCAGGTCAACCTTCATTGCCGAAAGAACCGAAAGGTTTCGGAACCGCCTGGTCTTTCCTCAGCCCTTCGGACTGGCGCCCAGAAGTTTCTCGATTTCGGACATGATTTCACTGAGCGAGGCGGTTTTGTCGAGGTAGCGGGAGACCTTTTTTTCGATAGTGTCGCGAACGAGGGCCCGGTCAAACACGGCGCCCGTCAAAAGCAATATTGGAATCTTCGGGCCAAGCTTCTTAATGTCCTCAATCAGCGTGAAGCCGTCCCCTTCCTCGATCTGAAAATCCATGATGATCAGATCGGGCGGGTCTTCTTTGACGATTCTTTTTGCGCTTTCCGGCTCAGCAGCCGTATCGACACGATAACCGCGACTCGTCAGGGCTTCCTGGAGCAATTCGCGAATGTCCGCTTCATCATCAATGCATAGAATATGTTTTTTCATGGGTTTACGCTATTGAGTGCTAACCGACCAGTTGAGTGCCGGCCTGATTGCGAACAGTCACCACGCCGCCGACAACCTTGCTCTGATCGTGAAGTGGAACCAGGCTGAATCGAACCGGGATCGATTCCCCGGAACGGGTTTTCAGTATCGCCGGTCGATCCTGAATTTCGCGCCCGTCCCGCAAAGCCAGACTGATGGGATTCTGATCGGGCGCGCCATCGCCTGGAAGCTGCAGCACCCTGTCAATGGATTGGGCGACCAGGTCCTGCGGCTGCCAGTTGGTTTGATGAACCACGGCGGGATTGATCCGGCTGACGTTGAGAGCCCGGCTGATGACAAAGACCATTTCGGCGATTGAATTGATGATTAGCTGATTGTAACGGCCTTGATGATCAAGCGCCTGATAGGACCAGCGCCGCTCCAGGTTTTCCTGCTTGAGGGCAGAGTTGGTCTTGACAAGTTCGGCGGTGCGTTCCTGCACTTTTGTTTCAAGCTGCGCGTTGGCGTCTTCCAACGCCTTGGCCGCCATTCGGCGCGCGCGAAGATCGTCGCGCAACAAGCCAAAAACAAACGCCACCAGAATGAAATCCACGACAACACCGGTGTAAACGGTCCATTTGGTTGACAGAGCCTGGGCATGCTCCTCGGCATCGCGCCGTCGTAACAGGTCTCGTTCCGCTCCGATCAACGTGGGCATGTAACGCTCAATTTTCCCATCAGATTCCGCATCGGGACCCGAGAGACGCTGCTTTACGGTGACCAACCCTCCCTGTTCGCGGGCCCGCGCAATGGAACGGGCAACCTCAACACGATTGCTCAACATCACGTCTATGTCGGCTATTCTGGCATGAAAGTCCTCTTCGCCCGCCCCGGACCGAGTCAATGCGAACAACTCATCACGGCGCTCAATCATCGTCGCGTACGCGTTGCGGTAAGCGGCCTGGTCGCGCGCGTCACCGGTGATCATGAATGTGCGCAACGCGGCGTCCCCGGCGTGAAGATAGGAGACAATATCCGCCGCGTGAATAATGACGTCGTGTGTTTTATTGACCCAATCTTCGCTTTCGATGTGACGGTGAATGGTTTGCAGAGCGGATGTCGCCACAAATACCAGGATCAACAGCATGACGACAAAAAATCCGATAAGGCGTCTCTCGATGTTGTCCTTCATAGCGCGCAAGCAGGCAATTCCCAGACTTCAAACGTCAACAACAAATGGCGAACTTGACAGAGGTTCGCCGCTGGCTGAGCAATCAAATTACGGTTCACTTTCAAACGACAGTGATCAGTTTTTTGCGTAATCAAGCGAATTATGAAATCTCTGGAAAAGAAGTCCAGTCCATTTTGAGCAGTTTTACGCGCAAATAGTCAATCATCGTCCGCACCCGCAACAACAGCCCATTGCGGATAAGGAGCCTTCGTCCCCTTCGTTGCTCGCCACAGTATTTGATTAAGAACCTCATCAGGACATTGGTCAGGCTTGGCCAGAGGCAATCGCGCAGAAATCCGGGCGTCCTTTCGCAGGCGCGGGTTGGAAATTTTCTTGGGAGCAAGATTCATCTGGTTCAATGGAATATTATTCAGCACAGCCTCGAATGGCGACAGGTCTGGTGTTTCCCTGAAACAGTCAAACATTGGGGTGGCCGTGGCATCCAGTTGGTTCATGGGCGGCAGGCCAAGCATGAGTTCGATGGTCCGCAAAACACTGGTCTGATTGTACTGTGTGCTGACGATTGCTCCTCTTTTGGCGTACGCGCTGGCGACGTAAGCGGTCGTCCGATACCCGCTGATGTGGTCCCAGCCCGTCTGCGGATCGTCTTCAATCGCAAAAATGCAGGTGTCCTTCCAAAACGGGCTGCGACTCACGGCCTCAATGACTGTCCCCACAGCGAGGTCATTGTCAGCCACCTGCGCTTCCGGTGTTGGAGAATCTGGCCTGACGCCGCTGGTGTGATCATTGGGGAGATATAAAATAATGAGGGCCGGAAAGTTGCCGTTCGTTTCAAATCCCTTCAACTCTTTAACAAACTGCGCCGCCCGAAACATATCTGGCACATCCAGGTCCCACCCGATCGTGTTCGTGCAAATATATTTTCGCAGGGATTCTATACTGGGCGCGCTCGAGAGCGAAACGGCCTTCTTTTCCCTCGACAGATCGCGGAAAAAGTCCAGGAAAGTGGGATTCCCCTTGCGGGTCGGCTCGGTCCAATGTTGCTGAACTTGGGTGAATTCCCCGTAATCGCGCAAAGAGACTCCGTGGGCGATTGCGTCATCCCAGATAAATCCCGTCGGGGAGTAGGCCATCGCGTCTTCGCTGTTATTGCCAAACGGATAACTTCTTGGAAACCCGGCGAAACTTCTCTCGATATAATCTGAAGCGATTGCACTGTCAGTCCATTGATGGCCATCCGCGCTGACGCTGCCGCAGCAATATGTGTTGTCGAGCAGCACAAATTGATGAACGAGTTTGTGCTGGTTGGGTGTGACCTGCTCGCCAAAATTGCACAAAGTCGGGTCTCCCATTCCCTCCTTCACATCGCCAAGCACTTGATCGTAGGTGCGATTTTCTTTGATAATATATATGACGTGATGAATAAGGCCCGGCTCCCCGACACGTTCAGGGACCGGACGCGGCGCTCTTCCTGATCTCGCGGGAAGTCTCGCCTGCGCCAACAGCGGATAACGAAGTCCTGCCAGCGCCGACTTTGTCATGGCTTTGAGCGCGGATTCCTCAGGCAACGGCACCAATGAGAGCGAGCCATGCCATTGCCTTGAATTAAATTCTGTCCGATTTGTTCCTGCTTTTGGATATTCTTTGATTCCCTTGAGGTTTGCCACGTCTATAGAATTTTGCCTGCGGTCAAAAACAATTGCGCCCGGAAACCAACCTACTGGAATCAAACCGAGCATCTTCGATTTCTCTGAATCGAAATGAATCACCGCCACCGCGTTTTGAGTTCCGTTGCAGACATATAACGTTTGCCCATCCTGATCGAATGCGAGCGCATCGGGTTGTGCGCCAAACAGGTCGCCGGGATTTTGTCGCGTCGAAATTGTTTGGACGATTTTTCCCGTGCGCGTGTTGATGACGCTCAACGTGTCGTTGCCGGTGTTGGCGACGACAACAAATTTTTCATTGGGAGAAAGGGCCAGCGCCGAAGCGTGAAGTCCGGTGAGAATTTCTTCGGGAGATTCTTTTGAATTAAAGTCAATAATGGAAACAGAACCTTCGCCTGCAATCCGGCGTGTCGCATCGACTCGCACAAGTTTTCCAAGTCCCGCCGGACCAGTGATGCTCTGCGCGTCCGGCCTGCGGCCGCCCCAATTGCTCACGAAGGCCCTGGAAGGCGTGACGACAACATCAAAGGGTTCAACACCGACATCCCATGTTCGGAGGAGATGGCCTGTGTCGGCGTCCAATTCTGCCAGGCGATTTGAAAGGTTGAGCACCACGAATAGCCGCTTCCCGTCTGCAGAGATTGCAAGCCCCGCCGGAATGTCCGCCGATCTGGACGCTCCTTCGACCAGTGGCAGCGAGATTGAAAAAAACGCATGAACTTCGCGGTCTGCCAGGACGGAAAAAACCTTTATGTCTCCATTGACGTTGGCCATGTAGAGGCGGGAGCCGTCTGGTGAAAAAACCAATCCTGTAAAACTGAGCTGTGCTGCCATATCAGGAGCCAAAACCGCATCCGAAACGGCATGTTGTGGTTGACTGCTGGCTGCTTCCGGCAGCGGAACGTGTTGAAGTATCCTTCCTGAAAAGGAGTCGAGCACGACGATTTCGTGCGTTTGGCCCGAGGTGACCAGAATATGGCCTCCGGGACTGAGCGCCAGCGCCTGAGGCCTCATACCGGGCAATTCCACTTGGGCGCCTGCAGGCGAAACGACTTGATTAACGGGCGTCACGAAACCGTCGGTTCCCGTATCGCCGACTTTATTGGAAGTGCGGGCAAAATCGTCAGCTCCGCGCCCAGGTAAACTCGCCAAGACCAGAACCAGGAAAAAGAAGGTCAGCCGCGCTGCATTGAGAGTCGCGGAAAAATCCAGTCTTCTATGGAAGGTCCGCGCCATCGCATCATTTTCATTCAACAGATTCACCCGTTTTGAGAATCGGCAAATCAGGTTTCCCATGACCGTCCAGCCACGTCGCGACGCCTGATTGGTTGGTAATTTCACCGCTCAGAATGGCAAGAATCAAATCGCCCGTAATCAAGGTGTTAATTTGACGCGAGTAGGTTATCGGGGCGCCATTATGCGGCGCTTTGATTAGAAAGGGCACTCTATAATCGCGGCGCCCGTCGTATTGTTTTGATTTGCGCCACGAATGGTCTGCGCTGAAAATGAGCCAGGTGTTGTCCCCGTCTTTGGATGTTTCAATTGATCTCCGCAGTTCTCCCAATTCATGGTCGGCAAGCGCCAGATTATTAAAATAACTGGCGGCGGTGGGCGGAATCGTCACCGAGAATTCGTTTCTGGCCGGAAGATAAACGGAAGGATCATGCGGCGGCGGCAAGTGAAGCAGCACAAGACTGAGATTCGTATTCGCAATCGCTGAAAGCCCATCCTTCAGGCTGCCTTTGCATGCATCTATAAAAAGTTGGCGCGCATGGAATATTCCGCCTAACGATCCCAGTTGCTGCCCTATGGATTCGAAGAAGTTCGCCGAACTTGCCGGGTCCAGAGTCGGATTGGAATACCATGAGCAATAATTCAGGTCTTTGCCCAGAATTCTATCATAAGGCAAATACCATCCGACCAGCCCGGTATTGAATCCCATCCCGCGTGCCCGCGAGAAAACCGACGGCGAAGCGCTCCAATCCACAGTAGCTCCAGTGTCGTCAGTTTGAAGTTTCAGGTCGCAACCAACCACCTGCCCGGAGGAGAACCGGCGTCCGGCAATCAACGCGGGCATCGACAGCGACGTTTCGTAGCCAGGCGGATACGCCTTGACGCTTGAGAGAGACTCTTTTTGTAATCGGTCAAATTCGGCCAGCTTTATGTTCGGAGGCCGTTGCTCGAAGGCCAGTCGGTAGTCTGTTTCGTCAAAGATGGTCCATACCAACCGCGGCTGGCCCTGGCGAACAGGAAAAACCGGCGGCGCCACTGAGGAACATTCGCAATCGTTTGGACGGATCACGTTCAACGACAAAAAAACAATTTTTGCGATGTTCAGCAATGCGAGTGGAAAAGTGATTCCCGCCACGACAGCCAAACCGCGCGCCACATGCGTGAGTTTCCAGACTGCCAACCCGGCGATCATCAGTAAGCAAAACATCCCCGCCGGATTCTTTGCGAAAACAAGCACCTCCCGCCCGCTCAAACTCAGCTCCCATCTAATGTAATCGACAGGAAATATCAGCAACGCTAAAAATGCAATGCTCAGCATCCACCTATGTGAAGTGCGCCGCCATAAACCAATGCCCAGCCAGATGAGGGATGCCATTCCAATGATACATGCCGCGAGAGCCAAAAGTTCTGCGCGGACCACGGGCAGCTTGCTGAAAAAGCGGCCCTTGCCGGAAAGCAAATTCGACCAGACTCGAATGAATACCCAATTGGCCATTGAAAGCGCCACGATCCAGTCTTTAACATTTCGCGAATTGCCGGACCCCGGTTTAGCTGGGGCATTGGTATGTTCAGACGGCTGCACGGTTGTTTCGGGCGTATTCAATTGAGACTCTTCTTCTTAAGACAGTACATCGTTCGCTTTGTTCCGGGCAATGCGAGGGATTCAATGATTTCAAAATGGGCGTCACATGCCGCTTCAAAGGATTTTGTGTCGAGCGTTGAATGCAGGTTGTCGCGTCCGCGCGTGAGGCGGCGAAACATCGCATCCTCCGGCGCCACAAATTCAATGACCAGGATCGAAGTCGTCAGGCTTGCGGCGAGTTCCATTGCCTGTTCCAACCGGACGCGTTCGGTAACCAGCAAATGATGCAGGAGCGCCAGCATCAGCACTCCGTCAAATGCGCCTCGCGCACGGTCAAGAAATGACGGGCACTCGTCGTTTAGCCAGCCTACCGATGGACTCGGCCGCGCCAAATCGACGACCAGCGGAAGAATGTTCATTTTCTCCTCGCTCGCTTTGGCAAATATCTGGCCCACGCACGTCGGATCGATATCGATTGACACGACCTCTGCTCCCAACCGGGCCGCCAGCCTGCTGAAATGTCCCGTGTTCGCGCCGGCATCCAGCACTCGGGCAGGCGCAAACCGTTTCAACGCGTCGCTGACGAATTTCTCTTTCGCGGAAAACGCGGGATCGTCGTAACTGTGCGTTTTCATGTACTCCGACCAGTTGGATTTATCCTGAGCCGCCGGACGGAGCGATTCAAGATTACGGCTGAGACGGTTAAAGGCTGATTCCAGGATGAATTGAGCTTTTTCGGAGTTTTCCAGAATCTGCGGTTTGTAAATCTTATCCTCGTTTTCCTCGGCCTTTCGAGAAAGCCATGTTGGCATTGTGACAAGAGAGAGAAGGCTGGGTTTAAATTGTTCCACAGAACCGCAAAGCCGATGCAATTCCTCCGGCTCAAGCCCGTCACGGTGCGTTACGAAAACATCCGCAAGCCGAACGCCCCATTTTCGATTCGCAAGCAACGGCAATAGAAATGTGCGAATAAACTGCGCCATCGGCAGCCAAATCGGGTCGCCAGGATTTCGACGTTCAAAGGAAAGCGCGTCAATAAAGATGGGTTTGCTGCCTCGAAACAAAATGTTGTAAGGGGTGGCGTCCTTCAACCCATAACCATCGGCGCGCGCGGAGATAGCAATGTCAAGTGTCAGCCGCCCCGCACCCCAAAGCATTTCAGTCGGCCATTCATATGGAAAACTCTGGAAACGAACCCGCTCGTGCTCAAAAACAATGCTGTTTGGGCGCCCCTCAAGAATGGGCTTGAGAGTGGATGATGCAAATAACGCCTCAATTTCCGGCTCATTCAATCGGCGTGTGGAAACCAGGTCTTTGCGCTCGACGCACGTTCTCGCCACACGAGTGTTGAGAAATCCCTCGAACTCTTCAATGTTGCCCCGATCAACGAAACGCAGGACGCTCTTATCTAGAACGCAACAGCTTCCCGCCGGGTCGCGAAAAGATAACGACGGTTTGGGCATCTACCCATTATCCTTGTCGCTCGTCCTTTGAAGAATCTCCACAGATGGTTCGGCAGGCTTTTCATCTTCCCCATTGCCGAAGGCTTTCTTGAAAAACGCGCCTATTACTTTGCGCGTTCTCTTGACGTAAAACATCGCGCCGACAAACGCGGCGATTATGGACTGCCAAACGAGCGCTCCAGCCCCTGGGTCAATATACGCGAACACATGCATAATCTATAACTTCAGGCCGCGAAGTTCCATCTTCCTTTCTTGCAATAACTTAACATCGCTGGCCAATTTCTCTCGCTCAATAGTCTGGGGACCCCTTGTCTCGCTATTATCTTTTTGTCGTACATTTAGAGACTATTGCAAAGTAGGCATTTCCGTTGGCAATGGAAAGAAAAAAGTCGCGAAATTGTTACATTGACACGCAACGCCTCGGAAACCGCGCGTTACGAAATCAAGGCAACAACAGGAGGCGATAAAATGTTCGCGAGTTGGTGATCGTAACGGCTGCCGCAGCGCTGGAATTGGTCGCGGTGACAGGCCCTCCCAGATCGGTCCAAGGGTCCCCGTCCAAATTTGTTGTGTATTGAATTTGGTAGGATTGGGACGCCGCAGTGCTCCAATTAAAGATAATTGTATTGCCTGATCTTGTCGCTGATTGGATGACGGGCTGCGACCCGCTCGACACTGTTAGCGTGCCGTTGACGTAGGAAATCGCGTAATTGGCCAAACCCACGCCCTCAGCAGCGCTTGGAACAATGGCATACGGAGATCCGGCAACGGCAGCCGATGCGGAAGCCCCGAGGCTTGTGAGGGTCACGCTGGTGACAGAATCGCTGTTTACGAGGCCCTTTGCCGTAAATTCCGTCCCGGAGAATAAGAAAGTTTGCCCAACGATCTTGTTTTCGTTGTCGGCGGTGATTGTCAAAGCCGCCGGACTAATCAACAAACTCCCATTGGCGTAACTGATCGAATAATTTGCCAGGCCATTTCCAATTGCTGCGCTGGGTGTAATGACATAAGGCGATCCCGCTACCAGCGAATTCGCAGCCGTGCCAGGGCTGGACAGGCTGATTCTCGAAACTGAATCGCCATTCACCAAACCCGTCGTCGTAAATTCAGTCCCGAGCACAGTCAGACTTTGGCCATATACCTTCGTCCGATTATTCGCTGTGATGTTCAACGCCGCCGGAGTGACTGTCAGTGAACCGTTCGCGTAGGAAATTATGTAGTTGGTCAAATCGCTGCCCGTCGCCAATCCCGGAACAATCGCGTATGTTCCGACTTTACTGGCGGTATTCGCGCTGGAAGTGAATGAAACATTGATGTCGTCTCCATTAGTCAGGCCCGTAATCGTGCCGGTCAAATCCGGGTTAGCCTGGCCATATTGCCTGCTTTCTATCGGGCCTCCGATGCTTAACGGCGCTGGCGTCACAACCACACTCACGGTGTCAGTCACGCTGGTGTAATCGAATGTGTCACTCGGCGTAAAAATGACGGAAAGGATGTTCGTTCCAGTGTTGAGCACTGTGCCATTTGTCGGAGAATAGGCGTAAGTGCCGAGAACATTAACGGACGCGTTTAATTGAACGATGCTCAGCGGCGTTCCGTACACAATCGGCGCGGGATTGGGCCAATTAAAGACCTCAACCGGATGTCCCACCACCAGAATTCCGTCAATAAGATTTACTGAATAGTTGGCGGCGCGATCGCTCGGATCAATCAAGTTCGGCACGATCGAATAAGTTCCCACCGGGCTGCTAAAACCGGCCGCGCAACTGTAAGATGCGGAGATGACGTCACCGTTTGTCAGTCCGCTGATTGTCCCGGTGAATACGGGATTATCCGTCTCAAACGACCGGCTGAAACTGTCGGCTGTCACCGTCAATGGCGCAGGCAGCACTGTCAAACTAACAATGGCGGTCGCAGTCGTGTAATCCACCGAATCGCTCGGCGTGAAAAGAACCGAAAGAGTATTGGTTCCGCTGTTGAGGACAGTCCCATTGGTCGGGGTGTAGGAAAAATTGCCTGGAACGCTTGCTGTGGCATTCAACTCGTTCGTGTCCAGGTCCGTTCCATAGACAATCGGATTCGGGTTTGGCCACGTGACAACCGGAGAAGCCTCCAGCACCCTAAGTCGTCCGCCGACGTACGCGATCGTGTAATTGCCAAGGCCTGAACCGTTCGCCGCGCTGGGCGAAATGACGTAAGGCGATCCCGCCACGGATGCCGTCGTCGATGAACCAGCGCTCGCCAGGGAAACGCTGATCACCGAATCGCCATTAAAAAGTCCGCTTGCCGTAAATTCTGTCCCAACGAAATTCACTGTCTGGCCGAACGTCTTGGTTTGATTGTTCGCGGTGATCGTCAACCCCGCCGGAGACACCGTCAGCGTCCCATTCGCATAAGTAATCGAGTAATTTCCAAGGCCGCTGCCAGTCGCCGCGCCGGGAACAATGGCGTAAGGCGATCCCGCCACCGTTGCCGTCGGCGACGCTCCAGAACTGGTGAGGTTAACATGGCTTACTGTATCGCCGTTCATCAAACCGCTGGTGATAAATTCCGTTCCAACGAAACTTGCCGACTGTCCGTAGGATTTTGTCCGGCTGTTTGCAGTCACTGTCAGATTCGCCGGAGTGATTGTCAAAGTTCCATTCGCATACGTGATTGAATAATTCGTCAAGTCGCTTCCCGCCGCCGAGCCTGGAGAAATCGTGTAAGTTCCCACAGGGCTTGCGGTTGTCGCGCTGCTGCTATAGGTGTCCGTGATAATGTCTCCATTGGTCAGGCCGCTCATTGTTCCCACGAAGATGGGGTTGGCCTGCCCGTATTGGCGGGTGGCGTTGGCCGCAGCGATTGTCAGCGGAGCGGGCAGCACCACTAAACTCACACTGTCAGTCACGCTGATGTAATCAACAGGGTCCGAAGGCGTGAAAACAACCGAAAGGGTGTTCGTGCCCGTGTTGAGAACCGCCCCGGCTGGCGGCGTGTACGCGTAGCTTCCGACGACATTGACGCTTTCGTTCAACTGCATGGAGCTTAACGGCGTTCCGTAAATAATCGGCGCGGGATTTGTCCACGAATTGACTTGAGATGGATGTCCAACCACCAAAATCCCGTTCACCAAACTGACTGTGTAATTAGTGCGGCGATTATTCGGATCAACAAGGCTTGGAACAATTGGATAAGTTCCGACCGGGCTGGAAACAGTCGCCGCGCAGGAGTAATTGGCGGAGATGTTGTCGGAGTTGACCAGGCCGTTTATTGTGCCGGTAAACACGGGGTTGGCCGTGTTGAAGGGGCGGCTGTAGCTGGCCGCTGTCACCGTCAAAGGCGCAAGCTGCACCACCAGGCTGACGGTGTCGGTAACACTGCTGTAATCCACAGTGTCGGTCGGGGTGAACACCACTGTCAAACTATTCAGTCCGCTGTTGGGAACACTGTTGTTGGTCGGCGTATAGACAAATGTTCCCGGCACGCTCGCCGTCGCGTTCAATTGGCTCGAGCTGATCGCCGCTCCGTACGTTATCGCCGCAGGATTGTTCCATGTCACCGTCACCCCCGAACCGATGACTGTCAGAGTCCCATTGACATAGCCAATGTTGTAATTTCCCAAACCCGTCCCCACCGCCGCGCTGGGAACTATCGCATAGGGCGAACCGGCCACCGTCGCACTCGATGATACTCCCAAACTGGTCAAGGTCACGCTGCTGACGGTGTCGCTGTTCAACAACCCCGCGCTGGTAAATTCTGTCCCGGCAAAGCTCACTGTCTGACCATAAGTCTTACTCCGATTATTGGCCGTGATCGTCAAGCTCGCCGGATTGACCGTCAACGCGCCGCTGGAATAACCGATCGTGTAATTGTTCAACCCTGTTCCCGTTGCCGCGCTGGGCACAATCGCGTAAGGCGTACCGGACGCTATTGCCGTTGCCGCCGTTCCCGAACTGCTCAAGGTCACCGCTCCAACGCTGTCGCTGTTGAGCAATCCGGTTGTTGTAAATTCAGTTCCCGCAAACGTCACTGTCTGTCCGTAGGTTTTGCTCCGGCTGTTGGCTGTAATACTGAGTGTTGCCGGATTGATCGTCAGTGTGCCGTTGTTGTATGAAATCGTGTAGTTGCCTAGGCCCGTCCCTGTCGCCGCGCTGGGAACTATCGCATACGGCGAACCCGACACTACCGCCGTTGCCGCTGCTCCCGAACTGCTCAAAGTCACTCCTCCAATGCTGTCACTGTTGAGCAATCCGATGGTGGTAAATTCAGTCCCAAGAAACGTCACTGTCTGTCCGTAGGTTTTGCTCCGATTGTTGGCCGTAATGCTCAACGTCGCCGGATTGATAGTCAGTGTTCCACTGCCATAACTGATCGAGTAATTGCCAAGGCCCGTCCCAGTCGCCGCGACGGGAACTATCGCATACGGCGAACCGGACACCGCCGCCGTCGCAGCCGCTCCTGAACTGCTGATGCTCGCGCTGGTCACCGTGTCTCCATTGAGCAAACCCGACGTGGCAAATTCCGTCCCCGCAAAGGTCACCGTCTGCCCATAGGTCTTGCTCCGGCTGTTGGCAGCAAGCGTCAAGCCGGCTTTATTGATCGTCAATGTCCCACTGCTATATGAAATGGTGTAATTGCCCAGCCCCGTCCCGGTCGCAGCGCTCGGCACGATTGCGTACGGCGAGCCGGCCACCCCCGCCGTCGCCGACATTCCCGAAGAACCCAACGTCGCGCTGGCCACGGTGTCCCCATTGAGCAGTCCGCTTGTTGTAAATTCCGTTCCGGCAAAAGTCACCGTTTGCCCGTAGGTTTTGCTCCGGCTGCTGGCCATGATCGTCAAAGCCGCCGGACTCACCGTCAAATTCCCTCCAGCATACGCGATTGTGTAGTTGGCAAGGCCGTTCCCGATCGCCGCGCTTGGCAAAATCGCATATGGCGAACTTGAAACCGGTGCCGACGCCGCTGCGCCCGGGCTGGCCAACGTAACCTTCGTCACGCTGTCGCTGTTCAGCAGCCCGCTGACTATGAACTCAGTTCCGGCAAAGCTCGCCACTTGCCCGTAAGTCTTGGCCCGGTTATTGGCTGTAACCGTCAAAGCCGCCGAATTCACCGTCAAAGACCCGTTCACGTACGTAATGGCATAATTCGTCAAATCCGCGCCGACGGCAGTTCCAGGAACAATCGCATAAGAGCCGACCGGGCTTGTGACAGTCGCGCCGCAACTGAATGTGTCAGTAATAATGTCTCCATTTGCGATGCCGCTAATCGTGCCCATCAACGCGGGATTCGATTGGCCATATTGCCGGTTAGTAACTGCTCCGGTGATAGTCAACGGCGCGGGCATCACCACCAAGCTGACGCTGTTTGTAAAACCGGTGTCATCCACAGTGTCGCTCGGCGTGAACACCACAGTCAGCGTATTGGTGCCGGTATTGAGCACCGTTCCATTCGTAGGCGAATACGCGTATGTTCCGATCACGTTGACTGACGCATTCAACTGGTTTGCGCCAAGCGGCGTCCCGTAAACTATCGGGGTTGGCGTGGCCCATGAAAAAGTTTCCGTCGGATGGCCGATTACCAAAATTCCGTTCACAAGACTGACGTTGTAGTTCGTCTCGCGATTGCCTGGGTCCACAAGGGTTGGCGTAATCGGATACGTTCCCACGGGGCTGGCGATTGTCGCGGTTGAATTATAGGTCGCGGTGATGTTGTCGCCATTCACGACGCCCGCGACCGTCCCGGTAAACACAGGATTTGCGGTGTCAAATGCACGATTGAAACTGTCCGCTGTCACGGTTAAATTTGCCAAACCGACCATCAAGCCAACACTGTTTGTCGCGCTGGCGTAATCCACCGGATCGTTAGCCGTAAAAACAACCGAAAGACCATTGCTGCCGCTGTTGAGCACACTTCCGCTGGCTGGGGTGTATTTGAATGTCCCAGGGATGTTTGCCATTGCGTTTAACTGACTGCCGCCCAGCGCACTCCCATAAATGATCGTCTGCGGATTGGCCCATGTCACCACCGGCGCCGCCTGGACTATCGAAAGCGCGCCATTGACCAGCGTCACCGAGTAATTCGTCTGGCGATTATTTGGGTCAACAAGAATCGGTGTAACCGCGTACGAGCCAAGTGGCGTGCTCGGTGTCGCCGCGCAAGCGTAATTGGCGGAGATGTTGTCGGAGTTGACCAGGCCGTTTATTATCCCTGTAAATACCGGGTTTGCCGTGTTGAACGGGCGGCTGTAGCTGGCCGCTGTCACCGTCAACGGCGCAAGCTGCACCACCAGGCTGACGCTGTCGGTAACACTGCTGTAATCCACTGTGTCGGTCGGGGTGAACACCACTGTCAAACTATTCAGCCCGCTGTTGGGAATGCTATTGTTGGTCGGCGTATAGACAAATGTTCCCGGCACGCTGGCAGTCGCATTCAATTGGCTGGAGCTGATCGCCGCCCCGTACGTTATCGCCGCAGGATCGTTCCATGTCACCGTCACTCCTGAACCAATCACTGTCAGCGTTCCATTAACATAGCCAATGTTGTAATTTCCCAAACCCGTCCCCACCGCCGCGCTGGGAACTATCGCATAGGGCGAACCGGACACCGTTGCGCTTGATGACACTCCCAAACTGGTCAAGGTCACGCTGCTGACGGTGTCGCTGTTCAACAACCCCGCGCTGGTAAATTCTGTCCCGGCAAAGCTCACCGTCTGACCATAAGTCTTACTCCGATTATTGGCCGTGATCGTCAAGCTCGCCGGATTGACCGTCAACGCGCCGCTGGAATAACCGATCGTGTAATTGTTCAACCCTGTTCCCGTTGCCGCATTCGGCACAATCGCATACGCCGAACCGGACACTGTCGCTGTTGCCGCCGTTCCCGAACTGCTCAAAGTCACTCCGCCAACGCTGTCGCCATTGAGCAATCCACTGGCTGTAAATTCAGTTCCCGCAAATGTCACAGTCTGGCCATAGGTCTTGCTTCGATTGTTGGCAGTGATGCTCAGGGTCGCCGGATTAATCGTCAGTGTGCCATTGCCATAATTGATCGTGTAGTTGCCAAGGCCTGTCCCTGTCGCCGCGCTGGGAACTATCGCATACGGCGAACCCGACACTACCGCCGTTGCCGCTGCTCCTGAACTGCTGATGCTCGCGCTGCTCACCGTGTCCCCATTAAGCAAACCCGACGTGACAAATTCCGTCCCGGCAAAGCTTACCGTTTGCCCATAAGTTTTGCTCCGGCTGTTGGCAGTAACCGTCAATCCGGCTTTGTTGATCGACAATGTGCCGCTGTTATATGAAATGGTGTAATTGCCAAGCCCAGTCCCCGTCGCCGCGCTGGGGATAATCGAATACGGCGAACCAGCCACCGCCGCCGTTGTCGCCGTTCCCGAAGAACTCAACGTCGCACTGGCCACCGTGTCCCCATTGAGGAGTCCGCTTGTTGTAAATTCCGTTCCGGCAAAAGTCACTGTCTGCCCATACGTTTTGCTTCGGCTATTGGCCGTAATCATCAAAGCCGCCGCGCTCACCGTCAAATTGCCTCCGGCATACGTGATGGAATAATTGCCAGGAGAAAATGTCCCCCCCCCCGCCGCACTCGGCGTAATCGCATACGGCGACCCCGACACCGGAGCATTGGCCGCCCCGCCATTGTTATTGACCGAAAGAGTCACCGACCCAATGGTCTCCTCGTTCTGCAACGCGCTGCTCGTAAACAATGTGCTCCCGCTTCCAAATGAAACTATCTGCCCGTAAGTCTTACTCTGCGCGCTCGCAGTAATTGTTAGCGTTGCAGGGTTCACCGTAAGAGCGCCGCTGGAGTAATTGATCGAGTAATTTCCCGGCGTAAAAGTTCCTCCGGTCGCCGCGCTTGGCGTGATTAAGTAAGGCGAACCGGAAACCAGCGCGGTTGCTGCTCCACCATTCCCGCTGACCGCCAATGTGACACTGCCAATGGTCTCGCCATTTTGCAGTCCGCTGGAAGTAAACAATCCGCTGCCCGCGCCGAATGCCAAAGTTTGCCCGTACGATTTGGTCTCCGCGCTGGCTGTAATGGTGAGTCCCACGGGGTTGACCGTCAGATTGCCCGGCGCGTAAGTAATCGTATAATTGCCAGCGCTGAATGTGCCGCCGGTCGCGGCGCTCGGAGTAATTGCGTAGGGAGATCCAGAAACCGGCGCAATCGCCGCCGATCCATTATTATTGACAGATAAGGATACACTGCCAATCGTCTCGCCGTTTTGCAACGGGCTGCTTGTGAACTGCGCGCTACCGCTGCCGGTGGCGACGGTTTGCCCATACGACTTGCTTTGCGCGTTCGCGGTAACGGTCACAGCCGCAGGGTTGACGGTGAGATTGCCGGAATTGTAAGTGATCGAATAATTGTTCGCTGCGAACGTACCCCCAGTCGCCGCGCTCGGAGTAATCGTGTAAGAACCCGAAACCGAGGCTGTAGCCAGTCCTCCGTTGCCACTGACTCCCAATGTCACAGTGCCAATCGTTTCGCCATTTTGAAGTCCGCTGCTGGTGAAAAGCGTGCTGCCGCTTCCAAATGTCACAATCTGTCCGTAAGTTTTACTTTCCGCGCTCGCCATAATGCCGAGCGACGCGCGGTTTACGGTCAGGCTGCCAGTATTATAGCTGACTGTGTAATTGTTCGCTGTGAATGTGCCTCCAGTCGCCGCGCTTGGAGTAATTGTGTAAGAACCCGAAACCGAGGCCGTCGCCGCCCCGCCACCGTTGTTGACGGCCAACGTCACCGACCCAACCGTCTCCCCATTTTGGAGGCCGCCGCTGGTGAACAGTGAGCTGCCGCTACCGAATGTCACCGTTTGTCCGTACGACTTGCTCTGCGCGCTCGCCGTGATGCTCAACGCCGCGCGGCTGATTGTCAGCGCAGCCGTATGGTAAGTAATTGTATAATTGCCGGATGAGAATGTGCCTCCAGTCGCCGCGCTTGGAGTAATTGTGTAAGAACCCGAAACCGAGGCCGTCGCCGCCCCGCCACCGTTGTTGACAGCCAAAGTCACTGATCCAATCGCCTCCCCGTTTTGAAGGCCGATGCTGGTGAACAGTGTGCTGCCGCTGCCGAAGTTCACCGTTTGCCCGTAAGTCTTGCTTTGTGCGCTTGCTGTAACACTCAACGCCGCCTTGTTCACGGTCAACGAGCCGTTGACGTAGGAGATATTGTAATTTGCGAGACCAGTCCCAATCGCCGCGCTCGGCACAATGCTGTACAGCACCCCGGAAGCTCCCGCAGTTGCCGCCGCGCCGGAACTAGCCAGCGTCACGCTCGTTACCGTGTTGCCGTTCACCAAACCGCCCGTCGAAAACTCCGTGCCTGCGAACGTCACTGTCTGCCCGTACGTTTTGGTTTTATTATTGGCAGTGATGGTCAAAGTCGCAGGCGATACCGCCAGGCTCACCGTGTTCGTGGCTTTGCTGTAATCCACCGTGTCCGTCGGCGTGAAAATGGCAGTGAGCGTATTGTTGCCGGCGTTCAAAACGGTTCCACTCGCGGGAGTATAAACAAAAGTGCCGGCAACGTTCGCCGTGGCGTTCAATTGAACACTGCTGAGCGCCGTCCCGTAAGTAATCGCGGCTGGGTTGGCCCATGTGACCACAGGTGTGCCGGAGTTTACAGTCAGTGCGGCTACGCTGCTCGTCACGCTTCCCCACTGGTTTGTCACCACAACCGTATAATTCCCGCCGTTTGTTCCAACGAGGTTCGACAACGAGAAACTTGTCTGCGTGGCGGATGCGATACTCGTCCCGCCGAATTGCCATTGATACGAAAACGGTGCAACGCCTGTCGCGGCGACGGTAAATGTCACGCTGCCTCCCACCCCGACAGTCTGGCTGTTGGGCTGCGTCGTGATAGTCGGCTGATAAACCCCCGCCAGCGCGTTGATCAAATTGCTTCCTGTCGGCGTCCCCCACCCTGTGCAAAGATCAAATCCTGTTGTCGCAAAATATTTAGACGGGCTGCCGGCGTACGTGTTGCTGCCAATCGTGGTGTCATGGAAGCAAAGACTGTAATTCGGCCCCTGGCCAAGCGCGTAAATCGCAGGATTGATAAATCCGACCGGCGGTTTGCTTGAGTTCGCCGCCTGTTGATTGATCAATGCGTTATATCCGGCCCACAATGGCGCTGAACAACTCGTTCCAAAGTAACCTCCAAACTCTCCGTTGTCGGCTGTAATGAATATATTTGTGGCCGTCAACGCCACGTCCGGGATGTTTCGATTCGTCGTCGATCCCAGGTTTGCCGTCATGCTGACATTCGTCTGCCAATAAGGAATCGGATAAACTGTGCTGACTCCGCCGCCGCTCCCCCAATAATTATTGCCGGTGATCGGCCATCCAGGCGGGCCAAGACCTGAATTCCATACTGTCTCCGACGCAAATGAGGCGCCCAAGCCGTTCATATTCAGCATTGTCCCGCCAACGCTGGTGACATACGGGCTGTCCGCCGGAACCCAGATTGGGGTCGCCCATGCGTCGCCATCGCCCGAGGCTTGAAAAAATGTTTGACCTTGCGTCGCCATCTGCTTGAACGCGGCATCGAACGCGGTATTTGGGTCTTGAGTTGGGTCCGCCGTGACGTATCCCCACGAAGAACTGAATTGCTTGATCTGATTGCTGGATGCCATTCGATCCAGCGTGTCGAGCCAGTATTGAACCTCTGTCCCGCCCGAATTTGTGCCTGACACGGAATTCGTGCATTCAAACACCACTACCGCTGACAAACCTGGCGCCATCGCAATCGCCATTTCGATGTCCGCAGCCACCTCGGGATTCAATGCGCCCGGAACGCCGTTGAATCCGTCAACCAATACATTTTGCAAAGCGACTGGAGACTGTCCGGCGTAAGCTTCGTAGTTATCAATATCGGCGGAGTAATAACCATCGGCCTCAAACAAACCGACCCGTTGCCCCGCGCCAGTCAGAGAAACGCCGGGCGCGTAAGCGTTCCGAAAATCCTGCCCGATGAAATCTCCGGCAATCGGTGAGGAGCCTCCCGCCGCGCCACTCTGCGTTTTCACAGGCTTCCGATGCGCGGTTGGCCGCAACAAAACGTAATCGCTCAGGCCGATAACCTCCTGAATCGGCAACTTCGGATCCACCCACGGCTCAGCTTCTGGTGCGCGAAACTGCCGCGCTTCCGAGGGATGTTGATAAGTCCTCAAGGTGACGTGAAATGCCCGCTCAAGATCGGCAACCTTGCCCCGCACATCCAAAAGCAACCGGTTGTCATGCGTCTTTTCGATTGACAGTCCAAACGACTGGGCAAAGTTGATGACGCTCTGATAATCCTCCTCCGTTGGCCCGAAGTTCGCCGTAAATTGGCCGGGCGTGAGATATTGCCGATAGTCGGGACTGCCAGGGTCGTAGAGACGCTTCAACAATTCATCCAGCGCTTCCCGGTTGCGCAACGGCAGGCTGATGGCGATCCGCAGCGAATCGGTGGGGGCGGGCTTTCCGACGGGTCGCGCGAG
This sequence comes from Verrucomicrobiia bacterium, assembly GCA_036501665.1. Taxonomy (GTDB): domain Bacteria; phylum Verrucomicrobiota; class Verrucomicrobiia; order Limisphaerales; family Palsa-1400; genus DATAUD01. The sequence continues at coordinate 58,588 of DASXZW010000106.1, forward strand.
CGCGGCACTCGGCGCTTCCTTGCGCAGCACATGTTTCTCCGCGTTTTGCTGGGCAAATGCGTTTTGCCTCAACGTCAATAAACCCAGGATTGCGAACAAAATTATCAGTCGGTCTTTCACGAGTAATGCGGTGCCAATCCAAGGCAGCACAGGCGGCTGCGAACCAGTGTTTGGCTTATTTTCGGTTTCTGTTGGCCGTGAACGTTACAGAACCCTATGGCCGCCAACAAGAAAAAAGCCTGCTTTCCGACAGAATCCTGACTTTAAGGGACTATTTTGTTCGGAAAGGATCGACTAAAAGTCGATCTTCGTGGACGACGTGGTAGGAGCTTGCCCTGCAACCGGATCAGAGGAAGCGGGCTCGGTTTGGACAACAGTGGCCACGATCTGCGAAATCCCGTTCGAGTAGGTAAACTCAGACGCCGAAGTCCAGTCCAGCCCAAGTGTCGAGGACAATTTTGTCGCAATCGCCCGAAGCGTCGGGCCGGAACCTTGAAGCTGCAAGGCGTATGAGCCGCGATCGTAATGAATGTAACTGCTGCCTTCAGTCACATAACAGGCGTCGTCGCAAACGATGCCCGGCATATTGACAAGGACCATTCGCGGCCTGTAACCCTGCCCCGTCAATACATTTCCAGCCAGGATCACATAATCATAGGGCATCAATGCGCGGTAGTACGTCATTACCCCGGAGGGTGATTCAGCCGGATTCACTGGCAACGCCTCCGCCGCAGGCACAAACGCAATGTCCAGGGCGTCCTGCGGCTGGCTCGCCTGGCCCTGCCCCAGCGAGGCGGCGTTTGTCATGGAAATATTCGTGAGCGTTTGCCAGCTATCTGGCGAAAGAATGTTCGTGGAAGACTGAATCGTCAGATCAGCCCCTATCGTCCCGCCAATGCTCATTGTCGGTTCGCCGTTAGAAACCACCATGACCAGTCTGGGCGGCACTCCCCAAAAGTTCGCCGCCGTGTTTGTTCCCGCTGTGCTGGTGCTGCTGGTGGCGGTTCCAGAACCTCCATTGCCCGAAGTGGTCGTTGTCACGTTGGAACCTGAAGGCATGGGAGGCCCGTTTGTCACAGCCATAAAAACCGACAAGGTTGGCGGCGATGACGGAGCATTGGTTTGTGTTTCGCCGTTCGCCGGTTGGTTTGTGGACGATGAACTGGAGCCATTCGTGAAAACAATTTCGCCCGCGTACGGACCCGCGACCCCGCCGCTGTTAAAGGCAGCCAGGTTAAAATAATAGACCTGGTTGGAGATCAGGTTTGAGACTTCCGCGGAAGTCGTGGAGACCGAGTTGGTAATTGTTGACGTGTAATTGCCGCTGGTTGTTCCCCAAACCAGGTAATAGCCTGCAACAGCCGGGTCCGTGGATCGATTCCATGCCAATGTCAATTGGGCGTTGCTTCGCGACCCCATTGGAAACAGCAATAATATCGCCGCGAGCAATAAAAATGGTTTTACCGTCAAACCGCGCATATGAATTAGTTTTTTACCGGCTTATAACAGATGCGAATCGCTCTGTCTAATTACCTAAAAGCACATTCAATGCCATTCACAACTGCGCGGGAACGCTACTTCTTATTGTGCTGAAACATCAAGGCTCACCCCTTCGCGTGTGCTCCTGGCATAAATCCGCCCGTTGCTAACGCTCGCGCAATTCCAGCATTTTCCCGCCAGAATATGGCTTCGCGCCGTCTCCTGATAGCTGGCTGGCGTCGCCTTTACCAAAACCAGATCTCCTGCGTCGTTCAATACCAGCACATTGCCGCCAACCAGCGTGCATCCTCCCGGCCCGAATCCCGGCTGCGACCACATTACTTTTCCGGTTGCCACTTCGACGCACACCAACGGTGCCGCGCCAAATTTTGATTGTCCCGTAATTCCATAAAGATAGCCGTCGCTAAAGACCGGCGTGACCCAATGGCTGGAGAGGACGTTTGCCGGGTCATGCCATATTTCCGCAGCCGCAAAACCAGCGTCTGTCTTTGTAATTTTGCAGGCGCTCGAACCAACTCCGTAAGCCGCCGAACAATAAACTATATCACCACAGACAACCGGCGACATCGCCGTGGAAGTGGTATATTTGAACGGAAACCGCCACAGCACGACCCCTGTTTTTGGCACAACCGACACCAAACCCTTCTGAGTGAAAAAAATAACCTGTCGTTCCCCCAAAATCGTCGTGGCAACCGGAGTGGACTGTGTCATCAGGTCATCCTGCCCCTTCCAGACAACGTGACCGTCGTCCTTGTCAAACGCGAGCAACGCCTCGCCCGGGCCGCCTCCGGCCACATAGACAAGATTTCCTTCGACCAACGGCGAAGCTGCCGATTCCCAGTGAATATTGTGTCCAGCGTGTTCCTTGAGAATGTCGCAAGCCCAAACTTGCTTCCCATCTGCCGCGTTCAGACACTTCAAAAGCATCCTGGACGAATAGACATAAACTTTGCCGCTGTCATACGAAGGAGTCGAACGGGGGCCGTCCCCGCCTTTATTTGTCGCCGTTCCGCTTTCTCCGCCGCCATCATATCCCGTGACAGTCAGCGGCGTCGCCCAAAGTTCCTTTCCGGAATTGGCATCAAGCCCGACGCAAACCTCCTGGTCCGCCCCATCGACTTCCCGCGCCACAAGGGTAAACGCCTTGCCATCGCCGATGGTTACGCCGCTGAATCCATCCTTCATCGGCTGCTTCCATATTTCATGCAAGCCAGTCGCGGGCCACGCTGTCAAAATTTTTTCTGTTGAAATCCCGTCGTGGTTAGGACCGCGAAACTGTGACCAATCCGTAGCGTGAACCGCGCAAGGCAATGCCATCGCCAGCGCACCCGCAGCGACACAATTTTTTATGGCGAACATATCCTTTAGCATTGGCAAAATCGCCCCAAAGTCAAACCGGAAATCGCCCTTTTCGCAATTGACACCAGGAGTCAACAGTCTTGTCAAAGCTTCATCGCGTCGCGCGAACCCCGTAACGCCGAAGATATTTGACCGCGACAGTTAAATCCTTCGGCCACGGCGCTCGTATGACGACAGTTTGCCCTGAATCCCATTGGCGAACGGTTATCTGCTCCGCGTGAATGGCCGCCCTCGCGATAAGTGGTTTCTCTTCCCGCCCCGGCTTGAGCCGATAATTGGTCTTCAAGGTCGAAAGCCAGAGAGCCGCGCTCCCGTAAGTTTCATCGCCGACCACCGGCAGGCGCAAATGCTTGAGATGCGCGCGAACCTGGAACGGTCGCGCAATAAGCGGTCGGCATTCCAGCAGCAGATAATCGGAGAAAGTCTCTCTAACGGCAAAATCCGTGCGCGATTTCTTGCCGTCTTTAGTATCAACTCGAAAAAAACCGGGTCGCGCCGGGTGCGCAGCCAGCGGGGCCTCGCAAGTGAAGGTGGATTCCGCTGTCTCCCCGCGAGCCAATGCCACGAACAGGCTCGCCGGCGGTTCAGAACCAAATTGACTCGCAAGCTCCGTCAGCGCCCGCTTCGTTTTCGCCAACACGATGACGCCGCTCGCTTCCGCATCAAGCCGGTGCGTGTTGATCAGGTACTGTATGCCTCGCTCCCTAGCCCAAAGCGCCCCGCGCTCAATGTCGCGATGGAGCAACTTCATCAGGCTCGGCAACTCCGGCTCATTGCGATCCGGAGAGACCCGAAGCCCGCTCGGCTTGTTCAACGCGAGAACTTCCGCGTCCTCATAAAGGATCGGAATTTCCCAGAACTCAGCGGTCGCGGGCGAGGAAAGTTTAACGACCGGCGTCACTCAGCGTCAGCCTTCAGGCTGTTCTTTTGGAGCCGCCGGCAGCACCAGGTGCAACTGCATTTCCCGGCTGAACCACTGCTCAAAAGCCGCGATTTGCCGTTGGTCGCGCATTTTCGTCAAATAAGCTGGCAGTTCTTCCTTCATTTTAGCCTCATCAACACCGAGCCGCTGTTTCAAATATATAACGTATCCACCAGCTTCGTTTGGAACAAATTTTGAGGACTGATAGGTCAACAGGTTAAACGCCGTTTCCTGCAAATGCGTAAATTCCGTCCGGTTCGTCATCTCCGGAATTGAAGTCGAATTGAGCGTGAAAGCCGGAAGCGTTTCCGGTTTGACGTTTTCCGAAGCGCACACGGAATCGAACGATTGTCCTTGCGCCAATCCCGCCTGCAACGCGTTCGCAAATTTTTCCCCCGCTCCTCGGGCAAGCATCAGCGACGTCGAATCCCGGTAATCTTTGACCGCCTCTTCGTGAACTTGATCGAGCGTCTGCATTTGGCTGGGAATGAGCTTTTGAAGTCCAACAACATAAACATTCGATTCGTTAAACAATGGCGACGGCGCATACAGCAGCGCCCTTTCCTTGTCATCAGGATCGTCCGTGCGCAGCGAAAACAATGGGTGCAGCATCTTCGCCGACACCGGGATGTCCTTCGAGCCATCCTTCTCGTCAAACGGTTCGCTGGTCGAAACGGAAAGATTGTTCGCCTTCGCAATGTTCCGCAAATCGTCTGTCGTGTAAGGATGCTGATCGTCGTGATTTGCCGTCAACTGGTTCAAAAATGCGTTGGCCGCCTTTTGCGCCTCCTTCACCGCCGCGAAATCCCGAATCTCCACTTTGATTTTTGCTTCGGCTTGTTCCTGGGTCAATTGCTTGCCAGTTTCGTCTTTAAACGCCTCCGGCCCTTCCTGGTGATAAACCTGGTCGGCGCGATCATCCAGGTTGGTGCCGAGTGTCTTATCGGCCTGCGCGGCAAAATTCGATCCTGCGAAGGTAATATAATTGACCTGGATCCTGTCCGGCAAACGGTAATCCGCCGCGTGCTTGGTGTAGTAATCTTCCAACTCCTGCTGGTTCGGTTTCGTGAAAGCGTAGTAATTGCTTATGGGAAAACTGACTATTTCCGTCACCATCGGCGAGTTTTCCCGGCGATAAAAGAATTCCGCCTCCTGCGATGTGATCAATTTTCCGCTCATCCCAAAAAGCGCCACCAAATATTCCTGCCCCGCCTGATGCTCCACAAACCGGTTGAAATCGTCCAAAGTCAAACCAGCCTTGAGTTCCAATTCGTTGTGAATAAACTCATCGAATTTTGCCTTCGGCATCGCCTGATCAGGTCGCAGCCCCATCAGTCCCTTGGTGAAACGCGCCGCGGCCTCCGGCGTCACAGTGATGTTGAGCTGCTTCAATTCGGCATCGAGAAACAGCCGCTGCTTTGACCAGTTTTCAACAATTTTTCTCTGCTCCGCGGTCTGGGCCCATTGGCCGTAATGCAGCCGGTAAAACAATGCACCTTCGCGCACCGCCATCGCATTCTGTTCGGGCGTGATTGGCTCGTTGTTGATCAACCCCAACTGGCCGCCGTCCCCCGAGCCTAGCAATGAATTCATCTTCATCCCATTTCGGCTTGAGGGCGAAAGATACGCCGTAAACGAAATAATCGTGGCGGCAATGACCAATGCCCAAAGCCATTGTTGATGCTTTCGAATCGTGCCAATCATACAAATTCTATAATTTCTAAAGCGTTCCGAAGTCGCATTGTGCGCAACGGTTCAAACGCGAATGTGAATAATACGGCGAATCTCTCTCTTTGCGCAACACTGAAAACCGCTTGTGTTGTGAAGCGCATCGTACTTATGCTCATTGCCATAAAGATGAAGAAAATACTTTCTCTGTTACTGCTGCCGCTCCTGCTGGCAGGCTGCACCTCAATCACCAATCTCACTCCCTCACAATACACCCGCGAACCTTCCGGCATGTATCGGGTCGAGGCCGCATGGCAAAGCCGGCGGAGCACAATCAATCCCACATCATTTCAGCCCGTGGTTGTTATTGGCTTCGACACCTACCCCATGCGCCCGGTTCCCGTGGTGCAGGACCGTTGGGAAGCGCTGATTCCCGTCCCGCCAGACAAGGATTCCATCCTCTACCGCTACAAATTCGATTACGAGGTGTATGCCGTTTCAAGAACCCACGCCGACAGCCTCATGTCCCCCGAGTACACCCTAAAAATCCGCGACAAGAAGTAGGCAACCCTATTGAAAAGAATATTTGACGCTTCCATTCGGGAAGTTCTACCGTTTAAACGCGAAGCGTCTTGGACTGCGGCAGCCTTCTGCCGCTTTTCATTTAGAGCGTTTTAATAAATAATGTAGCCGTTCGGAGCGAGGATTTTTGGGTTTTGGCGAGGCTTCGACGAAGGAGCATGGCTGAAAGCCCTGTGACTGAGTCGAAAGGAAGCCAAAACCCAAAAAGACCGCTTTTTTTCTTCATTTCCGAATGGCTACAGTATTTTTTAAACCGCTCCAGTCACCGCGGTTCAAACGCCGCCTCGTAAAGTTTCACGAAATCCTTCTCGCTCGCTTTGCGTGGATTGAAGCTCGCCGTCCACTGTTTTGCCGCCTCCGCCGCCAATTGCGGAATCGCCGCCGCATTTGCCCCACACTCCGCCAATGACCGAGGCATCCCTGCAAGATTCAGCAATTCATTCACTTTCTCGGCCAACCCCGGCGCAAGCTCATCATAAAGCTTCGCCGTTTCCGCATCCGCCGCGTTAAATCGGATCACCGACGGCAACATCAACCCCACCGCCTGACCGTGAACAATTTTAAAATGCGCCGTCAACGGATTCGCCGCTGCATGTGCCGCGCCCAACATGCTGTTCTCAATTGCCAACCCCGCCAGCGCCGCTCCCAGCAACATCCCCGCGCGCGCATCGAGGTCGCTCCCATTCTTCAAAACTCTTGGAAAATTCTCGCTGCACAACAAAAACGATTCGCGCGAGTACGAAAGTGACAACGCATTCCGTTTCTTCGTGACCGCCGTCTCCAAAGCATGCGAAAGCGCGTCGATCCCCGTGCAAGCCGCCACCCGCAACGGCTGGGAAACTGTCAACGCCGGGTCAAGTATGGCAATCCGCGCCGCCGTCTTCGGATCGCCGCACGCCATCTTTTGGTGTGTCTCCGTGTCCGCGATCAATGCAAACGACTGGCATTCGCTCCCTGTTCCCGCCGTGGTCGGAATCGCCAGCAGCGGCAGCATCGGTCGCGACGCCTTGCCAACGCCCCAGTAATCCTGCATCCGCCCGCCATTGGTCAGTAAAAAATTGCATCCCTTCGCGGTGTCCATGCTGCTTCCCCCGCCAAGACCCACGATGCCGTCAACGCCACCTTCGCGCGCAACTTTCAGACAAGCATCGACATCAGTAGTGGTGGGATTTTCGCGGACGGAACCGAACAAAACGCATTCCACTTTCGCCTTGCTCAATGATTCCCGCACCCGTTCCGCATGGCCGGCGCTTACGATTCCCGGATCGGTCACGAGCAGCGCCCTCTTGATTCCAATTTCGCGCGCCAGTTCTCCGACGCCTTCGACTGAACCTCCGCCGAATACGATCCTCGTCCGGGGATTATGGTCGAACGAAGTGAACCCGCTCATTTTGCAATCTCGATCGAACGGCGTTTGTAAAGAAACTCGAACATGTTTCCCTCGTGCGGTTGGTCCCAGGAAACTGTCATAGTCGAAATCGGCCCGATGTTCAACCGCTCAATCAGCGGCGATTCCACCAATTGCTCGATAAATTCTTTGTCTCGCGTGATCGCCGTGACCGCGAGCGACGGCCCGATTTTCTCCAGCATCGCCGATTGCGGGACAGTCACAACGCTCGCGTAAGGACAAAGAAATTCCCGGTTCGCCAGCGGATGCGCAAACGAATCGCAAAACACAACCGTCGGCCGCAAATAAGTCGCCCCGTTAAACTGAGTTTTGCGCGGACCTTTGCGATACTTCGCCGTCGCATCAACTGCGCCCGGCGTCTTCAATCCTTCCTCAACAGTGGAATCAATAAAGTCCGCCATCTTCACATTCGCAAACCCTGATAACTTCGCCTTCTCATCCGCCGCGTCCAACGGTTCCACCGGTCCCAATTTCTTCGCCAGCGCCTCCGCGATTTCCGCCGCATATTTAGGCACGACAACCGCCGAGGCATTGATGCAACTGCGCCCGCCATTGTCAGAAATCGCTCCAGCAATCATGTCAATAAATTCAGGCCACTTCTCAATCTGATCATCGCCAATCAAAACCTTGCTGTAACCCGGTCCGTGAATCTGGATCGCCGGATTATTCGCGTAAGCCGCCGTCGTATTCTTGTCGCCAAAAATCAACGCCCGTCCGCAACTGCGCAAAATCTCCCCCGCACCTTCATGATCGGTCGGATAAAATCCAAAAGCCTCCGCCGGGCAACCCGCCGCGATAAAAGCCTGGATCAACCGATAAGGCGTCCACGGTTCCTCGCGTCCAGGTTTGATGATGACCGGAATTTTCAACGGAATCGCCGGAAGCCAAAGCGAATTGACCGCCGGAGAATTGCTCGGCATCACAAGGCCAAGACATTTCGACGGCGGATAAAAACTGAGCCGCTCGTCAAATCCTCTGTCAAGCAAAGACAAATCAAGCCCCCGCGTCAAGCCGCTGAGGATCGTCTCCATGTGGGTGAGCGCGTGATGGATTTTCGCCATGTTGCGCCGCACCATGACATGCGGAAGGCCGCTCGTTGCCGAAAGCGTCTCGATGTATTCGCGCGGCGATTGAAGGAGCGTCCCCTCGAGAAATTGCCGTCCGGCTTCCGCGCAAATCTTTATCAATTGCGCGACTGTGAATTTCTTCAACGCTGCCCGCGATTCACCGATTCGCCCCAAATCCTTTCGGATGATTCCCCCGTTGACCTGGCTGACCGTGGCTACCGTCTGTCCAGTTCGACAATCGACGATGTTCGCCTTGTCAAGACTTTCATACGGCTTCCCGCGTCGAATTGCTGGAATGTGCGGAAGCATCTGCGATCAATAAACTCCCTCAACGATATTTTTCTCCATTGCGCCGAACGGACGCACCTCGGCGACGCCATCCCATGTGTAAGGAGCGCGCGGCTCCCGGCGAATGGCTTCGTCCCTTTCCAAAAAGCGCGGCATGAAAAATTCGCGAGTCAACGTAGTCAATTCGACGCGTCCCCATTGTCCGTATTCGACAAGTTGATGAGTTTTCGCGGGATCGACGACCCGCAACACCGCCCGCGGCTGCGGCGCGTAATAAGTTATCGAGAAATTATCCTGCGGCCTCAAAGGAACGCTGGCCGCGAGTCCCATCAAGGTGTTGCCGTAAGTCGGATAAAACCCGATCCGATTCTCCAAAACTTCCTCGACAATGTAGCGCACGTATTGAGGCGCCATTGTCGTGCCGCCGCAAAAAACGCCGCGAATGCCCGATTCCCACAGATCCACTTTTTCGCCCAATGCTTCGAGGAGCTTCGGCGTCGTGAAAAGTCCGCCAATTTTACGGTTTTGCAGAATCGTGACAGCTTGATGGACGACATGGTCCATATATTGTCGGGCAACGTCGCCTTGTTTGTTGGCGAGCACACGCTTGACCCATCGCGGGTCAAGATCGATAAAATAGCACGAGCTTCCGCGAAAATTCGCCAGATGCTCGATCGCCAATCGCAACCGGCGCGGTCCCGTCGGCCCGACCATTAACCACGCTTGTCCCGGGGGAAAATGCGCGTCGGAAATTTTCCCGGAGAATTCCTCATAGTCCGTTTTGTAATCGTCCCAGCCGATTCGTTGCTTCGGCATTCCCGTTGTCCCGCCTGTTTCAAAAATATTAAACGGCCGCCCTTTGTACTTCTTCGGCACCCAGGCCTCCGGCTGCAAGTCGCGCAAAAATTCGTCCTGAAAATGAGGAAATCGCTGGAGGCCCGCAAAACATTTTACTTCTTTTGCGGGATCCCACCCAGCCTTTACGGCCCAATCCAGCCAAAACGGCGACCCTGTTTCTGGCGAGAAATGCCACTGGATAATGTCGCGGACATGCGCGTCGAGCTTATCCTGGGATTCTGTGAGGGCGGTTCGGTCAGTTTGAGGCATAGGAGGTTGTTTCAAAATAACGGTCGATTGTTGCCTGGCTTGGGGGCCGGGAAAAGAGGGAAAAAAGAACCACGCAAATTGCTGAGCCAAACACCATCGGCACCACGGTCATGAACCCGTTCCAAAACGAAACATCCCCGCGCGGGTTGATGAAAAAAACTTTGTTCGCGCCGAGTTGCCAAAGCACGTCGCCCGGCTTATGGCTCGCCTGCGTAACGGCAATCCAAATCAACGCCGTCGCGACAAACAAAGTGGCTGCGAGAGCTCCCCACTTGGTGCTCCGTTTCCAAAACTGCGCCGCGATCATCACCGGCGCCATCGCCGCAAAACCCGAAAAAGCATAGCGAATCGCAATTTCAAAAATCCCCTGCTTTTCCTTCAAGCTCAGCGCGACAAAATATGCGATCAACGTGACAACAACAATAAATCCGCGCGCGAAATGCACCGACTTCTTCTCGCCAAACTTTTCATGTCCGCCGTAATGGGCGAAAATGTCCTTCGTGAACATCGTGCTCAACGCCAGCACTTGGTGCGCGTCCGATCCCATGACCGCTGAAATAATTCCCGCGCCCAAAATTCCCGCCAGCCACGGCGCAGTGTATTTGTTCAGCATCTGGAGCAAAACCCCGTCCGGGTCAGGAATTTTTCCAAGCGCCGCAGCCCCAAGAACTCCGAGAAAGACGCACGGCAGCCAGATCGCAAGGATCGCCAGCGGATACGCGATGACGGTCTGTTTGAACGCTGTCACTTTCTTCGCCGAAAAACACATGATCGCCATGTGAGGAAACATGATCGACGAAAGCGGAATGAATGTGTAACTCCAAAAAACCGCCGCCGGCATTTTCTCTCGCGTCACAAGAAATTTCGTTTTCGGATCGGACGCGAGTTTTCCCATGTAGTCGCTGAATCCCAGCGGCAGCGCATGGCTGATGACGGCGACCGCAACTGCTCCAAAACAGAGGAACAAAGTCGTCTGTAAAATATTCACCCATACCGTCCCGCGCATTCCGCCAAGAAAAACATTCAGCGTCACCACCACCGCAACCACCGCGCAACCCCACGCGTACGGAATCATCGGCTGATGGTCAGGTCCCGATGCCGAAATATTTGACAGCACTGTCCCGCCGCCCATGATGCTGATAATCATATACGGCACCAGCATCGCCGCGCTCAAAGCAAAGATGACCGTTCCAATATGGTTGCACTCCCAACGATCGCGAAAAAACGAGACCTGAGTTTGATGCCCGAATTTTTTCCCCAGCGCCCACAATCTCGTCCCAATGAAAAAAATCGTCAGCGGAATGACAAAACATGACGACGATGCCATCAGCCCGTAAATGCCAATGCCCTGCCGATACGCCTGCCCCGAGCTTCCCAAAATCGCGAACGCGGTCATGTTGGTTGCGAAAATGGAAAGGAAAAAAACCAGTGGCCCGATGGATCGGTTGGCCAGGAAAAAATCCTCGGTGTTTTCCCTGCTCTTGCTAAGCGCGACACTGCCGATCACCGCGATCAGCGCCAGGTAAATCAGAACGACAATAACCGGGATCATTCGCGTGGGTTCTCTTCGGTCGATTCAAGATGTTTCGGCCACGCAACTCTTACGAGTATCGCCATCATCACCGCCGTCCAAAGGGAATACCCCGCATGATAAGCCAGGCCCGGCGGCAAAAACCCAAAGAGCAACGGTTCCGATTTCGTCCAGTTCCAACTGTCCTGATGCGCCACATAAACCGCCACAATCAAAACGACGACAAACAGACAAACTCCTGGGTTCATCCGCGCCCGCGCCGCCACCGTCGGTTTCGTGTTCAATTTTTGCCCATCATCCATAAATCTCTCCCAGGTAGGGACGCCTCGCCGAGGCGTCCGTCAATATGCTTGTTAAACCTATTCGGGAACTTCACATCACCCCAATTTATTTCCCATCCACTTCCAATTTCGGTTTGACATCACTCGCCGCCTTCTTGGAATCGTAAAACGCAAACAAGTGCGTGTTGGAATGCACATAAAGCACCCCGTTCGCCACAACTGGCGTCGAATAGATCGGTGCGCCCAGATTCGTTGTGCTCAACACCTTCTCTTCCTTGCTGGCCGCGAACACCACAAAATCCCCGTCTTCATCCCCGCAATAAACTTTGCCGTCCGCCACCAGCGTCGAGCCCCACATGTGCGCCTTCATGTCGTGTACCCAATAAACTTTTCCTGTGTTGGCGTCGAGGCAATGCACAAATCCCGAAAAATCCCCGATGAACATCAGACCGTCCGGCGTGATGGAAACCGTTGAAAGGCTCCGGTGAATCTTGTCGTAGCTCCAAATTTTTCCGGTCTTGGAAATGTCCCCGGTCTTGGTCGGGTCAATACAATTGAGATAGCCCACGCCTTCGCCATGCTCCGGGTCTTGGCCCACCGCCACATAAACTTTGTCATGCCAGAACACCGGCGTCGCATTGACTTCGCTCGCGCTGTCCGGCGCGGGATATTTGTGGATTTCATCATTTACTCGGCGCTCCGCCGGGTTGCAGTCAAACCACCAAACCTTTTTCAAATACATCGTGTCTTTATCTTCGACGCGATTGATCGGCGGCCCGGGAATTACAGGAACAATCGGCGAACCGTCGCCTTTTTGCGGTGTCGCGTCAAACGCATAGCAAATTCCGTCGCCACCCCCGTAGAAAATCAGCGTCTTCCCATTCACAACCCCTGACGAAGGCGAACTCCATTCGCCGTGAAAAATTCGCGGCCCGATTCCAGCATTGTCTTCACCGGCAAGCTGCCCGGTGACCTTGTTGATCGCAACGAGGCTCGGCGAATTCGGCGATGGAATATTCACATGCGTCCAATCCTGTCCGTTTGAAGTGCAGGCGTAAACCAAGTCACCGACGATGAGAACGGAGCAATTGGAGGCGTTGTGCGGAAACACACCCAACTCATCCATCATGTCATACTTCCAAATGATGTCCCCGTCGTGCGGCCCGATTTTCGCCACAGGATTACCCGGCCCCGCGACATATTGAGCTTCGTCCATGAACGGTCCCTGATTCCCGTTCAGCATCCCATCCGTGTCCAGGCAAAGCACTTCGCATCGACTCGATACCAAATAAGCCCGGTTCCCCTCAATGCACGGCGAAGAAAGCAGCCCAAGGTTTTCCCAGTCGTTGACTTTTCCGGAAGCCAGCTTCGGCACCACCAACTGCCACAAAAACGCGCCCGTTTTTTCATCGAAACACATCAGGATGCTGCGGTCTCCCTGATGCTGGGGGTCGCGCGGATTTTCGTTGTTTGTCCCAATAAACACCTTGCCGTTCGCCACAACCACATTGCCGTAACTCTGCGAACCAACCTTGGCGGCCCACTTCGCATTGGGAACATTGTGCAAGTCAGGCTGCTCGCTGCCGGATTTCATTTCGATCTGCCCGTTCGTGTTTGCGACAAAATGATCCGGCAGCCCCGTCTCCGGCGAATACATGTCGCGGCCCAAATCCGGCCCGCCCCATCGCGGCCAATCAGCGCCCCGCGCCCAGGGAACACAGGCGACAGACGCCGCCGCAACAACAGTAGAGAGAAACTTTATTTTCGATTTCATAATTCTTCGCGGCGGATTTTTCACAGGACGCCTCAATTCGCCGTCACGGCAATGTTGTCAATAAAGATGCGCATGTTTTGCGGGGAAAATCCAAACAATCCGGGGCACCCCTGGATATTGGCGTGCGGGACCGGCGCTTCACAAGTCCAGGCATCCGGTTCAGCGTCGCCCTTCTTCCACGCCTTTCCTCGCACCACCCCGGAACCGTCAGCAGCGACATCGACGCGCGCCTTGAGCATGTACCACTCGTTGGCTGCCCAATGGAACGGCACGGCAACATGCATCAATTCCTCGTTGGACGTGATTTCCAGCGCTTGCTCATTTCCCTTCAAGGTCACGCGATAATGCTGGTTAATCACGCCGACCGCGGACATCTTGCGCTTGTTCCCCTCGCTCATCACTTCAGCCTGAATCGTGTAATTCTTCAATTCCGGCGTCCCCATGAACACCGTGGCGCGCTGAAAGAAAGGATTATCCACCGTCTTGACAAGGCACTTGTTCCCGTCCTTCTCGCGCACATCGAACTTGAATCGCGCCCCAATCCATGGCAGCGGCGGATACGCGAATGCCGTCGGCGGCTCCACCGTGTTGGTTGTCATCTCTGTAAGCTTGAAACTCTCGAAATCCTGCGTGATCGGTAATCCCGGCAAAACTCGACCGCGAATGTAACCTTTCAAATCATCGACCTTCGCTTCAAACGCCCCCGCCGAAGGAACCTTTTCCGCATCCGCCACCATTTGGCCATCGGAATTAAAAGTTGCGTTCATTGTCGCTTTGACCTTCGCCGTTGGCGGAATAAAGGAGGCCCATTTGACCGACTTAGGATCACTGATTTCTTTTACGGTCAGCCCGTTGGCGTCCAACTCGCGAACTCTAAATGAAACCGTCTCATTGGGTTGCAGCAAAACCTCAGAGGGTATGGCGAGCAAACTCTTTGCGGGACCCGGCGTGGGCATTTTATCATCAGGCGCTGCATCCGCAGTTTCAAACGTGGCCGAAGCCGGTTTTGCGTCGCCGAAACAATAAAACTTTTTCGTCGTCTGAAGGTATATTCGGCCATTATAAGCGGTCGGCGTTCCGTAACAACGGCCATCCAGCGTCATGCGCGAAACCACAGCGCCGTCGGTGTCAGTGGGCCGGATTACGTAAAGCGCGCCATGACCACCGTTGGCAGTCTCCTCGCTCACCGCCGCCGAAAGCGAAGGATCATTCAAAATCGGCGCATAAATCTTTCCATCCGCGAAAAGCGGACAGGAATTGCGCTGCTCCGTGCCAAGTTTCAATTTCCACAGTAGCTTGCCGCTGATTGCGTCCACTGAAACTAGGTAACCGACCTCGCTGGTAAGATACACCCTGTCGCCGACCAGAATCGGCGAACTGGCCGAAGTCCGCAATTCGTTGCTCCACATTTCAACTTGCGGAGCCGGCACTATGATTGGTTCGTTGGCATTGGTCGGCGAAACATGCGGAATCTTCAGCCCAACCATCTGCCCCACATCGTAAGGCGTTCCATAAACTGCGATGATTTCGTCATCATTATGCAACAGGAGCGACGCATTGATGCCCGCTTTGGTCAAATGAATGCGGAAAATCGGCTGCCCCGTCCGCGCGTTGACGCAAACCACCGATCCATCCCCGGTCGCCGCGTAAAATACCCGCCGCCCGTCCAGCCACCCCAACACTGGATTGGAATAAGAATTGTCCTTGGGCCTTGCACCTGGAGTCGAAGACCATACGGCTTCCCCCGTCTTTTTGTCATACGCGTAAAAGCGATCAGCTGCAGGACCCTGCCCTCCCCAATTGGCCGTAATGCCGCGGGTGATGACCAGGTCTCCGTCAACGACCGGCGAGGCGGTGCGCCCGTTGGGAAATGTCAGTCGGCCAATTTCCTCCATTAAGGAATGCTCCCACAGCGGCTTCCCGTCCGAAGTAAATCCGGCAAATATCCCCTGTGTGTCCTGCATAAAGACATCGCCCGTCTCCGGGTCAATCGTTGGGCTGGATGTTGAATATCGCGTGTAAATAATGTCGCTCAGAAAATCCAGATACAACTTCTGCCAGATCTTTTGCCCCGTGTTCGCATCGAAACAAGCCACTCCCTCGGACAATTCCGGTCCCTTCCCAAGATAACCCATGATATAAACCCGCCCATTGTAAGCAACCGCCGTGGACATTCCTGGAAAATCCGCCGTCCAAAGCGGATGCGCCGCGTCCAGCGTGTCAGGCAGATTTTTTTCCGAAGAAGAACCATTCTGATTTGGCCCGCGCCATTCGAACCACCCTGTCGGAGTCGCAAGCAGACCGCAGTTAATGACTAAAATCCCCAAAATACTCAGGGCCACCGCAACCGGAGTTTTCTGTTTCATGATTATTGGGCTTCCAAGACTACTGCGATTGTTCTACAAACCTTTTTTTGAAATTGCAATGCAAATAATACTTACACGTAATATCTGACAATGGACCGCCCCAAGCGTTTAAAACCAAATCCACCGATTGCCACCGCAGATACTCCGCCGCCACGACGCCTGCCGATTCTCCTTCGCCAGGCCTGGTTCAACTTAAACCAGACATTCCGCCGCCGCCTCGCCCATACGGGCGTCACTCCCGATCAATTCACCGCCCTCCGCAACCTCGCGGAGCACGGTCCCGGCGGTTTGACCCAAAGCGACCTCAGCCGCCTCATCGACAGCGACCCCAACACCGTCGGCGCGCTCGTCAAACGAATGCAATCCGCCGGCTGGATTGAGCGCGTCCGCCACGAAAAGGATGGACGCGCCTTTCGCCTGCGACTCCTCCCCGCCGGTCGCGAACAATTCGAACGCGTCCGCCAAATCGCCCTCGCATTGCAGGCCGAGGTATTGGCCGATTGGAGCGAAAAAAAGCGCGAACAATTTTTGATCGACCTCAATTGGGTCGCCGACCAATGCCGCGCCGCCGCCCTCCGCAAAAAACCCTAATTTCCCGGGTGGGGACGCCTCGCCGAGGCGTCCGCGACTAGGTTAAACTGTCGCTCACTAAAAATAATCTCCAAAAGCCCATGAGATGTGATTCGCTCGCCCTGCTCGACGTGGATGAGGGTTCAATTCGCGCATCCGGAAATGACTTTTGGCAATTGCTCTAACCGGTTAAAAGGCAAGCGCGAAAAGTTTGGAATTTCCGTCGTAAGTCAACAAACAGTAGTTGAGAATATCACGCCCAATCAGCGCCTGGATGCCTTGATGGCTCAAGGAAGACTCAAATACGGGAAGAGCCTGCCATATCCTCGTTGCTTGAGGGTGCCTTAGTATGACGCTAACGTCATACTGGTTGGCAATGTGCGGCTTTCCGTGATCCGTGGACGGCGTGTGAATTTGAATGGTTCCTTTTGAAACGACGCCCAATTGTCTCAAAATGGAGGAATCAAAACTCGTTATACTAGCCCCGGTGTCCACCAAGCCTCTGACTGCCACATAAGGTGGAACAGCCACTTTCGCTTTCGTCAGCGCCTCGGCTCGAGGCTTGCTGACACCGCACAAAAAATCGAGGATTGGGCCGCCAGGTCCAATGGAAAGCGTCAAGTGTGGCACGGAAATGACAAATCACGGGTGATGTATTGAACTTGTTCGATGGCTTGTATTTTTTTTACCAGAAATGGTTTCAATCCACACCACTCGTATCCAATTGCCAGCGCATCTTCGTACGAAACATAAGTGCCAACCACTTTGTCTCCAAAGACAACGGCATAATGCCCTTCATCTTTCAAAAGATTGGGAAGCTCGCGCTTGTACGTTTCAAGTTCAATTTCGAGTTCCATAACATTTTGCCATGTTCCGTCTTTAGAAACATAACACATTTATTGGCAATAAGCCTACGGAAACGATAATTTGTATGTCAAGACTTGGTCGCGTCCATGCCGCTTTTTCTTCCGCCCTCCTTATTCTGACTCCTGAATTCTGGATTCTAAATTCTCTCCATCGGAACTTGCATTGACTGCAATCCACCGCCCGCCTTAAAGTTTCCGCCCTTTGTAACTTGAGCATTGAACTAAAAAACGTCAGCAAACTCTACGGCAGCGTCACCGCGTTGAGCGACATCAGCTTTAGCGTGACGGACGGCGAACTGGTCGCCCTACTCGGCCCCAGCGGCAGTGGCAAAACCACCGTCCTACGCCTCATCGCTGGCTTGGAAATACCCGATGCTGGCGGCCTCTTCATTCGCGGCGCGCAAGTCAACGATGTTCCCGTTCGCCAGCGAAACATCGGCTTTGTCTTTCAGAACTACGCCCTGTTTCGCAACATGACCGTTGCCCGAAATATCGCCTTCGGCCTGAAAATCAAGAAATGGAAGCGCGACCAAATTGATGCAAGAGTGACGGAACTGGCCGCCTTGTTGGAACTGCAGGGCCTGCTCGAACGCTATCCGCACCAGCTTTCCGGCGGCCAACGCCAAAGAGTCGCCATCGCCCGCGCCTTGGCCCCAAAGCCCGATGTCCTTTTGCTCGACGAACCTTTCGCCGCCGTCGATGCCCAAATCCGCCAGGAACTCCGCGCCTGGCTAGTCCGCCTCCATCACGAAATCCGTTTGACAACCATTTTCGTCACCCACGATCAGGAAGAGGCGATGGAAGTCTCGGATCGAATCGTCGTTTTTTCCCAGGGCCACCTGGAACAAATCGGCACGCCGCAGGAAATCTACGAGCGTCCCAGAAACGAATTCGTCGCCCGGTTCGTCGGTGTCCTCAACGTTCTGGAATTGGAAGTCCACGATGGCTTCGCCCGCTTTCAGGAATTGGAATTCCCCGCCCACGGCCTCGTCGATGGCCAGAAAATGCGAATTGGCTTTCGCCCTTACGCCGTTCAAGTCTCGCCCGACCCAGCGGCCTGCCGACATCGCGCCGTTTTGCGGAAAACCTATTTTCTCGGCGTCATGCTCCGGCTGGAATTGGAACTGCCCAGCGGCCTGGTCATCCGTTCACGCATCAGTAAAGAAGAATATGCAAAACTCGGATTGCAAGTCGGCAAGGACGTTTCCTTCCAAATCCGCACCTACCGCATTCTTTCCCAGGACGGTCGAATGCTCGGCCACGAAGTTGCCACCACCCACACCCACGCCGGACTGACCTCCATGGGCGAAGGAATTTAATCAAATTGGCGGTGCTGCGCCGCCGCTACCTTGATTGCCACCTCAAGGCAATTCCTTCACTTCGATATGCCGATATTCCATCTGACCACGATCTCCTTCTAGTCCAATCGGCCCTGTCGCCGGAAGCTTATACGCCGCTTCCAAGACTTCACCGTTGCAAGTGCAAAACGCTTCCTGCCCCTTCACTGTGATCTCCATTTCGTTCCAATCTTGCGCCTTGTACTTTTTTAAATCTTTGTATGGCCCGGCTATCAAGTAGTCGCGGCATTGCAATTGTGGATCGCGAATGAACACGCCGCTGTCGGCGTCCGGCGCGGCGCGAAACTCCAGTTTCAAGATGAAATCCTTCGGGAACTCCCGCGTCGTCGAAAGTTTTTGAATCTTCCGAAACTCGCAGGGCGTCGTCACGATCAAGCGCCCGTTTCTTGCCACGTAACGCCCATCAGGACTGCTGGTCAGCCCATCGAAGCTCACCTGTTTTTCGATAATCGGCCACGGCGGCGCGTTCGGATCGCTGGCCTTCCACTTGCGCGCAAATTCAATATCGCCTGCTGGCGTCGGGCGATACCCCCAGCCCGTCAAATCCTTTCCGTCAAACAAACTTTCAAATCCAGGATCGGGCGTGAAGTTGTCCATCTCATTCTCCATGAAACCAAGCGTCGCCAGAATGGGCCGCAAGCCCGCTGCCCACTTCGCGTATCCCGCTTTGTTTGGGTGCAGCAAATCCTTGAATTCCTCGGGCTTGGCATCCCCCTTCTCATTGGCGAACAAAGGATAGGTCTCGATAAATGTGACGTGCGTGTCGCCCTTGACGACTTGTCCGTAAAGTTGGTTGAGTTTCTTGATTTTCGAAGCGGGCCGTTTCTTCGTCGCGGAACTTGGAAATACCTGGCACAAGACAATCGGCATCTTAGGATCGCTCGCCTCCAACTCTTCCAAAATCAGCCGCAGGTTTGCCGCAATTGTGTCGGGATCGGCACCGTCCTCCAAATCATTCGTGCCGATCAAAAGAACAATTCCTTTTGGGTGCAACAAAAGCACGTCCTCCCGCAACCTATAAAGCACGCCGCGAGTCGTATCGCCGCTAATGCCGCGGTTGGCCACCTTGACGCCGGGAAAACTGCCATCCAAATCATTTCCCCAGCCCTGCGTTATTGAGTCTCCAAGAAACACGAGCGCGCCCTGGTCTTGCTGAACTTCTTTCGCCCACTTGCTTCGCCGCTCCACCCAAATTTTCCGAAACCAATCCGCGTGCCGCACAGGCCCCGCGCCTGGAAAAACATCGTCGGTCGCAGGCAGTTGAAAATGCGGATCAGTTTCCTCCGTCGGTGCGGGCGGAGCCTGCGTAAACGCAATCGAAACGGCCAGCAGCGGAATCAACAAACAGAGAAAACGGCGGTTCATGGATTTCGAGTGTATCGCGGCTCTGGCAAAACTCAAGAAACCATATTCTCTGTCAGCGGCAGTTGACTTTTCTTCCTCCTCGAAGTACATAGATTTATCGTGAAAGATATTTGTTCCATAACCGATTTGCAACGCGAAGGGCCCGCGATTGTTCGGAGAGCAGAAGCAAAAGGTTCAGTGCCACTGGCCCGGAATGGACGCACCGTCGCATACATCATTTCCAAAGATCGTATGGAAGCGATCATCGAGACTCTGGAAATCACATGCAATCGCGAGGCGATGAAAGCGATTTCCGATTACGAAACCGGCAAGGTCGCGATGCGGGACATCTCCGCACTGGATGAAAACTGACGTCCGGGTTTCGCCGCAAGTCGTTGCTTTCGTCAAATCCCTTGCGCCAGAACCGAGGCGGAGGCTTACTCGCGCAATCAAAGCACTGGCTCAAAATCGCGGCGATATCAAACGCTTGGAAGGCAAACTCGAAAGATTCAGCAGGCTTCGAGTTTCAGGCTACCGCATTATCTTCCATGAAGTCTTCAAGGATGGAGCACGATTCATCGACTGTGTGTTTGCCGAAAAAAGGTCAATTGTTTACGACATCTTCATCCAACTCGCCGCAGAAGAGCTTGGCCGGGAAGACCGATAGACGAAAATACGTTCGTACACGCGGATTTTAAACAACCTTGATTAGCTTTGATTGGGCTTGATTGGAAAGGTAGGCAAATCGATTAAAAAAAGCAGCTAAGTGTTGATTTCCAAATAGTTATGTTGATTTTTTTGTTAGATTTCCTTGATCCAGCATTGTA
This sequence comes from Verrucomicrobiia bacterium, assembly GCA_036501665.1. GTDB lineage: Bacteria > Verrucomicrobiota > Verrucomicrobiia > Limisphaerales > Palsa-1400 > DATAUD01. The sequence goes on from DASXZW010000106.1 coordinate 79,406, forward strand.
AGTTTAACCTTGATTGGATAGTTCCGGTCGCGCATCAGAGGATGGGAGAAAGTGATGCCTGATTTCAAAGAACGAACCTCCCAATTCGCAATCTTCCACAAGAAATTGGAACTGGCAATGTTCGCAAGCGTCGGACGGACTGAGTAAAAACTTGCGAATCAAATGCGCTCAAAGGGTGAGCATCAGGCCCCATTCACTCCAGAACCAGTGAACGTTGAGGATCATCCTCCCAACTGCGTATCCGTATCTTTCGCGTTCAAACAGCGCAAAGACTAGGATGAAAGGAAGCGACGCGAGCCAAATCACCGGGAACAGGAGAATCCACCAGACAAATCCGAGGAACAAATCGGTAAGGGAACCGAGAATAAACTCTGCGAAAAGCTCCAGCATAACTGATTTCAGCGGTTCGGGCGCAAAGGGTTTGCGTCACGCACAATTTAATTCGACTAAAGTCGAAAAAAACTGCTCAAAGAACGACCGATTAAAACATGCGGCTCAAATAAAGTTTATCTCAGCTTCAATGTGCGGCGTTTGTCGAGGTATTGCATGGTAACGCTTGAAGTGCTGATGTCGAGGACGCGGCATTTGGAGACTTCGTCGTTGACGTAGGCAAGGTTGCCGCTGATCAACGCAGACGGATGGTCTGCGCTGTAGAAAATCGCTTGTAGTTCGAGTTTATCCAGAGCCGTCTTCACTGGAGCAGGCGTTGGCGCGGCTACGGGAGCCGCCGGAGGTGTGACTGCGGCCACTACTGGCGTGTTCGTCGGAATTGCAGGCGCGGGCTTTGGAGTCTCAACAACTTTAGGAGTCGTAACAGTGGCGACAGGCTCTTGCCTGACGGGAATCGGAGCGGCCGCGGCGACTTTTTGAGAGTCTTGCTTGTCAATTTTGTTTTGTGAATTGGCGATCTGCAAACGCGCGACGATGATTACCGCAGCCGCAATACCCAAACCGATTCCAACCCATTTCAAACTTCCCGAAGATTGAGCTTGCCCGGCAGGCAATGGCACAACGACATCGGCAGGTTTCCTGGCTGACGAAGCCGCGACTGGCAAAGGTGCTTGCGCGACCGGTTTCGCAGGAGATTTCGCGCGTTTAACTTTATTTTCGGAAGTAATTTTTTCGGGATCATGCTTGGCCGCGCGCCAGAGATCGACACGCTCTTCGAGGCCCAGTTGACGGAGGTATTCCACGTCGAGCACGGGATTCACCAATCCGTCGGACTCCGTTGTGCCCTCGTATTCCAGCGCGTTTGCCGCGTGGACCGCAGTCAGCGCGGTAAAGCCTGTGTCGCCTGCGCGCATCGGATGATGATGCATTGCCGCCACATTCACGACTTGCTCCGACATTCCCCACAAACCGAGGAGGTAAGCGCCGATTTCGCCGTGGCTGGCTCCAAAAATATCCTTCTCAACTTCCCACAGGGGCAGTTGTTGTTTGCGCGCGACGTTATGGGCGCCGTGGTATTGGCCGTCGAAATTCGCGGCAAGAATGACCTTGCCCAAATCGTGCATCAAGCCGCCCGTGTAGGCGAGGCTGGCGCAATCGTTGTCGCCTGTCTCCAGCAAAGCGATGATTCGCGCTGTCCGGGCGACGTTGGTGCTGTGCTTCCAAATATTGTCGATGGAAAAATAGACTGGCTTGACCTTGTCGTGCTGGCTCAGGAGCTTGACCGTCATGATGAGGGACTTGACGGTTTCAAAACCGAGGATGCCAACCGCCTCAGTGGGATCAGTGATGACGCGCGGCAGACCGAAATAGGCAGAATTGAGCACCTGGACCAACTTGGTGGTCATGGCCATGTCTCTGCCGATAATCGAGCCTACTTTTTCGGTGGAGACGTTGGGGTCCTTTAACGCGTTCGCGACTTCGACGTAAAGCGACGGGATCGTTGGGAAAGTGCGGATGCTGCTGACCAATTCGCGGAGGCTGTTGCTCATCCCGTAATCGGTCGTAACGGAGCGTTCGATGGAGGCCTTCAGCGTGGGGCCGTCGAACGGGATGGAGAGAAATTGGTGGCCACCGACGATGTCGGCCATGACATTTTCTTTTCGGGCTTCGGCGGCGGCGATGAACCGGAGTGTCTTAGGATTGGACGTACGAAATTGGTTCAGCAGTTCTGCGCCGTTGATGTCGGGCAAATCGTAATTGGCGACAATCACGTAGAATGGCTGTTTCCTGGCTTCCTCGAGCGCGGCGTTTCCGGTGGCGGCACCGACGACTTCCCACGAATCACCGAGGGCCTGGCGGAATTCCACCTGTGCCTTTGCGTCGGCGTCGGCGATCAAAATGCGTTTCTCAGCCATGTCAGTAAGAGATAAATTTTAGGCCTGTGCATATAGGGTTTCGGCACATTCGTCCGACAACTTAAACGGATTTTCCTACGGTGTGTTAAGAGAGCATTAGGGATGCCAAGCGAATTGTCACTTAAAGTGTGCAGGTGCGGGACATTTGTGGGAGGAGGTGACGAGGCTTGCTGGATGAAGGGTTTTCGCTTGCGCTGGCGGGAGAGAATTCCGCACGCTTGAGTTTCTATCAGGGCAGAAGCATCTAAATTAGCATAACTTGTTGAGAATCAGCGGCGATATTTTGGTATTGACTGGGAGGGGCGGCCTGCCAGGACGGACGCGGACGCCTCGGCGAGGCGTCCCTACCTCGGAGACGCGAATACCGGAGTTTATACGGCGATGGGTGTTTATCTGGGTTGTGGGATTTGTGATGGCAGCGGGGGTGGTTCGTGATGTTCGAGCGGCGGGGGGGGCGACTACGACGAATGCGGATGGGGTGGTTACGCGGGTTGAGCCTTTGCCGGCGAGCACACGGCGGATGATTGAACGGCTGGACAAGATTCGTTCGTCGGGCAATCCCACCAATGACGAGTTCCTCACAGTCGGCAGAGTCAAGATTCTCAAACATAAGCTGAGCGTCTCGAAGTATCCAAAAATCAAGGCTTTCAGGCATCTTGAGATGGCAACTGAGACCATGTTGAGCGGGCATCCGGAAGTGGCGTTGACGGAGATTCAAGCTGCCAGGGACATTTTAACCAACTCAAACCTCACGCTTGACAACGCTGACGCGAGCCAGTTGCGGATGCTTGAGGCGACTGCCCTGCTTCTCGTCGGTGAACAGGAGAATTATGCGAATGAGCGCAATGCCGGCGCCTGTCTCTTTCCGATCTCGCCGTCTGTCGCCCGAAAGTCGTCAAAAGGCTGGCGTAACGCGGCAACCCTTTTGGAAGAACAACTCAAAGACGATCCGAAAGACCTTTCTGCCCGCTGGCTGTTGAACATCGCCTACATGAAGCTGGGCGAATATCCAGATCACGTTCTGAAGGAATGGTTGATTCCGCCCAAAACTTTTCAGTCGGATTGTGATTTCCCGCGATTTACGAATGTTGCCGGGTCGCTTGGAGTTGATGTGGGTGGATTGGCGGGCGGAGTTATTCTCGATGATTTTGACAACGACGGATTTATTGACATTGTGACTTCGTCGTGGGGCTTTGACGGCGGGTTGCGCTACTTTCACAATGACGGGGATGGACATTTTTCAGATCGAACCGCAGCGGCGGGACTTACGGGTTTGATGGGGGGACTTAATATCCAACAAACCGATTACGACAACGACGGCAATCTGGATATTTGGGTGTTGCGCGGGGCGTGGATGCGCAAGGATGGACGGATTCCGCCGTCGCTCTTGAGGAACAATGGGGACGGGACTTTCACGGATATTACTGAGGAAGCGGGACTTGCCAATGCGCATCCGAGCGGGACATCGGTTTGGTTCGATTACGATGGCGATGGCTGGCTGGATTTGTTTGTTGGAAATGAAACGTTCGATCCGAGGGACCAGGATCCGTGCGAACTTTATCACAACAACCACGATGGCACTTTCACCGAGTGCGCCGCCGCTTGCGGACTCAGGGTGACGAATTTAGTCAAAGGGGTGACCTGTCTTGATTATGATAACGACGGAAAACCGGATCTTTATATCTCCTGCCTTAACGGGACGAACATTCTGTTTCATAACGACGGGAAGGATGCGGTCGGGCAATGGAGGTTTTCCGACAGAACGGTGCGCGCGGGATTAAAGGCTTTCGTGACTACTGCGACGTGGGCTTTTGATTATGACAACGACGGTTGGGACGACCTGTTCGTTTCACAATTTATGGCGCGTAATGTGGGGGATGTCGCGGCGGACTATCTTGGGCTTCCGACGAAGTTCGGTTTGCCGTCGCTCTACCACAACAATCACGACGGCACTTTCTCCAATGTGACTGCGGCGATGCACTTGAATCATGTGTTGCTTGGGCAAGGGTGCAATTTTGGCGATTTGGACAACGACGGGTGGCTCGATTTTTATCTTGGCACGGGAAAAATGGATTTGACGATGCTGGTTCCGAATCGGATGTTTCGGAATAACGAAGGACGCGTTTTTCAGGACGTGACGACGGCGGGCGGATTCGGGAATTTGCAGAAAGGCCAGGGTATTGGGTTCGCCGATCTGGATAATGACGGAAACCAGGATATTTATGAGGTGAATGGCGGGTTGTTTGTTGCCGACACGGCTTTTAATGTTCTCTACCTAAATCCCGGCGGCACGAATCATTGGCTGAAGCTTAAGCTGGAAGGGACAAAGTCGAATCGGGCCGCGATTGGCGCGCGAATCAAGGTGACTGTGCAAACGCCGACGGGGTCGCGGCAGATTTTTCGGACTGTCAATAGCGGGGGCAGTTTTGGGTCCAATCCGCTTCGGCAGGAAATTGGTCTTGGCAATGCGACGAAGATTGAGGCGGTGGATGTGACGTGGCCGGCGTCGGGGATTCGGCAGTCGTTGTCCGGGTTGGAGATGGATCATTTCTACAATGTGCGTGAAGGGGATGCGAAGGCGACGTCGGTTGAGCTGAAGCGCGTCCATTTTGATCTGAGCAAAACGCCGCAGCCGATTAAAATGGCGATGCCGAATTTGCCTTAGGGGGAAGTGACCACGGATTTCACGGATGGCACGGATTAAAGATTTGAGTGGTTTATTTTTTCCGGCAAAGCTGAATGCGGCGGTAAAGGCCGAAAAGCAATCCGCCGACGCTCATTAATGTGAGCGCGTCTGGTTCTGGTGTGACGGTAATTGGGTTGGGGGAAAATGAGATGTTATCTAGTTGAAGCGTGCTTGGCGAGCTAGCAGTTGGAGCTAGCTGGGTAATATCCAAAGTGGCATTTTGCCCTGACCACTCCGAGACATCTCCACCGTACACGGTGTAATTCGGAAACGTCTGTAACGGCTGCATATTTACTGGTTTCCCGTCGAATGTTAGAACGAATGAACTATTCACATCAAAGGCATCGAGCTCGATGGAGTCTGTGCCGCTTGGGACAACTCCAGTTTGGACCAGAGAGACATCGTAGTTCACTTCTCCATTTGCGGCAGATTGTAGGAATGCGTAATAATTTCCCTGAAACGGTTGACCACCAGTCTTGTCATCCCCAAGGTAAATAGACGGCTGGCTGTCACCAACGGACGGGTCATAGGCAGCAAATGATTGTTGTACTGATCCAAAATATACTGTCCACCCGGGAAAAAGAGCCGCCGTCGTGTTACCGCCGGCAGGATTGGCCTGCTCAAAATCCAAGTTCTTAAATGTGCCTTGGGCGAAGGCTGTAGCGCAACTAAGCGAGATTGCGATGGCGCAGAGGGATTTCATTTTCTTTTGACAACTATGCGGCGATTAAAACCGAAAGGCAATCCGCTAACGCTCATCAATTTAAGCGCGTCCATTTTGATCTGAGCAAAACGCCGCAGCCAATTAAATTGGCGATGCCTGATTTGCCGTAGCCGGACCGGTGCAGTTTGAAATCAACGCAAAGGCGCAAAGAGGCTAGGACGCAGCGCGGCAGAGCCGCAACCAAAAGCATTTCACAAAAGGAAACAAAGGAAACGAAGAGTGGAAAGGATTTTGCCAAAAATGGAGAGTTTTCAGGAATAGCACCGCAAAGTTAAAACAAGGCAACGGCAAACAGGCGCGACAACATGGTATTCAACCCATTCAGGGTTGTGATAGCTTGTGATTACGTTCGGCACCGAGCAAAATGGCGTAAGTCATTCTTGTTTTCAACCAAGCTGGATGCGGCGGTAAAGGCCGAGAATTAATCCGCTGACACTCATCAATTTAAGCGCGTCCATTTTGATCTGAGCAAAACGCCGCAGCCAATTAAATTTGGCGATGCCTGATTTGCCGTAGGCTGCCTGCCCTGCCCCGGGAGTGGTTCATTTTAACTGGGAAGTGACCACGGATTTCACGGATGGCACGGATTTAAAGACGCGCGAGAGATTCATTTGTGAAATCCATGTCATCCGTGCGCGATCATAAGTTAGCAGTGTTTGTTTTTTTGATTATTCCACGCCGGTTTTCGCAGCAGCCTCGGCGTCAATGGCCTTTAGGGCCTTTGCCGCAATCTGGTAAATTCGCTTGTCGTGGTTCGTGTATAATTCCATCAATTCTGGAATCGCAGCTTTTGCATTCGTTCCGAAAACGCTGAGAGCGTTGGCGGCCTCGTAACGCACCAACTCAATCCGCCCTTCTGTCGAAGAAAAACAGTCGAGATTCGCCGAAAGCGTGGACCTAGAGCAATTAAAGAAATTCTGTGGCCGTTTGAATCTAATGAAAAAGAGCGGTCTTTTTGAGTTCTGGCGGCGTTTCGGCTCCATCGCAGATCACTTTGGATATGCTCTGTCGCCAAAGCCTTGCCAGAACTCAAAAAT
>DASXZW010000107.1:0-15074 GCA_036501665.1 Verrucomicrobiia bacterium
GCGCAGGTTCGGCGGCAGGATCATCGGGGTGTCATAATCGATATTAACGAATCGGGCAGCCATATATTTGACTGACTTACCCGGCTGCCGACTTGTTCAATGTTTTGGAAAAAATCTCCGCTAAGTCCGACAGGCTGCTAGGCAACTTCAGCCTAGTGAAAACGTCGAAAACACGTTTTTGCCTCTAAACCTGATCGTAAACGTCTTTAATTGATGGGTTTATGGCAGCTGGTATTGACAGGATTGAAAAAGTTCCACCTTCCACCCCTCTGGCGGCGATTCTTCACCCATAAGTTTTCGGTTTCTAATTAGTTCCCTCCTATAAAGACGATAAATCGCGCGCCCGGTCGCAGCATAATTTTTCCGAAAGCTTCCACCCCCCTGTTTTGCACCTCTCCGCGCATCTTAAGTGCTTGACCATACAGGGTTTCCGTTTCCTTACCCTTCCATACACCATATTGGAAAACTTATGAGAGAAGACTCACACTTTGAACGTTTTGAATAAATTTTTATCAATTAACTAAGGTTTTAGTTGACGAGATTTTAAAAAAGCGTATTCTTTAATTACTAAATTCTTAATAGCACGATTATGCCACGTAAAAAAGCTACAATGTTAACCAACGCAGAGCACCGGATCATGGAGGTGATTTGGGCGCGCGGCTCCGCCACGGTGGCGGATGTCGTCGAGGCGTTGGACGGCAAGGACGCTTACACGACGATCCTGACCCTGATCAGGATTTTGAAGGCGAAAGGCTATCTTTCCTCGCGAAAAGAGGGGCGGGCGTTTGTCTTCACGCCGGCGGTTGATCGCGATACCGTCGCGCGCAAGGCTGTCCATCAGCTCCTGTCAAAATTCTTCGCCGGATCGCCAAGCGAACTCGTCCTGTCATTTCTGCGCGATGAAGAATTATCGCCGGAAGAACTCGAGCAAATTAAGGAAAGGATCGTCGATTCCGAAAGGGGGGATTCATGAACGCGGGATTTTTCACGGTGTGCGAGCGGCTGTTGAGCGCCACGGCAAACGGGCTTTATCAAGGGCTGATTATTGCGGTGATCGTGGCATTGGCATTGCGTCTTTTCACCAGGACTAACGCCGCCACGCGATATGCGATTTGGTTTGGAACTTTCCTGTTGGTGGCGGCGCTGATTCCGGCGCATGTCTTGATTTCGCTTGCGCCGCATTGGGAGCTTCACGCAAAGAGCGTTGAGGATGGTGCCACCACGCCAATCGTCATCCCGGGGCCGACCGAGCCTGTAAGCACAATCGCCTGGGATGTTCCTGATTACAATGTTTCCCAGGTGCAACCCTTGGCGGTTGATCCTGAAACCATTTCCACCACGCCGCATGAAGATGCAGCGGACGAACCGGCGGTTTTCGAGCGAACCGTCGATACTGCTGAGACCGACAACGTTGCGACTTCGCCATTGCCGACGGTGTTGAAGCCGTTCATTGCGAAACCTGAAACTTTCGTGAATCTGCCGCGATGGGTTTGTCTCGCATTGATTTCAGCATGGGCCGTTCTTGCGGGCATACGATTTGGTGTGCTTGCAGGGCGGCTTATTGAAATTCGCCGCTGGAAGAAGTTGTCCCAGGCGCCGGGCGCAAGTTTGCAGGCGATATTTGACAGACTTTGCGCTTCCCGACCGGAGCGGCGTGAAGTTCGTTTAAAAATTTCGACCGCCCATCGGACGGCGCTGGTGCTGGGGTTCGCCCATCCGGCTGTTCTTCTTCCTTCCGAAATGGACAAGGAAACGAACGACGGCGACGTGGAGCACGTGTTGCGGCATGAATTGGCGCACGTGGACCGATGGGATGATTGGGGAAATCTCGCGCAGCAAATCATCGAGGGCGCGCTCCATTTTCATCCGGCGATCTGGTGGATTTCGCGGCAGCTTTCGCTGGAGAGAGAGATCGCGTGCGACGATCACGTCATTGAGGCCAGCGGAAGTCCGCGCGCATATGCGCTGACGCTTGCGAACGTCGCCATTCGCATGAATCAAAGCCGTCATTCGCTTTCGCCTGGAGTTTCAAACAATAACAGTCAACTACAACAAAGGATAACTATGATACTGAATGCACGCAGAGACCGTTCCCCACACCTGGCCCGGAGCCGGATGGGATTGTTCACCGCAACAGCGGCGATTCTTGCCGCAATTGCTATCAACGTCGGGCCGCGGTTGGTTTTGGCGGAATCGACCTCGCCTGACTTGTCCGGGCCGGACACAGCCCCCAGGGTCAAATCAGAAAGCGGCGATGCTGTCAATGTCGCGCCGCCTGCCCCCGAAGCTGCGGAAGCTCCTGAAGCGCCCGAGGCTCCAGAACCGCCGGAACCGCCGGAACCGCCAGAGGCCCCAGAGGCGCCCAAAGCTGCGTGGGTCTCGCCGATGCCTCCACATGCTCCGATAGCTGTGGCTGTGGCTCCTGTTGTCGTCGCCCGGCCAGGAATTGTGACCGAGGTTTCCATGGATTCGGATGAAAAGCCTGAACCTAAGGCAGCAAAGCATGATCGATCCATTGAGGAACGTTTGGACAGGCTTGAGCGCAGGTTGGACAAACTTCAAGAGCGTTCCGATAGGGCTCACGGACGCGCGGAAGCGTACGCTTTTAAAACCGACGGTCAGAATCAGAATTGGAGCCCGGACGGCAAGCCGATGGATTTCAATTTTAAGTTTGATAACGACGCCAAGAACGTCGCCGAACAATTGAAGCGCGAAATGGAACAGGCGAAGCGCGACGCGGAACAGGCAAAACGTGATGGGCAACAGGCGAAGCGCGATGCAGAGCGCGACGCGCAGAGAGCCATGCGTGATATGCAAAAGGAAAACGGCAAGCAAATGGCTGAAATGCAGGAAAAGCTTCGCGGAATGCGTGTTCAATTCGACGGATCGGAGGCTGAACTGGAGGCGTTGAAGCAGGCTCGCGAATCACTGCACCACGAAGTGGACAAGTTAAACGAGCAAATCAAACGCCTGGAGGAGCAGAGGAATCGGGATCCCAGGCCGAAGCGCGTCCATCGGGACGGCGACGACGGCAGTAATGACAGCAAGGACGGCCAAGACGGAAAATAAAACGACCTGATGTCTGCAATAACCGGGTCGCGCGTCTGAAGGAGTGGCGCGCGATCCGGAACTAAGCCCGCGCTCCGCACCCACCTCCGCAAAATTATGAAAGCTGCCGCATCCAAGTCCGCCGAAGGAGAGATCACGCCGCCGGTTCATCTCGAATTCATTCAAAATCAACTCGAAAATCCTGGCGCGTCACCGGCCGCCGCCATCGAGATCGAACAATATCATCGCGCGCTTTTCATGCACCATCATGCGCGGGAGTGGGAACAATCGCGTCAAAAGGCGCGGACGCATGAGCAACGGTTGGCCTTTCTGGAAGCTCGAATTCGCGAAACGGAGACAAGCCTAAGCAAACGTCCGGGGCTTGTTCCGGTGCTAGTTGACGGCCGGGAGGATTCCGCGCCAAGTTCACCGTGGCACGCCTGGGATATCACTATGTTCGCGACTTGCTGCATCGGCGTGATTTGTCTGATCGCGTTTGGAGTGTCAAATATTTCGTTTAATTTGCTGGAATCGGGCTTCATCACTTTTCGGGAGAACCCGGTGAGGGCTTATTTGTGGACGGCGCTATTGCCGGTGGGCGCTTTGGCCATCAAGGTAGGTTGGGATTCGTTGCAAAATAAAAAAGCGCGTGATTTGTATCTTTGGTTCTGCCTAGCCGCAGGAATTCTCGGCGTTCTTGTTTGGGTGGCGGCTTACGCGACTGTTTATCCAACGTTGTCCAAGGGGATAAATGACCAAATCGCGTCGCTGACGGTGTTTGATGCGCCGACTGCTTCCGGCGGGGCATCGCACGGTTTTAATTTCGCCGGGGCGAAGTGGATCGATGTCTTTACAGTAGCGGGGCAGGCGGTGGCGGAGATTTTTCTTTCCGCAGTCCTGGGAATGTATATGACAAACCTCTACGCGCGCCACCGCCCGGTGAGACTGGCGCGTGATCCGGCGACTGCGCAATTAGAACAAGAACGAAACCGCCTTGAGGAAAGCATTGCCCGTGAACGGATTGGGCTTGGCGACGCCAACGGAAGCATCGCTAAACTGGAAAATCAACTCGCGGCATTGCTGGCTTACGGGAAATCGATGTTCCACCGCGAGGCTGCGCGGCGTCAGGACCAAACGGAGAAGCGCCAGGTGATTCTGGAACAATTGTCGGACCACGTCCGAACTCATCTTGACTCAGTCTCGCCCGAAAATCGACTGCAAGAAAACGGCGCGGGAACGCCGTTGTTTCGGGCCAACGGGAGCTAACGCACACCTAACCTCGGAAAACATCATGCGAACTTTTGCCTTATTTATTTGCGCCGCGCTCTGCCTTGGTTTTACGGCAAAGGCGGCGGACCAGAACGGTTCTTCGGCGGCTGCGGCAGTAAACGGTACGAATGCGCCGAAGGATGGCCAGACATACATCGTCGGCATTTCGCCGTACCTCCAACCTTCAGCGAAGGACACAGTGTTTCAGGGGATTGTGCGACTTATAGTCGAAGGCTTGCCACTCAACAGCAAACTGGAGGTCTATGACGCATATAATTTGAAAAGCATCACGCGCCTTTCGGTTCCGGGCGCGAAGGTTTTCAACAGCCCGAAAACGCGGGCGAATCAATTCGCGTCGCCGATTGGGGAGATCAGGGAATTCCTGGCTCGGGACAATGCAAAGGGAAGTGGAGACAAACCAATGCTTGACGGATCGATTCGCCTGCCGCAATTCTGCGATTTTCTGGCGCAAGACCGCCCCTCGCAGGATGGAGAAGCCAGGCTGCCGCTGCTCTTGATCGGTAGTCCGCTTTACCAGGATGCGCGGGAACCGGCATTTTCGATGACAGACGGTTATTTTCCGTCGGATGGGCATTTGCGGGCTTCGCGGGAGGAATCGGTTTTTGGGCTTAGCTCCGGCAATGGAGCCGCGCCGCGATTGCAGGTGGATTGGGCGTATTTTGGCGAGCCGTGGCTGAGCGATTTGCACCGCGAAAAAGTCACGCGCTTTTGGGCGCTTTATTTGGAGCGGCGTGACGGTCGCCTGGCATCGTTCTCTTCTGATTTGGCGACAGCGATGAACGCCTTTAACTCGGGAACACCGGGCGCTCCCGCAGCATCGAATGGCTGGGTGGCCGACGCCAGCCAAACGAAGCCGGAGATGGTTCGCGCGACTCGAAATGTTGAGTTAGTCGATTGGCTGACGGGTGATGCGCAAGGGACGACCACGCCGCCGTCGCGCATGACGGGTCCCATGAAAATCGGCATTCGCTGGAAAGCAGACATCGACCTGGACCTTTACGCGACGCCGCGAAAAGACGCCGAGACGTTGTTCTTCGAGCACACGAAATCGCCGGAAGGTTACTACTTCAAGGACCACCGGTTTTCGCCGGGTCGCGAATACGAATACATCGAATTTGAATCTCCTGTTGACATCCGTGAAGTGAAGAGCTTTGTGAATTTTTACGGCGGTTCATGCCCGGGCGGACCGCGCGGCGAAGTGCGGATCGAGTTTCTCAATCATATTTACAGCGGAAGTTTCGCGATAGAATCATCGGATGGGAATCAAGGGCGGGCGGGAAAGGCGCAGAAGCGTTGCTGGACGGAGATTCCAATAAGGGAAATTTTGCGGATTGGCGACGAGACCGCCCGCGCTTCGACGCGCTGAAACAGCCAAATTTAAAACAATACTTGACGCTATGATCTCCGAAGCGATTCCGACCCTGCAAAGCCCGTTGAAGAGAAATACTCCAGGTGAAATCCTTGAAAACGAATACCTCAAGCCGATGTCGATCACGCAATACCGGTTGGCCAAGGACATCGGAGTGCCGCCCGGACGCATCAACCAGATTCTGAAAGGCCGACGCGCCATCACCGCGGACACAGCGTTGCGGCTCGGTATTTATTTTCGAATGTCGCCGGAATTCTGGCTCAACGTGCAGTCCCACCACGACCTCGACCGTGAACGCGAACGCCTGGCGGAGCGCCTTGACAAGGAAGTAAAAGTGCCGCGCTCTGCACGAGTTGACGCGCACGAAACGAGTCCGTCAATGCGTGTTACAATCTGATCGTGCAGTGTTTCAGGCGTTCTTAAAGCCCCTTGAGATCAAGACTGCCAGTAAATTTCGCTGCTAAATTGTAGAGAATAGCTCTGACAATTCGCGCAGAATAAATTCATTTCCCTTTTTTGCTATTTGATTAAATCCTTGGACGCATAATCCAAGTGGGCTGTGCCTTTGAACCGATAATGTCATGAAAGTTAAATTCTTATTGAAGAAATGCTTTCATGCCATTTTTGCCTTCGCAGCGACCACCATGTCAGCGGAGGTTCACCATTATGTGTTTTTCGGCATGGACAGGGAACAGATAACCAATGCCGAGTTCCTCGACACCAAGGCTTTTGAGGGGGCGCAATTAAAATATTCCTGGCGGCAATTGGAGCATCAGAAAGACCAATATGACTTTGCCGATATTAAGCGCGACCTGGCATTTTTAAAATCCAAGGATAAGAAGCTGTTTATCCAACTCGGAGATTCCTCGTTCAGCCCCGACCGTGTGCCTGTGCCGCGTTACTTGATGGAAGACCCCCGATTTCATGGCGGCGCAAACAACCAATTCGACATCGATAACGACGATCAGGACCACGCCAGAATTCAAGGTTGGGTCGCCCGCCGATGGGATCCGGCGGTGCAGGAAAGATTGCACAAACTGCTTTTCGCGCTGGGCCGGGAGTTCGACGGCAAAATCGAGGGAATTAATCTTTCTGAGACGGCAGTTGATATTCCTCTGACCGGGAAATTGTGCCCGCTAGGCTTCACCGCGGAAACTTATCGCGACGCCGTGTTGACCAATATGACGATCTTGAAGCGCGCGTTTCCGCATTCGGTCGCGATGCAATATGCCAACTTCATGCCAGGCGATGTGAGTTATCTTCAGAGCGTGTATCGAGCGGCGGAAGAATTAAACGTGGCAGTGGGCGGTCCTGATCTTTTGCCTTACAGGCCGTTTCAAATGGCGAATTCCTATCCGCTCATTCGCGAGGCATCAGGCAAAATCCCGATCGGGATCGCCGCCCAGGATGGCAACTACGAGAGCAAAAATCCTAAAACCGGCCAGCAGATAACCGTCACCGAAATGATTGAATTCGCAACCGGCTACCTAAAAGTCAATTATATCTTTTGGTGTACGCAGGAACCGTTTTTTTCGCAGAACTTATTGCCAGTTCTAAAGGCTAAATAGTGAACGTATATCTGGTTGATTACTTATTTGTCACCGACAATTTTTGACAGAAAACAGGTTCGCCGCTCAGTTTCGTCGATCCAATTCTCAATCAGGCTGGCGGTGGCGGAATCGTTGTGGTCGTCGCAGATTTTGTGCGTCGCGCGCAGGAACCTGGTCAGTTCCTGGTTGTCGCCGCAAAGTTCTGACAACATATCGTGAGGGTCAACGAATTCGGCGTTATTGTCCTTGAGGCGTTGGTGCTGCGAAATATCGCTGATGGAATGCAGGCTTTGGCCGCCGAGCTTCCGGGCGCGTTCCGCGATGTCATCCGTCATCGCGTAAATCTGGTCGCCGTGTTCATCGAGGAGCAAATGATAATCCCGAAAATGCTTCCCGCTCATATGCCAGTGGAAATTTTTGGTTTTCAGATAAAGAGCGAAAACGTCTGCCAGCAAATGGCGCAACGATTTTGAGATTTCAGCAACCGCGTCCCGGCCGAGATCGCTTCTGGATTCGATTGTCTCGTTCTTTCGTCCGCGCGACGGGCCAGCATGTGATTTTGACATAGGTGAGGTTCCTTTCTTTTCTGTTATTTGTTCGTCAACAAAAACAGATTTACCCAGGAAGGCAAGCCATCAATAATTTTGGAGGCGAGGAGCGGAATCAGACTGACTCACGATCATTGCAAACCGAAGAATGCTTTTTCGGGATCGCGGCTTACTCCAGGCGCGTTTGTTGGATAGACGGTGACGCGCGCAAACATGCCGTTGGCCATGTGCTCGGCAACGTGGCAATGAAATAACCATGAGCCGGGGTTGTCCGCGACCATATCGGCGACTTTCATGCTTGCCGGGAGAAGTTCCACAGTGTCGGTGCGACGACCGTCCTCCACGGCGCGAAGACCGTGCCAGTGGGCGGTGTGAAGATCGTTTTCCGAGCCGAGTCCGAAAAGATACCAGCGCACGCGCTCGCCTTCGTTCATGTCAAGGCCGGGAAGATTGCCGTAAATGTAACCGTTGATGGCGTGGCGCTGACCGGCTTCGCGCATTTTTTGGAAATTGATCCATTGTTCGCTGTCGCCGGAAGCTGCCAATCGCTCCTGCGCCTCTGCGTTTAGTCCGCTCTCATCGTAAATCATAAAAAGAGCGGCCATCTCACGATCGACATCGACGGGAGTGCCGTCCGGACGGGCTCGTTTCGGGTCGGTGACGATGATGAATCCTTCCAGGCCGGCGTTGGCCTCGCTTTCCGCGTTGACGTGACTGTGGTAAAGCCATGCCTTTGAACTGGGTTCCGACGGCAACGGACCGGAGGATTCATCCAGATACCAGACGTAGGTGAACCGCGCGTTGTAACCGATTGCCGCGCCACGTCCCTGGAAAGAAGTCGCGCCATCGGAATTTTTTGCATCGCGTGGAGCGGCCTTGTCGGCGAAATCGCTATGATAACTTCCCTCGCTGTCCTTGTCATACTTGACACCGTGTGGGTGCATGGAATAAACGCCACCGATCTCGCGGTTGAGAAATGTCACCGCCAAATATTCGCCAACGACTCCGCGCAAGACCGGGCCGAGGATTCCAAGCCGGGATGTTTGTGGGACGCGCTTGGTAAAAGAAGCGTCGGTGTACTGAAAATAGCGCGCTTTCCAGACGCTATGATTTCCAAGAATATCTGGCGTGAGGGGAATTCCGCAAACCGGGTCTGAGCCGCTGGGAAGGTAATCCCACTTGTCCGATTCGACGGCGATATAATAGTGCCGCGTCTTTGCGGGGTCGGGGACCTGGCCGAAATACTTCCCGCCAGGATCGACATCGCCCATTCGCGCCGAGACGGTGGGCTTGATGTAGCTTGCGGCCCGGGCGCGTTGCAATTTGGCCGCACGGTCAGCTTCCGATTGCGCTGTGGATTTTGCGGGCGCGGGATTCGCTTCCCTGGCCTTGTTGAGTCGTGTGAAAAAAATGGTCCAGGCGAGCAACGCCAGGAGCCAGATAACAAGGGCCGCGCGCGACGTTCCACTAAGGGCGCGAGCGAGCCATGTGCGCTTTCCACCTTTGAAATCATTCTGGCCGGCCATGCTTGATTCGAGCACAAAACAGGTGGCGTCGCAAGCTGCTCAAGCAATCCCAAAACCTCCCATAAGAAAACTTTTTAACCGCGAACCACGCGAAAGACGCGAAAAGCGCAGCAGAAAACTTTCTGAAGCTGGAGCAAGAATGGGCACTAGAAAAATCCACATCATGGCGGGCGCTTTTTTGCCTGACTAGTAAGAGCGCTTTCAGTACAATCCGTTCCCGATGCAGCGCGACACCCTTACAGTCGAACGATTTTACACGGAGCAAGCTCACAGCTTGTCGATGAGGCTGGTTGCGGGAGCGACCGGTTTAAAAAGGATCATCCGCGAGCCGACGGTGAACCGCCCCGGCCTGGCATTGGCGGGATTCACCAAGTATTTTGCCAATAAGCGTTTGCAAGTTTTCGGGAATGCGGAGTGCTGGTTTCTCAAGACGATTCCTCCCGAGGAGCGCATGGCGCGTTACAAGAATCTTTTTTCATACAAAATTCCGGGGATCATTTTTTCGCGCAATCTTCATCCGGATAAATTGTTCCTTCGCGCCGCTGAACAGGCGCAAGTGCCGATATTTTCGTCTCCGCTAATAACGATGAAGCTGGTCAACATGGCGACGCTGGCGCTCGAAATGTCATTCGCACCGCGCGGCACGGAGATCGGGAGCATGGTCGATATTTTGGGCGTGGGCGTCATCATTCGCGGCGAAAGCGGCATTGGCAAGAGCGAGAGCGTCCTGGCGTTGATCGAGCGTGGTTACAGCCTTGTTTCCGACGACATCACGCGTGTGACGTTGATCGATGGTCGTGAGATTCTCGGCACCAGCGCGGAAGTCACCCGCAATCACATGGAAGTTCGCGGCATCGGGATTATCAACGTCGCGGACATGTTCGGCGTCCGCAGCATTCGCACGGAAAAAGTTGTTGACTTGGTTGTCACCCTAAAACAATGGGAAGATGTGCCGGACGTTGATCGTCTCGGCATGGAACAGCAGACGGTCAAAATTCTCGGGGTGGAAGTGCCGCATATCATCATTCCGGTGAGGCCGGGGCGGGACCTGGCCCGGCTGATCGAAGTGGCGGCGTTCCATATCAAACTGAAGTCTTCGGGCCGCAATCCCGCGAAGGAATTAAACGACCGGTTGCTGGCGCAAATGGCTGGAAACGTCCAAATATGATTTTCATGGCAAATAAGCCGCTTCGCATCCAACATTGCGCCCGATGAGCAGTGCCAAAAAAACAGGCGGCGCGCAGGCCGTGGACCGCGAACTTGTTGTTCTCAACAAGTTGGGAATCCATGCCCGTCCCGCGGCGATGTTTGTCAAAGTCGCCAATAAGTTCACTTGCGAGATCATGGTTGAAAAAGGAGGCGAAAAGGTGAACGGAAAAAGCATCATGGGCTTGATGATGCTGGCCGCCGGCCCCGGCACCAAGCTCCTCGTCTCGTGCGAAGGCGCGGATTGCCATACTGCAATGGACGCCATCGAGGAACTGATGAAACGCAAATTCGACGAGGCCTGAAAGATAAGCAAATGCCGAGCGATTTTGACGTAAAATATGTGGCGCATCTGGCGCGCATCGCCTTGACGCCCGAAGAGGAGGAAAAATTCGGGGCGCAACTCACGCACATCATGGGATACATCGACAAGTTGAAGGAACTTGACGTGACCGGGATCGAGCCGACGGCGCACGCGGTCCCAATGGTCAATGTCTTTCGGGCCGACGAAATCCGACCTTCGCTCACCAATGAAGAAGCGCTGCGCAACGCGCCCGCCAAAGCCAACGGGTTGTTCATGACGCCGAAAATTGTCGAGTGACCGAGGCGCACATGCTCAACGACCGTTCCATTTCCGAATTAAGCGCGATGCTCGCGCGTCGCGAGATTTCCGCGCGTGAAATCATGCAGGCATGCCTCGACCGGACCGAACGCATCGACGGGAAGATCCATGCTTTTATCAGTATTGACAAAGCGGAGGCGCTTGCCCAGGCGGACGCGGCGGACAAAGCCATTTCAAGCGGGGCGACGCATAAAGCGAAACCATTGTTGGGCATTCCGATCGCTGTCAAGGATGTGCTGGCCGTGCGCAACCAACCGCTCAATTGCGGGTCGAAGATTTTGGGCAATTTTATTTCTCCGTACAGCGCGACAGCGGTGGAAAAACTCCAGGAGGCAGGGGCGATTATCTTTGGCCGGTTGAACATGGATGAATTCGCAATGGGAAGTTCCACCGAGAATTCCGCGTTCGGCCCGACGCACAATCCGTGGGACACGACGCGCATCCCCGGAGGTTCTTCCGGCGGTTCCGCCGCGGCTGTGGCTGCGGGCGAATGCGTCGCCGCGCTGGGCACGGATACGGGCGGTTCGATTCGCCAACCGGCGGCGCTCTGCGGGTGCGTCGGGATGAAGCCGACTTACGGGCGCGTCTCGCGCTACGGGTTGGTGGCGTTCGCATCGTCACTCGACCAAATTGGGTCATTTTCCCGAGAAGTTCGGGACACCGCCCTGGTTCTCGGCGCGATGAGCGGTTATGACCCGCGCGATTCCACGAGCGTCCAACAGGCAGTGCCAGATTACGCGTCGTCGCTCAATGGGCAAATCAAAGGCGTCAAACTCGGGATCGCCAAAGAATATATGGTGGGCGGCCTTGACCCGGAAGTCAGCGCCGCTGTGAAAAGCGCGATAAGTCAGTATGAGAAACTGGGCGCAGAGATTGTGGAAATTTCGCTGCCGCACACGGACTACGCGGTGGCGACGTATTATATCGTAGCAACTGCTGAGGCCAGCTCGAATCTGGCGCGATTTGACGGCGTCCGCTATGGAACGCGAGTCGAAGGCCGCGACGTGATCGAGATGTATTCCAAAACGCGCGGCGCAGGGTTCGGCGCGGAGGTGAAACGCCGCGTGATCCTCGGCGCTTCGGTTTTAAGCAGCGGCTATCACGACGCTTATTATTTGCGGGCGCAAAAAGTCCGCACTTTGATTCGGCGGGATTTTCTGGAGGCGTTCGAGAAAGTCGAAGCGATTGTCACGCCGACCTCGCCGACGGCGGCGTTCAAGCTGGGAGAAAAAGCCGACGACCCGCTTCAAATGTATCTGTCCGATATTTTTACGATCTCGTGCAACTTGGCGGGAATTTGTGGCATCAGTCTGCCATGCGGTTTTACGAAAAATCCAAAACTTCCGATTGGTTTGCAACTCCTCGGCAAACCTTTTGGGGAGGAAATGATTTTGCGCCTCGCTCACGCTTACGAGCAAAGCACCGGTTGGCACAAGGAAAAGCCGCCCTTGGCTTAAACTGACAACTTATCCAGCGGCCATTCGCATCGCGGCGAAAAGGTCTTTTGCGCTGTCTTTTGCGACAGGCGCTTTTTGCTTGTCGGCGTCGGTTTCCACAAATTCCGGTGGGATCTCACGAAGAAATTGCGAAGGGTGGCAAGGCAGGGCCTGTCCATATTTTTTCCGCGAATTGCAATGGCTCAGCGACAACGTTTGCATGGCCCTCGTGACGGCGACGTAAAACAACCTGCGCTCCTCATCGAGCGTCCCCTCCACTTTTGAGCGCGAGTGCGGGAAAAGTCCGTCTTCAAGCCCGACGATATGCACATGCGGAAATTCCAGGCCTTTGCAACTGTGAATCGTGATCAGCGTAACAGCGTCGCCGGTATTTTCTTTGTCTTCCGCGCGATCTGAATCGAGGCTCAAGTCTTCCAGGAAATCCTGCAATTGCACTTCGGGATCGACGATGGTTTCGGGGAGGGTGTCGGTCAATTCGCGAAGGTTTTCGAGGCGGTTGTCGGCGGCTTCGGGCGTTTTTTCCGCCCGGCGGATTTCGGCGGCGTAGCCGATTTCCTCCATGAATGTCCGCGCCCAGGCGGCCAGCGAAGTGATCTGACGCGTTTGCAACTTGGATCGGTGCGTTTCGATCAATTCGAGAAAGGACTGAATTGCCTCGCGGGTCCTGGGCACGAAACTGGCCTGGACATCTGTGTGGCGCATCGCGGCGAAGACGGAACAATTGCGTTCGTGGCTGGCGGCGATCAGGCGTTCCATCGTGACATCGCTCAGGCCACGAGCGGGGACATTCGCGATGCGGAGGAGGCTGATGTCGTCGTTGGGATTGACGAAAAGTTTTATGTAGGCGAGGAAATCCTTGATTTCGCGCCTGTCAAAATAACTTTGCCCGCCGACAAGATGATAGCGAATGTTGGCCTGGCGCAACGCGGTTTCGATGGGGCGCGCCTGTTGGTTGGTGCGGAACAATATCGCCTGTTCACTCCACGGGACGCGCCGGGCCATCCGGGCGAACTCGATCTCCTCAGCGATGCGCCGCGCCTCTTCTTCATCGCTGTCGAAGGCGTTCAGGACGATTTTCGCGCCTTCGCCTTTTTCCGACCAGAGATTTTTCCCGCGGCGGCGCGGGTTATTCTTTATGACAGCATTGGCGGCGGAAAGGATGGTGGTGGTGGAACGGTAATTTTGCTCAAGCTTGACGACTTTGACGCCTGGAAAATATTTTTCCAGCTCCAGCAGATTGGCGATTTCCGCGCCGCGCCAGCCGTAGATGCTTTGATCGTCGTCGCCAACGACGCAGAGATTCCGATGCGCGGAAGTCAGGCCATGCACCAACTGAAACTGCGAGGCGTTGGTGTCCTGATACTCATCGACCATGACGTATTGGTATTGGCGGCGGCAGGTTTCGAGAATGTCCGGATGATCGGTGAAAAGTTTCAGGGTCAACAATATCAAATCGTCGAAATCGACGGCGTTGCAGGCGCGCAAGGCGCTTTGGTAGCGAAGCAGAATGTGCTGCGCCATCGCGGCGGTGTTTGGGTCCGACATGGCGGAGGCGCGCTGGCCTCCGTTGCGATAGCGGCTGAGCATCGACAGCACCGCGCCGGGATCGACCTTCTGGGTTTTGTCCGAAATGTGGCTGAGGATTTTTTTGATCGCGCCCAATTGCTCCGTTTCGCTGTAAATGACGAAATTCTTCTTGTATCCAAGCCGCTCGATGTGCTGGCGCAGGATTCGCACACACAGCGAGTGAAACGTGCAGATGGTCGGGCGCGGGGCCTGCGTGCCGTCGCTGGCTTTGCGAGGCGCGCCAAGAAGTTCAGTGATGCGCTCGCGCATTTCGCGGGCGGCCTTGTTCGTAAATGTGACGGCAAGAATGTGTCCGGGGGCGATGCCCTTTTCGACCATTCGAGCGACGCGATAGGTGATGACGCGAGTTTTGCCCGTGCCTGCGCCTGCCAGGATCAGGACGGGACCCTCGGTGGTTTCGACCGCCTGCCGCTGGGCGGGGTTCAACGAAGCAAGGTTTAGTCGCATTGGGTAAGATTAAGACAGATCGGTGCGGTCCTACCGCTGAGTTTTGACAAGATGAAAAGGAATTACCAGGGCAGACGCATCTAAATTCATAAAAAGGTCCGGTTTTTCCTCCTCTCCCTGCGAGGAATGAGGAGGGGGCATTTGAGAAGAGCCTTTAAGAGAAAGGGCCTCTATATCATGAACCTGTTGAGAGAGCCTCCTCTCCCCGGCCCTCTCCCCCATAAGTGTATGGAGGAGAGGGAGTAAATAGTGGTGTTCGGGAAGGCATTTTAGACGTTTCTGCCCTAGAGCAATTAAAGAAATTCTGTGGCCGTTTGAATCTAATGAAAAAGAGCGGTCTTTTTGAGTTCTGGCGGCGTTTCGGCTCCATCGCAGATCACTTTGGATATGCTCTGTCGCCAAAGCCTTGCCAGAACTCAAAAAT
>DASXZW010000108.1:0-213545 GCA_036501665.1 Verrucomicrobiia bacterium
GGACCAGCTTTAGTTATGCGCAGTTGTGCTCCGGCCCAAACTCGAAAATCCCTCGACCTCGCCAAGAGAGGCGTCACACCTCCGCATAATTAACACCTCGGCATAATTCTTGCCAAGGGCCGTCGGACGAATGGCATTTTCGACCAGATTGTTGTCGATTTCCACTCGACCGTCGTTGAGATAAACGTCCAGCGTTTGCCACTGGCCCTAAAGGGGTCAGAACATAGTAATTATACAAATTGCTTGACATTGAGGCTACGCATCGGTCAAGCTGCGAGGCAGTGATAGAAGTGCGGCGCAAAGGTATGGCTGCAGTTTCAAGGCGGCAGACGACCATGACCTTAGGCTGGATCGCCTAACAGAGTTTGCGCCGTGAATGACGAGAAAATCCTTTACAGTTATACCCGCGCTCAGTCGATTGCCGACGGGTTCCAGATTGCTTCACTTTTTCACCCGCGACACTAAAATTTGGGCCATACATGCACAATTTTACGTTCAGCTTGATTGGTGAGTGCAAAACAAATTCAAAATGTGAAATTGTGAAAGTACGACCCCAAGTGGATACCACTCCACTTGCGTGGAAGAGAGGGAGATGACGTGGACGCAGTGGACGAAATCGACATGATGGACACCAAGGGCAACCATTCGATTTGTGCGGTTGTTTCAATTTGCGGGTTGGGGAATTGTCAGATATATTGGGTTGAAGCACGGTTATGTTGGACGAGACGATTTCAAAGATTCAGGCACGGATTGAAAAATCCGCCTCTTGTGATGAGGCGCATCGGGCTGAGTTGTTGGGGTTGCTCGGGCAATTGAAGTCGGAGGTGGGCGAACTCTCGAAAACGCATCAGGAGCAGGCGGAAAGCATTGCGTCCTTTGCCGAAATTTCGGCGCGGGAGGCGACGCGAGAGGCCCGAAATCCCGATTTGATCGGGCATTCCATTGGCGGTCTTGAATCGTCTGTGGATGGTTTTGAGAAGAGTCATCCGAGCCTGGTTGCGGTGGTGAATCGTATTGCCAGCATGCTTGCGAACATGGGGATTTAGCCGGACTCGGGGCTTCGGTCCGGCAGTGTTGGTTTTAGTCAGGAAAGGAGGCAGATGAAATTTTTAAAGGTCATTTGTATGGGCTTTTATGGGATCGTCTTTGGCGTCAAAGGACTTTTTGCGGCTGCGAAAAAGCGCAAGGAACCGGCGAAGGCGCGCACGGTGCTGAAGGGGCGTCATGCGCAGATGATTACCGCGGCCCGCAAGGGGAATATCGAGGCGCAAATCCAATTGGCGACGTGCTATTCTGATGGGGATGGCGTGGAGCAGGATTATGCCGAGGCGGCACATTGGTTCGGAGAGGCCGCCAGACTGGGTGATCAACGCGGGCAATTCAGCATGGGTGTTTGTTATGCGAACGGACAGGGGGTTGGGCAGGATTATCAGGCGGCGGTCAAATCGTTTCGGCTTGCGGCGGAGCAGGGGAACTCCGGCGCGCAGGTGAGTCTTGGTCTTTGTCTGCAAAAGGGTTTAGGAATTTCCGCGAACCAGGAGGAGGCGGTGTTTTGGTTTCGGAAAGCCGCAGAAGCGGGCGACCCTGCCGGGGAGGTCAGTCTGGCGTCTTGTTTGCAGTTGGGCAAGGGCGTGGCTCAGGACCAGGTCGAGGCGGTGGAGTGGTTTCGCAAGGCGGCTGCGCAGGGTTCGGGTGAGGCGGAATATAATCTGGGCAAGTGTTGTCAGGACGGGTTGGGGGTTGAGATTGACCCGGCGGAGGCGTTCAAGTGGTTTCGGGCGGCGGCGAAGAAGGGGTTGGCACAATCGGAGTTTGAACTTGCGCTTTGCTATTTCTACGGTCGCGGGACGGATGCGGATTATGTTGAGGCTTACACATGGATGAGCCTTGCCGCGAAACGCGCGATTCCAACCAGCGTAGAGCTTTTAACGGAATGGAAGACGGAAATGTCTCCAGAACAAATTGAGGCGGGCGACCGTCTGGTTGCAAATCTTGCGCCGAGCCAACCGAAGGGGCCCATAGAAGAACCTGACTTGGAAGACGAAGTGGAGGGGAAGTTTCGAGTGGCGTAGGAATTTAACCACGGATTTCACTGATGACGCGGATGGAGAAGAAAAAGATGGGAAAGTTTAGACGGGATGGCTCAGCTTAGAATTAAGGAAATGGCGGAGGGTGGTCGAGCCGCGTGTAAAGAAGACGTTTAACACGAGCAAGCTGAGGCAGCAGAGAAAAAGAGAACGGAAGACGGACGATTCTTCGACAAAGCACTTCAAAAGACGCTAAAAATTCCGCACAGAGGTCATTTTATCGGGCCGATTCTGTTAGGCGGCCAATAGCAGAAGGCGACTTTGCCGATAATATTAGCGCGCGGGACGCTTCCCCAGAAACGGCTGTCCAGGCTGTTCAGCGAATTATCCCCCAGGACGAAATATTGGCCTTCTGGCACGATAACGTTGGTCTGTAGGTGAAGCATGTCAGAGCCGGGCGGAGTGTTGTATGCGATCTCTCCTGTCGCGTTGTTTATTACAACATGTTTGGTGTTGATGAAAAGCTTGCCCTGGTTGATCAGTAAATGATCGTCAGGCAACCCAGCGATTCTTTTTGCAAAAAATTCCGATTTGGCAAGTTGAGGAATGCCGTCGGTTTTGAAAATGACGATGTCCCCGCGTTGAGGTTCGCGCGCCAGAAAAGTAATGCCTTCCATGACTAAATGGTCGCCGGGAGAGACGGCGGGAGTCATCGCTCCTGTCGGAATCGAAAATGGACGAAGAAGACCCAGGATACGTAAAAAAATCAATAGGCCGACGACAACGACACACGTTAAAGCCACGCCGTTCGCGAGAGTTTGAAATCGAGTCCATGATCCTTTCGGATTTTTTGGCAGAGGAGGTGGAACTGGAGAGTTCATACGCACTGTGGACGGCTCGGCGAGCCGTCCCTACCAGTCAACAAAATCATGCGTCAATTCAGCTAATGACCAATAGCTCACAAGCCGATCACTTTTAAGACGGCTTCTTTTTTTGGCTCGACGACTATTGCCTCGAATCCGGCGCTGCTAATTGCTGTGTCGGGGTCTTTGAGGCCGTGGCCGGTCATGGTTGCGGCGATGACGCTGCCTTCGGGGATTTTTCCCGCTTTGTGGCACTGAATGATTCCGGCGAGGCAGGCGGCTGACGCGGGTTCGACAAAGATGCCGTCGGTGCGCGCGATGAGTTTGTAGGCGGCGAGAATTTCTTCGTCGGTGGCTTTGTCAATAAATCCATTGGATTCCTTCAATGCCGCGCTGGCGGGTTCCCAACTGGCCGGGTTGCCGATGCGGATGGCGGTGGCGATGGTCGTGGGATTGTTGACTGGATGACCGAGGACAATGGGGGCTGCGCCGGCGGCCTGGAATCCGAACATCCGCGGAAGCCTGTCGATGGCGCGCGCGGAATAATATTGACGGTAACCTTTCCAGTAGGCGGTGATGTTGCCGGCGTTGCCGACGGGGAGGAAATGGAAATCGGGCGCGCGACCGAGTTGGTCACAGATTTCAAACGCGGCCGTTTTCTGGCCTTCGATGCGCACGGGATTTATGCTGTTGACAACTTCGACGCTCGGTTCATGGGAGAGTTCGCGGACGATTCGCAGGGCGTCGTCGAAATTTCCTTTGATGGAGATGGTTGTTGCGCCGTACATTAGCGCCTGGGCCAATTTTCCGAGGGCGATGTTGCCCTGGGGCAGGAGGACGACGCACTTGAGCCCCGCGCGCGCGGCGTAGGCGGCGGCTGAGGCAGAGGTGTTGCCAGTGCTGGCGCAAAGGACGACGCTGGAGCCGCGCTCTTTTGCCTTGGAAACGGCGACGGTCATTCCGCGATCTTTGAAGGAGCAGGTGGGATTGACGCCTTCGTATTTGAGCCAGAGTTCAAAATTGCCGCCGATGGCACGGACAAAATTATCGACGCGCACGAGCGGGGTGTTTCCTTCGTTAAGCGAAACGACGGGGGTGGCGTCTGTTACCGGAAGATGGGCGCGGTAGGCGTGGATGACGCCGCGCCAACGGTTGCCTTGGGATGGGAGGATGGAGTTCATTGGTCGAAATTTTCAACGCGCAGCATAACAGGCGGTCCTTTGACGACGGGGAGCTTGGAGATTTTTGCGAGGGCCTTGCGCATCGCGGAATTCGGGGCGTCGTGGATCATTAAAATCAGCGGGACGCTTTGGCCTTCGTGGCCTTCGGGTTGAATCACGGAGGAAATGCCGATTTTGTTGGCTGCAAGGATCGCGGCGACTTTTGCGAGTGTACCGGGTTTGTCAACTACATTGAGGCGGAGGTAATATCGTGAAACGACCTGGTCGATGGGCAGGACGGAGGCTTCGTGGTCGTGCGGGACGAATGGCGGCACACGATCGCAGGTGCCGTGTTTGAGGTCGAGCGCGGCGTCGGCGATATCGCTCAGGACCGCGCTGGCTGTGGCGTCCTTGCCCGCGCCGCGCCCGTAAAACAATGTGTCGCCGACAACATCGCCGCGAACAAAAACGGCGTTGAAAACATGATTGACGCTTGCGAGGACGTGTTCGTTGGGCACGAGGGCTGGATAAACTGAAACCTGGATCGCCTTGCTTTTTTTGGCTTGGCCGGGCGCGGACTTGACGACGCCGAGCAGTTTTATTGTGTACCCGAGTTTTCCGGCGAATTCGATGTCGGTCCGCGTGATCGAACGGATGCCTTCGACGTAAATCTTCGAGGGATCGACCCAAAATCCGTGGGCGAGCGAGGCGAGGATTCCGATTTTGTGCTCGGAATCGAAGCCGTCAATGTCGAGCGACGGGTCGGCTTCGGCATAACCGAGACGCTGGGCTTCGTGGAGGGTCGGCTCGAAGTCGGATTTTTCGAGTTTCATCCGGGTCAGAATGTAATTACAGGTTCCATTGACGATTCCGTAAATGTTTGTGATGCGGTTGCCGACGAAACCTTCGCGGAGGGCTTTAATGATCGGGATGCCGCCGGCGACGCTGGCTTCGTAATAGACGTTGGTTTTGTATTGCGCGGCTGCGGCGAAGAGTTCCTGGCCGTGCGCGGAAATCAGAGCTTTATTGGCGGTGATGACGGGCTTGCCCAGCTTGAGCGCCGCCAAGATCATTGTCTTGGCGAGATTGATGCCGCCGACCAGTTCGATGATGATATCGACTTTGGGGTCGTTGACGACTGTGGCCCAGTCGGTGGTCATCAGGGACTGTTCGATAGGGTAGGCGCGGGGTTCGTCGAAGGCTTTTACCGCGACTTTGGCCAAACCGAGTTTGAGGCCGAGACGCGATTCCAGGAGCGGGCCGTTGTTGCGGAGATGATGATAAACTCCGCTGCCGACCGTGCCGCCGCCAATCATGCCAATGTTTACCCGACGCATAAGAGCGGGAACTGTGGCGAAAACGCCCGGTCGTGACAATCGAAAAACTCTGATTTCGGCGTCGTCACGACCGGTATAGACCGACCTTGCAAGGGGCAGGGTAATGCTGCACGCAAACCTTTATGATCCTTTACTACATTTTCTCAGCCTATTGGATTGTATGCAAAAACGTTGTCATCCGAACAGGTTCGATTAAGCGTTGACCAAAAGCAGCCGATAAAATGGTCTATGAAAACGACCATAGGAAGGTGCAGCGGCCTCAGCCTCCTGCTTTGCGCTGTCACTTTACATTGGCTGAACTTCAGTGCATCTGCCCAGCTAACCAATCAAGTGCTTGATTTGAACGGCACGTCCGCCTATGTGACCGTTACCAGTTCAAGCGCTTTGCAACCTCCTGACGCAATCACTGTCGAAGCATGGCTATTTCCCACGGGAACAACAGGATGGTTCATTTCCAAATCTGACGGCCAGTCCGGTGTTAGCCAACGAACGTATGAGTTGAAATGGAACCCAAGCGGCGTGGATTTCGCCGTTTATTTTTCACTGCCGGTAGGCACGAACCAACCCGACTTTGCCGAAATCATTGCGCCCATTTCAACAAACGCTTGGACCCATGTCGCCGCGACATACAGCACAAACGCTGGTCTGGCACTATATACAAATGGTGGTTTGGCCGCTGTTTCTACTGCGTATAGTGGGGCGCCGTTTCTTGGATTGACTATGCGCCAGACGACACTTCCTCTTGTTTTTGGCGGTGTGTCGCTGGCAGTTCGTAGTGCGGGATATGAGGATGAAATCCGCATTTGGAACACCAACCGGAGCGGCGCTGAAATAGCTGATGATCGCTTTTGCGTTTTGACGGGTACTGAATCCAATCTGGTGGGGTACTGGAATTTTGACAGCGGCACCTCTGATGATCTAACCACCAACGGGAACAACGGCACATTGCAGGGAGGAGCCGCCATCGTTCCAATCGTTGGACTCGACGTGGTGCATGACGGCGTTTGTGGAGTGCAATCGACTCCCTCCACCGCGACGGCCACTGCTGTTGTGGAAAATGGCTTTGTCGTAGGCGCGAACATAACCGATGGCGGCTACGGCTACACGAACACGCCATCCGTGAGAATCATCGGTGGCGACGGCACTGGGGCTGAAGCTGTGGCCGTGGTCACCAACGGGGTCGTGGTCGCCGTCAACATTCTTGACGCGGGTTCCGACTATACCAACCCGCCAGTCATCGTCATCGCACCGCCTTTCATTCCGCAGCCCACGATTGCCATTTCGGCGATGTTTTTTGGCCCCCTCGTGACTCCGGTGATTCAACTGAACTTAGCTAATCTCGCGCCCTACGACAATTACCAACTGGAGTTTAGCCCGCTGGTCACCGGCCCTTGGACCAACCTCGGCGCGTTGTTTGTCCCCACCGCGACGACGAACACGCAAAACGCCACTGGCTCCGGTAATGCGGGGTTCTTCCGGGCCATTTACGTGCCGTAGTGGACCCGACCGCCCATCTTGAATCTGTTGGCGAGCCGCAGTCTGTCAGATTGCTAACTTTTGCGTTTGTGGATCATTAGTTTGTTGCCGTCGGGGTCGGTGATCATGGCGCAGCGGCAGACGGGGGTGTCGAAGGTGTCCATGAATACGTTTACGCCGAGGGATTTAAGGCGCGCCATTTCGGCGTCGAGATCGTCTACTTCAAAGGCGGCCATTGTGCCGTCGCCGGAGGGTTTCCATTCGGGGTAGGAACCGATGCAAAAAGTCGCGGCGCCGATGTCGTATTCGATCCATGCGCCGCCGGCGGATATGTGGGTCACTTTGAGGCCGAGGATGTTTTCGTAAAATTCGCGGGAGCGTTTGAGGTCCGTGACGGGCGCGCCGACAAAAGATAATTCGGTAATCATTTAAAAACCATAGCAGGGCGCGTGTAAGCACTGCTACGATTTTTTCAAAACGAGAAAAAAGCCTCCTCTCCCCGGCCCCTCTCCTCCACTTCGTGGAAGAGAGGGAGTTGAAGGGAGCGGGGAGATTCGGGCGCATATTTCGTGTGCGAACGGGGGCTGGTGGACGCAGTGGACGACTTGGACTGAGTGGACACAGTGGACATCAAGGGGTGCAGGTCCGTTTCTGAGAAATCATTGGCGTTCTCTTCTCCACTTATGTGGAAAGGAGGGAGAATTAGTCATGCGGCGGAGTGATTTCTTGTGTAGAATGAGGGCGTTTGAAATTTGATGAGCAAGCTAGGGTGATGGAGGTGTCGGTGCGCGAATTGGCGGAGGAGGAGGAATTCCGGCGCATCGGTTTTGAGCGCGGGGAAGGGTGGCATCGGCTGGGGTTGGGCGCGGAGTTGCACGCGCGGGTTTTGAAGGAGCGGCGAGACAAATTCCCGGAGTATCGGAGCGAGGTGCATTTGCAACATCGTTGGGCGGTCGAGGATTGGACGGCGTTGGTGACGGGGCGTCTGGACGGTTGCGCGCCGAAGCCGGGCGGGGGATGGCTGGTGGAGGAATTCAAGTCGGCTTATTTGCCGGGATCGGGCGCGGTGATGGAGCGGCACAAAACGCAACTGCTGGTTTATTGCCATTTGTGGAGTCGCATGGGGAATGCGGCGATAACGGGGTCGCTGGTGTATGTGGATTTGGCGTCGGGCGAGGAGTTGAGCGTGCCGGTGGATTATGACGAATCGGAAATGGAGCACCGGATTGCGGGGCGTTTGCGGGCGCTGTTGGCGATCTGGCGGGCGGAAACGAAAATCCGGGAACAGAAGGCGATTGCGGCGGGCGCGATGCCGTTTCCGCACAACGCGCCGAGGCCGGGGCAGAAATTGATGATTGACGCTGTGCGGGAATCGCTGGAGACGGGCGGAAATTTACTGGCAGAGGCGCCGACGGGTTCGGGCAAGACGGCGGCGAGCCTTTATCCGGCGGTCGCGCATGGTTTGGCGTCGGGGAAGCAGGTGGTTTTTCTGACGTCGAAAACGCTGCAACAGCGGATGGCGGTTTCGGTTTTGCGGGGGATGAATCGCGACGGGGCGTTTCGGACGGCGCAGATTCGGGCGAAAGAAAAAATGTGCGCGAACGACCGCGTTTTGTGTCACGAAGATTTTTGTCCGTACGCGAAGAATTATCCGCTGAAGATGGAGCGGTCTAAGATTCTTGAGCGATTGCGTGCGAGCCTGCCGCATTACGATCCGGAGGCGGTTTTTGCGGAGGCGAAGGAGGAGGAGGTTTGTCCGTTCGAGGTGCAATTGGAGCTTGCGCGGAAGGCGGACGCGATTGTGGCGGATTACAATTATGTGTTCGATCCGGGGACGGCGCTGGGGCATCTGGACCGCGAAGGGTTGGGGGAGGCGATTCTTTTAGTTGACGAGGCGCATAACCTGGCGGATCGCGCGCGGGGAATTTTTTCTCCGGAATTGCTGGAGGCGGCGTTTCGGGATGTGGCGGGGCGGCTGCTGTTGCAATCGGGGGGGTTGTTTCGGGAGTTGACGCGGATTGTTGAAGGGGTTGCGGAAATTTTGCGCGCGGGGGCGCCGGAGCAGAGGATTGCGGAAGTGGAGCCGCCGATCGCGGCGTTGCGCGAATTGTGGAAAGAATGGGAGCCGGCATTCGTCGGTTATTTATCGTGGAAGCGGGAGATCAAACTGGCGGTGACTGATGATCCGATTGTTGACGCGCATTTTGAGTGGCAGCGGTTCATGGCGATCTTGAATTTGTTCGGGCCGGGGTTTGCGTGCGTTTCGGAGAAGCGGGCGGACGGGGCGCGGCTGGCGTTGGTTTGCCTGGACCCGGCGCGGGCGATTGCGCCTGTTTTTCGGGCGGCGGCGTCAAGCATTCTGTTTTCGGCGACGCTTGCGCCGATGGAGATGACGCGGCGGACGCTGGGTTTGGAGCGGGAACGGACGACTTCGCTGATTCTGCCGCCTCCATTTCCCCGGGAGAATCGGAAGGTGATGATTTTGCCGCAGGCACGGACGACGTTCGCGGCGCGTGCGAAAAATTTCGGGGTGATCGCGGGATTGATCGCGGAAATGTCGGACGCGCAGGAGGGGAACGCGCTGGCGCTGTTTCCGAGCTACGAATTTTTGGAGCAGGTGGCGCGCAAGATGCCGCGGACGCGCGCGACGCTGGCGGTGCAACGACCGAATTCGGCGGACCAGGAACGGAACGCAATTTTGCAGACGCTGGCTTCGGCGGGGAAGGGCGGGGTCCTGCTGTTTGCGGTGTTGGGCGGGATGTATGCGGAGGGAGTCGATTATCCAGGGGAATTGTTGACAGGGGTGTATGTGGTTTCGCCGGGGTTGCCGAAAGTAACGTTTGAGCGGGAGTTGTTGCGGCGGTATTTTGACGAGAAGGAGCAGGCGGGGTTTGAGTACGCGTATTTGCAGCCGGGGATGACGCGCGTGATCCAGGCGGCGGGGCGTCTGATTCGCAGTGAAACGGATCGGGGAGTGATCGCGTTGCTTTGCCAGCGGTTTTTACAGGAGCCGTATGTCAGCCGGTTGCCGCGGGATTGGTACGAGGAGAGTCCGCTGGAGTTGATTGCGCGGGAACCGGGGAGGGAAGTTCGGGAGTTTTTTAACAGCGTGAATGCTTCGCAGTCGGAGATTCTTTTGCCGTTTGAGAATTAAAACCGTCAGGATTCCTGCGCCAGCGCTTCGTGAATTGTTTTAATTGGAAGGAATAGTTCAAGTTCGTTTGAAGGCATCGAGACGAATCCAAATTGCTCGTAGTAGCGCTTGGCGGCCTGGTCCTTTGCATCCACGAAGAGACCAATTCCGCCGGCTCGATTGAAAATTTCCACAAACTTTTCCATTGCCACCACCAACAATATTTTGCCAATGCCCTGACGTTGGAACGCCTTTGCAACAGCCAATCGGCCCAACCGAACGCCAGACACATTGCGAGGGAGATTTTTGGCGTTAATCGGCGTCAGTGTCTCAGATTTTATTTGACAGATGTTGAGCGAGAAAAAGCCAAGAATGGGTTTTGGATTGGCGGCGTTCTCGTCCACCAAAACAAAAGTGCGCGAGATTCCGCGTTCAGCGTGTTGACGCGCAGTTTGTTTGAGAAAGAGATTAAGCGGCTCGCTGCCGCAATCAAACCCATCCCGGTCGTGAGACTTTGCGAGCAGTTCGATCTTATGCACGCACAGTGGCTTTAAACAATTTAACTGCGTTCTTGAGACGTTTGTTGGGGCGGGGTGGAGTGTCAAGAAGGGCAAGCACCCTGTGAGCGTCTTTTTGCGAAAGACGAATGACAGTTTCGCGTTCAATCACACGCTGTGCTTCGGTGTAGGCAGTTTGCACGACGAATTGATTCACCGTCGCGCCCAAAAGCTCCGCCGCTTGTTCGAGCGTGTCCCGCACGTTGCCAGAAACGCGAGCAGTGATTCTCTTGCGAGGATCTTCTATTGCATGTTCCATAGTTGAAAGGTGCCATTTTGGCACCAACTTGTCAAAGGCCTTATCGGGCGAGCAGTTTTTAAACTTTCTATTCGGGGGTGATGGTGAGGGTGTGGGTGACGGGGGTGAAGGCGGTTTTGATGGCGGCTACCAAGGGGGCGCGTTCGCGCTCGGTTTCGGTGACGGTTTTTTCCATGTTGGCTTTGCCAGCGTCGCCGTGGAATTCGGATTTGATTTGTTTGGTCTCGAATTCCTGTTTTTTGGCGACGGCTTCATCAACTGCAGCGAAGGCGCGGGAGAAGGGATTGGTTTCAAAGTCTTCCGCGAGGTTGATTCCGCTGGTTAGCTGGGCGGCGGTGTAGGTCTTGCTCATTCCGCCCCAAGTTACTTTGTAGTTCTTTGGGTCCACTCCATTGACGATCAGGGTGAATCGGTTTAGGTCTTGATTGAATGGGACGAGGGCCATTCCGGAGCGAATGCTATCGGGATTGTCGGGATAGCCGGTGGCGCAGAAAGGGTAGCGTTTGCTGCGGATGATCATTGAGCCGTTGTCGTAGGAAATCAGTTCGTGGCCGGGCGAGACGGTGGCGGTGTGATCGCGGAGATTGACTGTGAATGTGCCGATGTCGCCGGGGAGATCGAGGGCCTTGAGGAACGCGTAAGCCATGATGAGGTGGCCGGCCCAACCGGGGTGGACGGAGTCTTTTCCGGCGAGGGTGTAGTTGGTTCCGTATAGTTGACGCGTGTGGTATTGGGCGGTGTACATGTTCCAGAAAACGTCGGCAAATCCGGTGTGTTGATCTTCGGCGATGCCGATGTCGATGTTGCGCAGGTTGCAGAGGCTGGTGTTGCGTTCGAGGAAATCGCCTTTCATCCAGCTTCCCCAGACGGGAATGCTGAAGCCCATGCAGCCAGGGGAGCCAATGACGACGCGCGTTCCGGCGCTTTTAAAGTTCATGACAACGTCAACCATATTTGAGGCGTAGGATTGGCCGATGGAAAGTTCGTAGGGGCGATATTGGAAGTCGTTCATTCCGTAGCAGGTGGTGGCGACGGTGGGGTGGAAGCGGAGAACGTCGTTGTCCATGCGCGCAAGAAAGCCGGAAGCCTTTTCGCCGCTCCAACCGAATTGGCGGGTGCTGATGTTCAATTCGGGATGAGCGACGGTGAGGTAGGTCTCGATGATGCGGGAATACATTCGCTGTTCGGTGATTGAATCGCCGCAGATCGCGAGGCGGTCGTTTTCACGGAGGAGGGGGCCGGTGGGTTGGGGTGCTTTGATGACATAGAGAGGAGCGAAATAAGGGTCATCGGCGGGTTTGGGTTCGGTGGATTGGGCGGAGGCGAATCGGGAAAGGAGGAGGGCCAGCAGCAGGATTGTTCGCGAGAATTTCATGGGACATTTTTAACGCGGTGAGTTGGCGATGGCAACGGGAATGAGTGACAACAACAGAGAAGGAGCCTCCTCTCCCCGGCCCTCTCCTCCACTTCGTGGAAGAGAGGGAGAAGATAGGACGGAGAGGAGAACAGTTTTCCTAAGTTAGTCGTGTCAAGAGGAGCGGATCAAAGGGCTGGGAGCGAGCTGGATTCGAGGAAGTGGCGGAAGGTGTCGCGGTTTTGGATGACTTCGTCGTGGGGTTGGTTGCTGAAGAGAAAAATGAGGTGGTTTTTGCGGAGATCGGCAGGGGTGGCGTTGGTTTCGTCGGCGCTGAAATAGGGGACGTTATTGCCGGTGAGCGCAGTCATCAGGGCGCTGGATTCGTCCTGAGTGCCGCCGCTTGTCGTGTATAGGTCTATGAAGCGACCGGGATGATGATCGAACCAGAGCGCGAATCGCTCGGTTTTGCCGTAAAGGGCGTCGAAGAGCCAGACTTCGCTGATGTTTTTCGTCAAGCCGCCTTTGGCGAGGATCGTGGAAATAACTTCGTAACCGCCGCTGTGGCCGGAAAGGATGATTCGCCCCGGCTCGTTGCTGTCAATAATGTGATTGGCGCGCAGTGTTTCCAGCGCTTCGGTAATCAGGCGGGTGAAGCCTCCGGAATCCTCCAGTTTTCCATCGAAGGAATCGGAGGCGTTGAATGGGCCTTGCGGGACGATGAGTATGGCGTTTCGCGCGGCGGCAGAGAATTGTTCGGGCAAGCGATATTTGCGGAGGACGTTGGTGACGTTGTTGTTCCAACCGTGAAAATGGACGACGAAATCCACCTTGCGATGGGGACGAAATCCTTTTGGCACGAAGAGCGCGACAGTGTTGTCCTGATAATGTTCGGCGGCGGAAAAAACGTTTGTGCCGTAGGAATGGCCGGCGGCGCGTTGCGGGTGCGGGAAGGGAGCGGAGGCGAAATGGGCAAGAATGAGGCGGCCAAGGGGCGCGAAGTCCAGGGACGGATCGGCGGCGCTACATCGCGGCGCGATCAGCAGAAGTGTCAAGAATAGGAGTCGCCTCAATTGATGAAAATGGCTTCGTTGGCCTGGAGGAGTGCGTGGGCGTATTTCACCCAGGTGCCGATGGGGCGAAGCTGGGCCGGGCCGAGGCTGACCATGGACATCGCGCGCCCGCCTTTTTTTGGGGTGACGCGATCCTGCTTTTGTTCCTTCATCTGGTCGCGGCTGGCGTCGGTGATTTGCTCGGGGGCGGGGGAATCATTGATGAAGGACCTGGCCAATTTTATTTCGATGTCGGTGGGATCGCGCTGATAAATGTGTTCGTAGAGGAATTTTATTTTTCCTTCTTCGCCGGGGGCGTCGCGAAATTCGGGTTGATTGACGAGGCGACGTCCGAGTTCCACGACAAGCGGGTTGTTCATCATGAACAGCGCCTGCTGTGGGACGGTGGTGTCATAACGTTTGCCGGTGGTGATGTCGGGATTCGCAAAATCGAATTGACCGTAGATTTCGGGGAGGTTGCGGCGATCCACGCGACCGTAAATTGTGCGGCGATGGGAGAAGCCGCCCGGGCCCTGGTCGAGTTGCACGGGACGGCCGCCAATCGTCAAGTCTAATTGTCCGCCGATGGCGAGGATGGAGTCGCGGATTTCCTCAAATTCCAGGCGCTGGATGTTCGCGCGCCAGAGGAAGCGGTTTTGAGGGTCAATTTGGGCGAAGCGAGGGTTGTTCGCGGAGCTTTGCTGGTAGGTGTTGGAAAGCATTATCAGACGATGCAGTTTTTTGATTGACCAACCTTCGTTCTCGAAGCGGGCGGCAAGGTAATCCAGCAATTCAGGATGGCTCGGCGGATCGGATTGATTTCCGAAATCGTCCGGCGTGGTCACGATGCCCTGGCCAAAATGATGAAGCCAGACGCGATTGACCAGGACGCGGGGCGTCAACGGATTGGCGGGACTAATGATTGACTGGGCGAGTTCGAGGCGACCGCTGCCGTTGCGATAAAGAGGGCGGTATGGGCCGGCGAGGATTTCCAGGAAGCGCCGAGGCGCCATGTCGCCTTTGTTGTCAGACTCGCCGCGAATGTACACGGGCGAATCGTGCGGCTTGGTGGTGTCGTATAGGACGGTGGCGCAGGGCGGGGAGCCGGGATCAGACAATTCGAGTTGGGCGATTTGCCGGCGGAGTTTGGCGGTGTCCTTGCGAAGCTCCTTCTTTTTTTCGCCGCGCTTCATGGCTTTGAATTGTTCTTCGTCCTGGACGAGTTCCAGGTTCATTTCGTTGAACTTTTTGGCATACTCGCCGTATTGGTGCGTTTGTTTGATCGCCGCGAGAGTCGGTTCCTGCGCGGGTTCGACGCAACTATCGAAAATTCCGCGCAGCGAATAGTAATCCATCGTAGGAATCGGATCGAACTTGTGGTCGTGGCAACGGGCGCATGTTACTGTCAATCCGAGAAACCCTTTGCAGACGACGTCAATACGATCATTGATGATATCGTTCTTGTTGTCGTTGAAACGCGGGCCGAGCGTGAGGAAACCGAGGGCGGCGAGTTTGCTGGAGTCGGTTCCGGCGGGCAATTTATCTGCGGCAATTTGTTCGACGACGAAGCGGTTGAAGGGTTTGTCGTCGTTGAACGATTTGATGACGTAATCGCGATAGGTCCAGGCGTATGGGAAAATTGGGACGTCCTGGCCGTTGTTCACATCGCCTTTGGTGTCGGCATAGCGGGCGGTGTCGAGCCAGATGCGACCCCAACGTTCGCCGTATTGGGGCGAGGCGAGGAGGCGGTCAACGACCTTGGCGAATGCGTCGGGGGAATTGTCCTTTACGAAAGCATCGACTTCCTCGGGAGAGGGAGGAAGGCCTGTCAAGTCATAGGTGGCGCGGCGAATTAAAGTACGCTTATCGGCGGGCGGGTTTGGCTTGAGGCTGTTTTCCTGGAGCTTGGCCAGCACGAAGGCATCAATGGGATTGGCGACCCAGCTGGTTGGCGAAACATCGGGGATGGAAACTTTTTTGATCGGTTGAAAGGCCCAGTGCTGGCGGCGGTTTTTTCCCCAATTTTGCGCGGCCATTCCAGCGCCACTAGAGCGTGGGTCAGGCGCGCCCATTTTGACCCATTGTTCGAGATTGGCGATTTGGTCGGCGGCCAACTTTTTGTCGTGCGGCGGCATTTGGAGATCGGCATCGGTGTAGCGGACGGCTTTGATCAAAAGACTTTTGTCGGGATCGCCGGGGACGATGGCGGGGCCGTTTTCGCCGCCTTTGAGGAGGCTTTCGCGGAATTCAACGGAGAGGTTGCCCTTTAACTTTTCGGTTTTGGCACTGTGACACTTATAACAATTATCGACAAGGATCGGGCGGATTTTGTTTTCGAAGAATTCTTTTCCGGCGGGGGTGATGGGTTGGGCGTTCGTTGTCGTGCCCGTGAGGATCATAATGATCGCTAAGACAACAATGAAACAAGCAGCGTTGAGATAAAAATCCCCTCTCCCCAACCCTCTCCCCGCGCTTCGCTGCGGGGAGAGGGAGTATTGAGCAAAACGTGGGTGACGATGCCTCATCTTATTTAGGCCATTACGCCTTTGACGATGTTGCCGGAGACATCGGTGAGGCGGAAATCGCGGCCGTTGTAGCGATAGGTCAGCTTCGTGTGGTCGAAGCCGAGCAAGCCTAGAATCGTCGCGTGAAGGTCGTGAATGTGGACAGGGTTCTCGACGGCTTTCTCGCCCATTTCGTCGGTTGCGCCATAGACTGTGCCGCCTTTGACGCCGCCGCCGGCGAGCCAGATGCTGAAGCCTTTGGCGTTGTGATCGCGACCGGGCTTGGCTTCGCCGTTGCGGTCTTTGGTGGGGGTTCGGCCAAATTCGCCGCCCCAAATGACCAGCGTGCTGTCGAGCAAGCCGCGCTGTTTCAGGTCGGCCAAAAATCCGGCGACAGGCTGGTCGATTTCGCGCGCGCTGTTGGGCAGTTTCGTTTCGATGTCTTGATGGTGGTCCCAACCGCCAGCCCAAACCTGGACAAAGCGGACGCCGCGCTCGAGCAGGCGGCGGGCGATGAGCATCTGGCGGCCTTGCGCGGAAGAGCCGTAAAGATCGGTGACGTTTTGCGGTTCCTTGCTGAGATCGAAAGCGTCCGATGCGGCGGCCTGCATTTTGAAAGCAATTTCGTAGGCTTCGATGCGGGCTTCGAGTTGCGCGTCTTTTTGGAGGTCTTGCGCGTGGAGTTCGTTCAGTTGCTGGATCAAATCCAGTTGGCGGCGCTGCTCCTCGGTGGAGACGTACGGGCTGCTGATGTTTTCAATCATCTTGTTGACGTCGCCTGCGGAGGTGTTGATGCTGGTGCCCTGGTAAATTCCCGGAAGGAA
Organism: Verrucomicrobiia bacterium; assembly: GCA_036501665.1. GTDB lineage: Bacteria > Verrucomicrobiota > Verrucomicrobiia > Limisphaerales > Palsa-1400 > DATAUD01. The sequence continues at coordinate 16,547 of DASXZW010000108.1, forward strand.
TGCTGAACCCCAGTTTTGCGTGCCGCCGGGAGGGAGTCCGCCGCCGCTGTGAAGGGAAATGAAGCCGGGCATGTTTTGGTTCTCGGAACCCAATCCGTAAAGCGACCACGAACCGACGGACGGCTTGGGAATCTGGCGCGAACCGGTGTTCATCATCACGGTGGCGATTTCGTGCGCGGGAATGTCGGTGTACATGGAGCGGATGATGGCCATGTCATCGACGTGCGCGGCGAGTTTCGGAAAGACTTCGCTGACTTCGATGCCGGAACGACCGGAGCGTGTGAACTTGAATGGGGAAGGCATTGCGACGCCTTTTCCGCCGATGGCCTGGCCGTCGAACCGGACGAGGCCGGGTTTTGGGTCCCATGTATCAACCTGGGACGGTGCGCCCTGGGCAAAAATATGGATGACGCGTTTGGCCTTGGCGGGCAACGGCGGCGATTTGGGCGTCAAGGGCGACGCGCTGGAGTCGGCGTCCATGCCAAAAAGCGACTCCTGGCGCAGGAGCGAGGCCAGCCCCAATGCGCCAAAGCCCATTCCGAGGCGAGAGAGGAATTGGCGGCGCGTGAAATAGGGGATGTGAACGCAGTTATTGCAGAGGTCGAACATAAAACGGACGGGTTAAGGGTTACGGCTCACTTTGTTATAGTATATTATAATCAACACCTTCCGGCAATTTAAATGACGCTGCTGACACAGGGGAGGTTACAGCCAATATTGTGCCAGTGAATTCAAATATGAATTAACTAAAATATCACGAAGCTCACCTCAGCACGGAACAACAACGTTGGTTTTTTGAAGGAAAAGCGGGGGGAATATTTTAGTTTTACAGGGAATTTCTTGATACAGCATTGACATGCTGTAAACAAGACGTATATTCGACGCATATTAGACGTATTGAATGCGTCAAAAAATTTTAAAGGTACCACCTCGCTGATAAAAGCCCATGGGGCTTTCTCGAAAGAGTAGGCGGGGTGGTCGTTTTTAAAAATAGGTTGTGGTTCCTGTCCTGAAAATTTCAAATTCACTTTTAACCGCATTTTTGATTTTCAAATACGACCTATCATCACCACGGTCATATTTCCGATAGAGCGCCCAATTGCAGTAGTCAACAATCTGAAGGTCGAAGCAAGATTTTGATTCGTGATGAAATACTCTATATTTCAAAGTCTTTGGAAGCATCTCAGCCAACGTTTCCTTGATTGCTTTTTCCATCGGGCTTTTCCTTTTTGATACCGGAATAGAGTCTGTAAAAACAAGCACCTCTTTGTATTTTGAAAGGTCATGTTTGGTCAGGACGAACCTGAGCAAATAGCCAACCATTTTAGAATAAAACTTAACCGGGTCCTGAAGGGCAGAGGCTGTTTTGCATTTTTCCACGATTACGGAATCAATCCGCACTCCATCAAGGTGTTTTTCAATTGCTTCGAAAACCTTATTTCTGACGTCCTGCCTGTCCTCGGTTGCGTGAAAGTATTCAAGGCATGTGCCGCGCTCCGCCAGATCGTATTTTAAATTGTATAGAGCTTTAAAGGCCTCAAACGGTCTCTCTTTCGTAAGCGATGTAACCAAAAAATATTTTGTTCCAGACTTGGAAAAATCCAAGTTGCCACCTTCATCCAAGAAAATGTAAAGGTATTTTTCCACCAGCCTCAAATTGAAACTTGTTGTTCTGGCTCCAAATGTCCTTCAAAACATCTGTGATCATTGCCAGAGTGATACGCAAAGTCTCACATTTCAGGCTGGAAAGAAGCCAGAATTTAAATGCAGCGGTGGCCTTCGCTACTTCGAGGGCTTAAAGAACTCAATGGAAGCAGGCTGAGGAAGAGAGACGTTTGTCAATTGCCGTCCCAATTGTAATCGTAACTGGCGGGAGGTTCGTAGTCGCAGGGGTTGGAGTCGGAGACGCCGTTCCAGTAGATTTTGACGAAGCGAACATGGCCATCGACGAATCCGAGGACGTTTCTGGGGTCTGGCTGGTTAGAATCGATTTTAGGATGCATTGCGCCTCCGAAGAATGCTGTCCACTCGCCGACGAGATCGGCTTTCGACGGAGATTTGATTGCGCCAAGCTTTTGGCCGGTGATGCGCGGCAATGAGCCCGGGCCAACTTCATAGCCGTTGAAGGTGTAGCTTGTGTAGGCGTGGCCCAGTTGTTTGCAAATGACAGAGTCGGATGGGCAAATGAAAACTTTTTCGGTGGGAGAGGGCGGGCCGGATAATCCAACGTAGGATTTCACGAGTTGTTTGTAGAAAGCGCCAACGCCGTTTGGATAGGGATTTGGGCTTGGTAGTATTGGCAAAGAATCTGAGTAGTCGCTGGCGTATAGGCGAATTGCCAAGCTGACTTGTTTTAAATTACTGGCGCAAACAGTTTGCTTACTGTTCTGGTTGGCCTGGGTCAGCGATGGCAATAAAAGGCCCGCTAGAATTGCGATGATTGCAATGACGACCAGTAATTCCACGAGTGTGAACGCTTGCTTGTTTTTCATAACAAATTTCCAAGGATTGCCAGGTTCACGCTTTAATTTATTCCACGCTGCCGGATTGTTTCCATTCGTTTCCGATCTTTTTTACGACGAGGACGGCCTTTCCGCTGTGAAGAGCTTCAGCGGAAGGCGTGGCATGAATGTGCAAATGCACTTCGTCATCGGAGATGACTTCCGTTTGTGTGATTTTGTAACCGGCCATGGCATTTGCCCAGGAGGCGATTCCGCGCTTCACTTCGTCGGCGGGTTTGCCGGCCATCATATTGTTCAGTCGTTCTGACTCCTCCGCCGTGCAGCTTGCCGAGACTTTCTCCATATCTCCGGTGCTGGCTGCCCAGAGCAATGATTGAAGAGATTTCTCTGGTGTTGCGTAGCCTGAAAAAGAAAACGGCGATGCCGGGGAACTCGCAGTTGCGCCGTCTGCCGGGGCTTTGACGCGCTGAATCGCGACTGTTGCCGTTCCTGCAACGGCGAGTCCGATAATACACACAACTGCGGCGGTTTTAAGTTTTGTCCATGTCATAATTTTTAGTGTTGTTTTAAGTAAGGTTAACGATGAAGTGGTCAGGGCTGTTCCTTTCACGGCGGTAGCGGTGATGGAACTTGCCAGGGCAATCGGCGCGGCTTGGATGGAATGTGCTGACATAGCGGTCGCGATTGCGACGGCGGAAAGAGCGATGCCGCGTTTTGCGAAAATGCGGCGCAATTTTTCGAGGGCGCGAACGACCCGCTTTTTTGCGCTGTCTTCACTCGCGCCGAGCGCGGCGGCGACTTCCTTGAAACTTTTCTTTTCAAAAAAGCGGAGCACTACAGCGTCATGATCCTTTTGGTCGAGGTCGGCCAAAGCGGCATCGAGGTGAGGCGCTATTTGGGTCCATGCGGCGGAGTCCGGTTCGTTGAGAGCGGTTTGCATGAAGGCTTCGTGTTCGCGGAGTTGGCGGCGTTGTTGGAGCGTTGCGGCGCGGGCGGAAACATTTCGGGCGGCGCGACAGAGCCAACCTGGAATGATGGTTTTGGGACCAAGTGAGTTCGCCTTGCGCGCGAGAATTATGAAAACGACCTGCGTAATTTCCTCCGCGAGGTAAGGATCGCTGACGCGGCGCATTGCGACGGAGTAAACGAGGTTGATGTGACGAGAAACCAGCGTGGCGAATGCCTCTTCGGAATTGCGCAGCGCGTATTCGCGCACCAGTTGCATGTCGTCGAGCATCATCTTCATCAATTAATCCTCGCTGATTGCAAAAAGGGACAATTTTTTTGGTTCTTCGACATTTTCAGTGGATCGGGGGAGCGCGACCGTCTCGGTCGCGGCAGGACGCGTCTCGCGTCCCGCATCCTGCCTCAAATAGTCCATTGACAAACAGCCTGGAAGTTATTGCCGTTCAGAAACGCCGAAGAGGAAGCGTGTTTGGCGAGACGCCAAACACTGCGGGCGAGAAGCCCGCGATTCCCCCTCGAAATCCCGGGCGCGTCAAACAAACCTTCTGGAATTGTCGAGGGGCATTTTTTGCGGGTCTTGCTTTTGGGAGTTTTGTCCGACATTGTCTGGGCAGTTCGGCTAACCACAAAAAGAAAGGCGCCATATGCAATTTACTTCTTACATCAATTTCAACGGGCAGTGCGAAGAAGCGTTCAAGTTCTATGAGCATGTGTTTGGCGCCAAGATCACCATGCAGGTGCCGTTCTCCACGACGCCGATGGCGGACCAGGTGCCGCCGGAGTGGAGTTCCAAATTGTGCCATGCGACGCTGATGCTGGGCGAAAGCTGCATCATGGGTTGCGACGCGACGCCGGATCGTTACGAAGCGCCGAAAGGGATTTCGATTACGTATGTGCCCAAAGACGCGGCGGAAGCGAACCATGTTTTTAAAGCGCTGGCGAAGGACGGGAAAGTGTTAATGGAACTACAAGAAACGTTTTGGGCGAAGAAGTTTGGGATGCTGGTGGATAAATTCGGCGTGCAGTGGATGATTAATTACGGGGATATGTAGGACGTAACGGCAACGGTTGGAAAAGGGGATGCCGGGCGGGACGCCCGGCAGGGCGACCGGGACGGTCGCGGTCCCCCGGACGATCAGTGGGCAGACGGTTTAACTTCGTCAATTATTTTTTCAAGGGCACGACCGTATTTGACGTAGCTGTCGTAAATGACCTGGTCGTCGGCTTTTGATGCGGCTTCGTGGAAGACAACGGCGACATGGGGTTCGATGGAAATGCCGGCGTTGTATCCGCGAGCGAGGGCGTCTTTTAAAATATCGCGGACGCGGCCCTGGCCTTCGCCGGGATATGTGTAATCGCCGTCGTTTTTTGCGGGATTATAGATGGCGTCCTTGACGTGGATGTGGGCGACGTGATCGCGGATGTGTTCCCAGAATTCAAACGCGCATTGGCGCGGCCACGGAAGCGGCATGCTGCGATCGGGATTGAAGACGGGGTTGCCAGTGTCGAAGACCCACTTAAGGCCGGGGCATTTTTCGAGCAATTCGAGGCCATGCCGCCAGCTCATGCCGCCGTAGTTCATGCAATTTTCGTGGACGGGTTGGAGGCCTTCGTCGCGGAACATGTTTGTGATGGCGGCGACGCGGCGGAGAACCTCCGGGGGGATCGTGCTTTCGGTGTCGCCGGGTTTGTAGCTCATGATGCGGACGTATTTTGCGCCGACACGTTTCATGCGCGGAATGCAGCGGCGGACTTCGTCAATTGTAATTTGAAACGGGTCGGTGATTTTCCTGGACCAGTTGGCGATGGTGGAACCGAAACAATAAACGCCAATGCCGGCTTCCTCAAGGCGGGCGACCGCGATGTCGAAGGCTTTGTCGGGGATGTCGTGGAAGTTGCCTTTTGGAAAGCCGGGGACTTCGACGCCGCGCATTTCGATGAATTTCCAGCCAAGCTCGCGCGTGGCTTTGATTTGCGCGTCCAACTGAACGCCCGCTTCGTCTCCAATGCCGGTGAGAATCATGTTTGCCTTACTTATCGTCGGAAGGAGTTTGTGAAATCTTCGTTGGAAACTGCAACCACTTTCTTTGCGGTTTTGGAGGCGGCGCCGAGTTCCTTTAGTTTTGCTTCGTAAGCGGCGGAGTCGAGAGGGAGATCAATCGTCTTTTCCATAAGCCCGGAGTAGAGAAGAACGTTGGCGAGTTCGATGGAGTTGATTCCTTCCTCGCCCGGAGCGATCAATGGCGCGCCGTCGAGAATCGCGTCAACAAAATTTTGTGTAAGAGATGCGTGCTGGGCGGGTTCGTTGGAAATGGGGATTTCGATTTTCCAGGCGTCGGGCTTTTGAAAGCCGAGACGCGAGGTTTTGCTGTGCTCGAACATCGAGGTTTCGTTGCGGTAAAAAGTGAGCGCGTCGTTTTCGAGAAGGAGCTTGCCCATTTCGCCGGCGATTTCCAGGCGGCTGGTGCCGGGGGCTTCTCCGGTTGTCGAGATGAAGGTTCCAGTCGCGCCGCTGGGAAATTCCATGTAGGCGGTGACATTGTCCTCGACTTCAATGTCGTGGAAGCGGCCGAGTTGCACGAAGGATCGGACGCGCGACGGCATGCCGAGAAGCCATTGGAGCATGTCGAGTTGGTGGAGGCATTGGTTGATGAGAACGCCGCCGCCTTCGCCTTTCCATGTGGCGCGCCAGCCGCCGCTGGAATAGTAGGCTTCGCTGCGGAACCAATCGGTCATGATCCAGGTGAGCCGGACGATTTGGCCGAGCTGGTTTTCGGCGAGGAGCTTTTTGATTTTGGCGTAGCGCGATTCGGTGCGGAGTTGGAACATCGCGGCGAAGACTTGTTTCGGGTGCTGGCGGCGGATGGCGACGAGTTTTTCGGCGTCGGCCTTGTGCGCGGAGATCGGTTTTTCGACCATGACATGCAATCCGGCCTTGAGCGCGGCGATTCCGAAGCTGGTATGCTGGTAATGCGGCGTGGCGATGATGACGGCATCGACTTCGCGGGAGCGGATGAGTTCTTCGCCGTCAGTGAAAACCTTGAGGCCGCGCGGTTTGTAGTGCTGGAGCTTTTCGGGAAGGCTCCTGGAAACGGCGGTGACCTGGGCGCGTTTGACTTTGCCATCGAGAAGATAGGTGGCGTGGTGGGTCCCGATGTTCCCCATGCCGATGATGCCGATGCGAACGGTGTTCATGACGTCTTTATCTTTCGGCAAAGTGCGGCGACGGAAATTGCGCCGCAAGGCGGAAATGGATTAGAATTCAGAAAACAGAATTCGGAATGCGGGTGTAGTCTATTTGTAAACGTCTCCGCGAGGGCCAATGTGGGCGATAATTATAGTATCGGCTGAGCGGTCGTGCATGTAAATGACGCGCAGATTACCATGCCGCAGGCGGTAGAACCCGGCCCATTCACCTGCCATCGGTTTAACACCGGACATGGTGCTGGGATTTCGCGACAGTTGTTCCAATTTGTTTTTCAACTGCGCCTTTATTCGTTCATCCATCTGCGCAAGATAGCGGGCGGCGTGGCGATGGATGACGAGCTTGGGCATCCCTAGATTTTCGAGAGTGGAACGAAGGCTTTGGATTTGCCGCGTTGCCAATCCCGGCGAGTCGCGCGCAGGTCGGCTATGGCTTCTTTGTCAAGATCGAAACCAAGAGTTTCGGCGATCTCGCAGAACTGCTTCCACGGAATGATGGCTTCCTTGGGCGCGCCGCGCTCGTCCACCACGATCTTTCTTTGGATCTTGATCACGCCTAAATCTAATGTCCGAAGACGCAAACTGCCAGAGAAAAGCATTGGTTGCGGCACGCCTCCGCGAGGGCCAATGTGGGCGATAACTATCGTGTCGGCTGAGCGGTCGTGCATGTACAAGCCGCCTCATAAATATCTGGGAATGGCGGCGGTCTGAGATTTTGAGAGAGGGCGGGGAGGAAGCTTTACCCATCATTTACGACTTACTGTGTTACCTTTTGATAGCCGTGACGATTACATCATAGAAATGAACGAACACGATTTATTGAAGGCATTCAGGGACGAACGATCGGAAGAGGCGTTTGCGGAACTGGTGCGCCGTTATGCCGGCCTGGTCTATTCGGTGGCCAAGCGGCGTTTGGCCAATGCCAATCTTGCCGAGGACATCACGCAAATCGTCTTCATCCGATTCGCCAAAAATCCGCCGAAAATTCAGAGCGCTTCTGAATTGGCGGCCTGGCTGCATCGCACCACAGTCAACGTCACGATTGACACTTGGCGGTCGGAAACCCGCCGGCGCAATCGTGAGAACCAGACCGCCGTCATGGAGCCCAACACATCTGAAAATGCACTGTGGGAGGACATGTCCCCAAACTTGGACGAGGTACTTAATCAATTGCACGACGACGACCGCCAGGCGCTCGTGCTCCGCTTCTTCGGCCGGAAAACGATGCGCGATGTCGGCTCAGCGCTGGGAGTAAGCGAGGATGCCGCCAAGATGCGGGTCAGCCGGGCGCTGGATCGGATGCGGACAAAATTGGGGGTCGCTGGCGCTGCTTGCACGATGTCGGTTTTGGAGTCGATTCTGGATGAGCGTTCGGTCCAGGCCGCCCCGGTTCAACTGGTTTCCCGGCTCGCCAGCATGAAATTGCCTGCGGCAGGGATTGCGGCCGGAATAGCCAAACCATTGGCCGCGTTTCTGCCAACCTCTAAATTCTATGCGACATGTGGCGCGGTTGTGTTGGCCGTTGTCGTCGCCAGCATCGTTCATCTGGCGCAGCCATCTCATGAGCCGGCCCTCGAAAAGTCGTCGCCAAATTCGCAGTCCAATTTGATCGGCAACACAACCGAAATTGCAACCCGAACACAAACCAGATCAGCTGGCTTTGTCACACCAACGACGCCGTCACCCAAGCCAGTAAAAATGTTCTTCCATGTTGTGGAGGCTGAATCGGGCACCAAGATGGCCAGCGTCAGAATTCAAGCTGTATATTTCGGAGCAGGAGGATCGGAAGAAGGCCACGATTTGCTGACGGACACCTCAGGTATTGCCGGCATTCCGGAACCTGACGATGCCGCCAAAACACAAGGAATGAATGTATTTGTCGTTGCGGAAGGACATGTTCCCAAAGCGGTCAGTTTTCGAGGCGGGGAAATTCCTGTGGACTACACTATGAAGCTGGATTTGGCTATGACGGCAAGCGGTGTGGTGGTGGATGAGCATAACCTGCCGGTAGCCGGTGTGAGGATTATGATACAAAACCCGGGAGTCAAAGCCGGGCAGGCCGAAAATGTCGATTTTCAGACCTGCCCTGTCACTAACCACGAGGATGGAAGCTGGAGTTGCAGCTACATACCGAAGGACTACACCGAGGAAATCCGTTTCATTCTGAAAAAGCGGGGCTACGCGGTAACGCTGCCGGTTGTTCCAGTGGGCAAAGTTGATCTGAATAACCTCGTGTTGGTAATCGATCGTGGATTTATCGTTTCTGGTCAAGTTACTGACCCGCAAAACTATCCCATTGCCAATGCGCGAATCAAAACTCTCGGCGGAGATTCCGACCAACGGCAAGCGGCTAGCACAGACGAGAACGGTTTCTTTAGCCTCGAAGGCGTGGAGGATTGTCGCTCTTCAATGTCGCCGCCGCTTGAAACGAATGAAAACGGCGCTGCGGTTATTCGAGGATTGGCCGGCATCGGTCCGTTTCACGTGGATTTGGCCTTGCAGGCTGACGGGTTTGCGCCGCAAACAAATTCAATCGAACTTCGCAACGCAACCAACGTGGCCAATTTCACGCTGTCCCCCGGAAACATTTTCCGCGGGCGTGTGACCGACGAATCAGGCAATCCAATCTCCAATGCGGTGGTGAAGACAGATTGCGACGATCAAGGCGAGCGCGCATTTGAATGGGAAACCCGCACGGACGAACACGGGCGATTCGAATGGGACTCTGCGCCCGAAGAACCAACGCTCTTTTGGTTTGAGGCCAACGGTTATCAATGGCAACGCGGTGTCTTGCTCACGGCCGATGGGAAAGACCACGAAGTCACCCTAAAAACCAAGGCGATTGAATAAACCGGGTGCTTCGATGGTTTCAGTAGAACGCTACGCGTCTATTTTTGAGATGGCTGTAAATAACGCGCAGATTTCCATGACGCAGACGATAGAAATTAGCCCATTCGCCAGCCATTTTCTTTGGATCGAGATCACGAGTCAATCTAATGTCCGAAGATTCAAACTGCCTGAGAAAAGCTTTGGTTGCGACATCTCAATGTTGTTTCGGTTGCGGCGGCAGAGGTCGGGTGATAGTTTTGATGCATGGTCGTCCGGCTGAAATGAGGCATTATGGATGAAAAGCTCGTGGAAATGTTATTTTGGCTGGCAGAATGTTTGCCGGACCGCATCGTGGAGAAAGCGGTGCAGTATGTTGATTTTCTTTTGAGTCGCGTCGGAGCTGAAAATGAGGCGGAAGACGTGTAAGGGAAAATACGCCTTTGTTTGCGATCTTCTGAACTAGAAAAACCTTCTTTACACTTGCTTTTAGGGGTTTGGGAGGTAGGGTCGTTTGCTTGCTTGCTTGATTGTCCTTGAAACAAATGACCGAGCGCAAACAAACCGGGGATTCTTCTGGGGAGCAACCAACACCGCTGGCGATGTCCCATGTTCGGCCCCCCAGAAGCGGGATTGGTGAATTGGACGAGGTTTTTTTGCGGATTCTGAAATGCATCCGGCTTTTGAAAGAGTGGAGCGCGGATGCCCCAGAATGCAAAGTTTTGGCTGAGGTTGAGTCGGACGCTGAGAAGGGGGCGGCGATTGTCAAACAATTACAGGCTGTGGAGCAAAATGGGGCGTGTGGCCGTACGAAGATTTGCACAACTGCGTTGATCCAGGAAACGGCGCAGATTCTTCGCGAGACTTTTTCAAAGTCCATTCAGATCAAGGTGGATTGCGATCCGGCTGTCAAAGAGATCGAAGGGAACGCGATGGAATTGCATCAGGTGCTGTTGAATCTGTGCTTCAACGCGAGAGACGCTATGCCCGGAGGAGGGAACCTGACCTTGTCGTCTCGGAACGTCACTTTGCGGGAGCCGGTTTCCTGCGCGGGGCTTACGGGGTCGTCGGGGGATTACGTGCAAATCCAAGTGGCTGACAGCGGCATCGGCATGACGGAGGAATTGCAGGAAAAGATTTTTCAACCGTATTTCACCACGAAAAATCCCGGCACGGGATGCGGCCTTGGGCTGTCAACTACAGTGAGGATTTTGCGCGGGCTTGGCGCGTTGATGAGCCTCGAAAGCGAGCCGGGGATCGGGACGACGTTCTCAGTTTATTTTCCGGTTGAACTTCGCAAGACCGAGGCCGTGCCGGAGATCGCTCCATCGACGGTGAACAACAAATTGGTGATGCTGGTGGATGACGAAGAGGAGATTTGCGAGATGTGCAAGTCGATTTTGGAGTGCTTCGATTATCGTGTGTTGACAGCGGAAAATGGGATGGAGGCGCTGGCACAGGCGGAGCGGCATCCGGGCGAAATTTCCGCCGTTGTCATTGATATGATGATGCCTGTGATGGATGGTCCGGCGACGATCCGGGCGTTGCGGAAGGCGGAGCCTAACTTGAAGATTATCGCGACCAGCGGACTTTCAGTGGAAGAGCAGTCAAAGGCGCTCGCAGACGCAAAACCGGACGTTTATCTCAAGAAGCCTTACAGCGCGGATCAGTTGGTGGCGGCATTGGCCAACCTGCATCTTTAGAGGGCGGCTAAAAAATACATATGACAATGATGGCGCGCCGGTTTGTCGAAAGCGGCAGAGGGTTGCCGCACTCCACGACGCTGCCGCGTGATACAAAGTTCCCTGATGAACGCGAAGCGTTGGGAAGCGCGGTAGTCCTCCACCGCTTTTTTAACGGACATTCGGTGTTACAATGTCCGGCGGAAGAGGAGGGTTGCCGCCGCCATCGAGATGATCGTAAACGCGACGAGATACAGAAGATCGAAAGAAATGACGCCGAGGCTGGTGTTTTTGAGCGCCAGTTGCTTGAAACCGTGGACGGCGTAAGTGAAGGGATCGACCGCTGTAATTACTTTCATCCAGGGTGGAAATGCCTGCGTTGGATACACCGCGCCGCTGGGGAAAAATAGGACGGTGTTTAAGACGCCGAAAATGGCGCGGGGCACGAGGGGGTCGGTCACGCGGACCATGAGCAGGAACATCATGCTGATCAGCGCCAGCGACGTGACCAAGACCAGAACCATCATTCGGACAATTCTAATTGGATCGAGAGGATTGGGAATTCCCGCAATGATCGAACCAAAGATCACCAAGACCAAACCTGTAAGAACGGCCTTGACCGCGCCGGCAAGGTTGAAGCCGACGATGAGTTCGAGTTTGCGGATCGGCGTAACGAGGTAGCCTTCGTGCAGACCACGGGCTTTGTCGTCAATAAAGATAATTCCTCCACCAATCATCGCCGAGACAAAAATTGCCAGCACGATTGTGCCCGGAAGCAGAAATTGGATGTACGGCACGTAAGGATAAACCTCGACTACAGACAAGGTGGCTTTCGATGAGAGGCGCGCCGGGACTGGAGCTTGATTATAAGCGCCTAGCAATTGTGTCACCGATCCTTCGAGCGCGGAAACGGAAAATTGGTCCGTGTTGTCCTCGACGAGCGCGATTTGGGGATTGTCACTGGCGAGGACTTTGCGGGAGAAATTCGGCGGAATCGTGATCAAGCCGCTGATTTTTCCGTGGCGCAAATCGGTCAGAGCTTCGGACTGGTCGTTGTAATAGGTGGTCTCGAATGTTTGGGCGTTGACGGCGACGGCCTGGGCCAGTTCGCGCAATTTTATCGCGGGAACGCCGTGATCCTGGTCCAGCACGCCGACCTGCATATGCTTGACCTTGCCGCCGAACGCGTAGCCAAGCACAACGAGTTGCACGAGCGGCATGACCATTGAAACAATGACGAGTGTCGGGCTGCGACGGAAGCGCCGGAGATCGCGTTCGATGATGGCCCAGATTCGGTTCATGCGTTTTTTGGTTCGTACATGAACGCGCTGCTGTACGTGGCGGAGGTTTGCAGGGTATCGCGCAATTGATGCCCTGTATAATGTACGAAGACATCGTCCAGCGTTGTGCTTTGGACTGACAGCGAACTCAACGTGAGATTTGCAGCGCGCGCGGCTTCCATCAATGCGACTGTCGTGCGAGGGCCATTGTTGGTGGAGATGCGGAAAATGCCATCGGCTTCCTTGACGCCTGCGACTTCCGGTAAGGATTTAAGCGTTTCGTTCCATCCTGCGGGCACGGACGAAAAGCTGACCTCGACCATATTTTGACCGGGGACGGACGCCTTGAGTTTGAGCGGCGAATCGAGCGCGACGAGTTTGCCGTGATCGACTATGGCGATGCGGTCGCACAATTTGTCGGCCTCATCCATGTAATGAGTCGTTACGAGAATCGTCAAATCACGTTCGCGTTTGAGCCGGGCGAGCATTTCCCAAACGGCGACGCGGGATACCGGGTCAAGGCCGGTCGTGGGTTCATCGAGGAAAAAAAGTTTTGGCTCATGGACGAGGCCGCGGGCGATTTCCAGGCGGCGTCGCATTCCGCCGGAAAACATCTTGACAGGCTTGTGAGTCCATTGTTCCAGGTCCACGGCCTGGAGCAATTCGCGGATGGTCTTTTCCCTTTTTTCGCGCGAGATGCCGTAGAGCTTGGCGAAAATGCTCATGTTTTCGTACGCGCTCAAGTCGAGGTCGGACGTCATCGCCTGCGGAATGACGCCGATGGATTGGCGGACTTGATTCGCATTCTTGACAACGTCGAAACCGTTGACGCGCGCAGTGCCTTCGGTCGGAGGGACAAGCGTTGTCAACATTCGGATGAGCGTCGATTTGCCCGCGCCGTTGGGACCGAGAAGCCCGAAGATTTCCCCGCCGTCCACCGTGAAATTAAGATGGTCCACGGCGCAAAAATCGCCAAAGCGCTTCGTCAGATTTTGAACTTCAACGGCGAGCATGGGTTTCTTTTGCGCTGCTAAAGTTGTTTAAGCAAATGCATGGCCACGATTTCCATGCGGGTCTATGAAAAGCGGCAGTCCGCTGCCGCTTTCGGCGGAACATTCCAAGAAATTCGAGTCTCATTGCCACAGTTCATTTTTAAACTCTCTAGTGCTTTGCGGGCGGAAGGATTACGTAGGCGGTCATACCGACGGCGAGGGCGCGGTCTTTGTTGTCGCAACGGACGCGTATCTCGAATGTTTTGATGTCGCGCTTGGAGCGGTTGACATCGCGTTGCGTGGCGAAATCGGCATCGACACCGCGAAAGAACACGGTTCCCTGGCGTTCCTCGCCGGATGGGAAGCGGACGCGGCAGGTGTCATTCAATTTTATGCCGGTAATCAGCGTTTCGCCAACATCCGCGCGAATCCACAAATTATCCTGGTCAATCAAAGTGACGATTCCCTGACCCGGATTGACCACTTCGCCCTGCAAGGCGGCTCGGACATCGACAGTGCCGTCGATGGGCGCGCGAATCGAGGTGTAACCCAGTTGGACAGAGGCTTTCTCGGACTGAGCGTCGGAGGCAGCTTGTTGGTCGCGCATGCTTGCCAGCGCGGCGCGGCGGGCGGCGGTTTGCTCGGATGTCGATTTGGCCAAAGCCACGGCGGCTTGCGCGGCGATAACCTGTTTTTGAAGCGACTGCACGCGGGCTTTGACCGAGTCGTAAGCGGTCCGGGCGGCGTCGAAGTCCTTCACTGAATCGACTCCCTGTTTGTAAAGGCCTTCCTCACGTTTGAAGGTCAGCGAGGCGTTTTCGGAGTCGGCTTGGGCTTGCACGACCTGATCCTGCGCGGCGGCAAGATTGGCTTCGCTTTGCCAGATTAAATTGCTGCTTTGCTGCTCCTGAAACTTAACGTCGGCTTCGGCCTGCGTGACTTGAGAGGACATTTGACGCGCTGTATTCGTGTAAAACTGCATTGCGGCTGTCCATTCCTGCGGTTGCAGAACGGCGATGAGTTGGCCGTTTGTGACGGTGTCGCCTTCGCGGACGAGCAATTGCTGCACACGCCCCTGGATTTCCGGGCCGACGATGACTTCGTCGGTTGTGACAATACCGGTGAGGACGACTTCGCCTCGGCCTGGGCGCAGAAAAATATAAAGGCCGATGGCTACTGCCGCGACTACCAGAATCAATGGAATGGCTTTTCGTTTCATTTCAACGTCGCGGAAGTCTGGCGATGTCGTCTCTGCTAGGCAAGTCCTTACGAAGAGATGCGGTGTTGCTGTTTGGGGGGAGAAATTCCAGTGGGTTAGCCGGTTGGAAAAGTCAAAATCAAGCTAACGCCAATTTCTTTAGGTCCATGAATGATCTGAAAATTAGACGTCGTCCCCGACTGGATTTAACCCACAGTTGGGGATTCCATCTTGTTCCTGGCAATATAGTTTCGGGTCGTCTTCCAGATTATTGCCAGAGAAATCGCAGCCATCGCGAGACCCAGGATTGCGACGACGATTGTTTGTAAAAGTGGTTGGTTCTGGGAAAACCCGACGGCGCATCGTTCCAGGCTGAATAGCGTTGCCGGGCCAAAAATCAGCCAAACGCCAAGGACTACAATGAGTTTCCTTGGCTGTTCTGCCGCGAAGCGACAAGCCATCCCTTCGGCATACAAGCACTCCATCGGGCCGGTCGCGGCATAAGAGGTCAGAGGGGCATTGCAATGGGCGCAAAAATTGGCAGCCACGTCGTTGGGAGACATGCAGTGGAGGCAGAGTTGCCGGGCTTCAGAATTTTCTGTTGGCTCGCTCATTGAATGGACTTGGCGGACAATATAACGTCCCATGATCTGAAGGTCAACGGCGGTCGTTAAATTGAAACCAGCGCGGGGAACAAATCGAGATTGGTTTGGTTTGAGTGGGGCGAGAGTCTGGCGGTAAATTTAGCGCGGGCGTGCGTTCGAAGCGCGAAGCGTTT
Source organism: Verrucomicrobiia bacterium (assembly GCA_036501665.1). Classification (GTDB taxonomy): domain Bacteria; phylum Verrucomicrobiota; class Verrucomicrobiia; order Limisphaerales; family Palsa-1400; genus DATAUD01. The sequence continues at coordinate 31,935 of DASXZW010000108.1, forward strand.
GGACTGCGGTAGCTTGCTACCGCTTTTCCGTGCGATTTTCACTTTCCAGCGGCAAAGCGGCACCGAGGCGCCGCAGTCCAAACGTTTCGCGCTCCTTTTTACTGAACTTTCGCTGGGGTGGTCATTGTATCAAGTTGCCGGAAAAATTGGAATTTTTGAAACAAAACGTTATTTGGCGTGTCTTTGACTATATGAAAATGGCGTGTCTTCCCGTTTTGTGTTTTGCGGTGGTCAATATCAGTAGTTGCAGCACCAATTCCATTCAGGGGTCAGGGGTTGCAAAGACCGAGACGCGCACGGTTCCGGCGTTCTCAAAGATCGAGCTGGCTGGGTCGCCGGATGTTGAAGTCACCGTCGGGCCTGCTGTTTCGTTGACCATTACTGGCGACGATAACGTTATGCCGCTCATTGACACTGAAGTGAAGGGCGAAACTCTTGAAATTGGTTCGCACGATTCCTACAGCAGTCGCACAGAGGTGAAATTGAAGATCACAGTGCCCAGTCTCGAACACGTAGGTATTTCAGGCTCGGGGAATATTCATGCCACCGGCGTTAAGGCCGGCGAAATGGACGCGGGGATCACCGGTTCTGGCAATCTTGAAATTGTCGGCACGGCTGACCGATTAAACGCGCACATCACCGGCTCGGGTAATTTGAAGGCGGAAGAGCTTGCGGCAAAACATGTTCACGTGACTGTCACCGGTTCCGGCGACGCCAAGGTTCGTGCGACAGATGAGATTGAGGCGAACATAACCGGTTCCGGCAACGTGCGTTATGCCGGGAATCCGGCGCAGGTGAAAAAGAGCGTCGTTGGTTCAGGTGATATAGCAGCCGAATGACCGGAGGTATCCGTGTCAGTGCAATCCGAATATTCGCGCGATTAGGCGCAGGCCGGCGGCGAAAAATGCCGCGCCGAGAAATACGCAGACGGGCAATGTTAACACCCACGCGAGCAGCAGGTTGCGCAATGTGCTCATTTGCAGGCCGGATTTGTTGGCGGCCATCGTTCCCGCAACGCCGGACGACAGCACATGCGTGGTGCTGACCGGTAAGCCGTATGTGTCGGCCAGCCCAATTGTAATCATCGCAACCATTTCAGCACACGCGCCTTGCGCGTAAGTGAGGTGGGTTTTGCCGATTTTTTCGCCGACCGTTACGACGATTCGTTTCCAACCGATCATCGTGCCGAGGCCCAAGGCGAACGCCACCGCGAATTTTACCCATATCGGAATGAATTTAGTCGTTTTATCGAGGGCGCTTTTGTAAGACGTCAGCGAAGCGGCTTCGTCGCCAGTGACTTTTTTGGATTTGGTCAGTTTTCCGATTGTTTCTGACGTGGAATAGATCGCGCTGCGCAATTCGCTCCGCTTTGTTTCCGGCAGTTCAGACAGTGATTTTTGACCGGCCAAGGTTGTTGCGATTTCCTGATTTTTTTCAACGAGGGCCGAATACACATTGTCTGTAAAATCGGCGCCAGACTTGAGATACGCGGCAAGCACTTTAGTCGAACCATCCTTGTCCAAAGGCGCCCCGATGGCATGTTTTTGGAAATTGGTCCCGGCGCTTTGGGACATGACGGTCAATTGGTGAATGGAATCTGCCTTGGTCGAAAGATCGAGCGAATACATCCCAGGAATGATCCCAACGAGAATCAACATCAGCAATCCGATTCCTTTTTGGCCGTCGTTGGAGCCATGTGCGTAGCTGACTCCTGTGCAGGTCAGACAAAGAAGTCCGCGGATCCATATCGGCGGAGCTTTCGTCGGGTCCGGGGCCGAATAAAGTTCCGGCTTGCGAATCAACGCCTTGACCAGCAACAGAAGAATCGCGGCGCAAACAAAGCCCACAACTGGCGAGACCAGCAACGTGACGCCGACCTCCCTGGCTTTGCCCCAATTGACTCCGCCGCTAATGCCGCCGGTGGTCAGGATCGAGTTCATCAGGCCGACTCCCATGATAGAGCCTATCAATGTGTGCGAACTGGACGCCGGCAACCCCAGGTACCAAGTGCCCAGGTTCCAGATGATCGCCGAAATCAAGAGTGAGAACACCATCGCGAAACCCGCTGCGGAACCGACGTTCGTGACCAATTCGAATGGAAGCAGACTGATGATCGCGAAAGCGACAGTGCCGGTTGAGCGCAGGACGCCGAGCAGGTTCCAGATTCCTGACCAAACCACCGCCACCGACGGGGGCAGGCTGTGGGTATAAATCACCGTCGCAACGGCATTGGCGGTGTCGTGGAAGCCATTGACGAATTCAAACGTCAACGCCATCAACAGCGCGAGAATGAGGCAGAAGATTTGACCGCCACCGAGTGAGCCAATAACGTCGTGCATCGCCGCCATTCAAGCTGATTGCTTGATTGTTTGCGACGGCGGGATTGTAACATTACTGTGACGATGGAGTGGCGGGCGGCTTGGAGAAATCGTAGTCCGTTACTGCTTCGGCGGACAAGGTTCCAATGGCGCGATAAAGGCGCACAACGCTGCCTTTGCCGTAAGGATGGACGCGATTTGAAAGGAAAATGAAAAATGTCTTCGAGAATGGGTCAATCCAGAAGGCGTTTCCAGTAAAGCCAGTGTGGCCGTAGGAGCCGATTGGAAAATGCGCGCCACGCGGGGAACTGAAGCCGGAGTCGATGTCCCAGCCGAACCCGCGCCGGTCTTTCATTCCTAGGGGCGTTTGGATGCTTGTCATTAACCGGACGGTTTCAGGTTTAAAAATGCGGACGCCGTCCAGTTCTCCAAGGTTCAGCATCATGCGGGCGAAACGCGCCATGTCGGGAGCGGTGGTGAAAATTCCCGCGTGACCTGCAACGCCGCCCATGTAACGGGAAGTCGGGTCATGGACTGTGCCGCGGAGCATGACACCGTCGATCATCTCGGTGGGGGCGATCCTGGAGATTTGAGATTTGGGCGGAAGAAAACCGGTATTGGTCATTTGCAACGGGGCATAAATTTCCTTCGCGCAAAATTCGTTAAGCGGCATGCCGCTGACGCGCCGGACAATTTCGCCGAGCAGGAAGAAATTAACGTCGCTATAACGGAATTCGGTGCCGGGTGAGGCTCGAAGTTGGAGCGCGCATGCCATTTGGATGGCAGTATCGTTTCCGTGCCAGCGAGGCCATGTGCTGACGTCTTCGGGCAATCCTGAAGTGTGCGTGAGCAACTGACGAATGGTAATCGCTTCTTTGGCGACGCCGGCGAATTCCGGGATGTAGGAATGGACTGGTTCGTCGAGTTTGATTTGGCCGCGTTCGATCAACAGCATCACCGCAGGTGTTCCGGCCAGCACTTTCGTGAGGGAGGCGATATCGAAGATGGTGTCGCGGGTCATGGTTTCTTCGGTCGGAATCAACGCGCGTTTGCCGTAGGATTTCCAATAAATATTCATTCCGTGCTCGACCCAGACGACGGCGCCGGGCAGCCGTTCCTCGGCGATGGCTTTGTTGATGGTGGAATCGATTTGCGAGAGTTTGGAGGGGTTGAACTGCTGGGCGGCGAGAATTCCGGGGATCGCCAAAACGAGTATGAACGCAAAGAAAACACTTTTCATGAGCTACGCCTTTATTGCGTTGTCACATGAAATCGTTTCATGTCGCTTAGCCAAATAAATATTAGTGGCGGCGACGCAGCGCCGCCCTACCGGGGTTTTTGGAGCGTTCGCTCAAGGGCGGCGGTAATGAAGCTTTTGAAAAGCGGGTGCGGTTGGTCGGGCTTGCTCTGGAATTCCGGGTGGAACTGGCACGCGACGAAAAACGGATGGCTGGGGATTTCGATGACTTCGACGAGTTTGCCGTCGGGCGAAGAGCCGCTGAAAATAAAACCCGCTTTTTCGAAGGTCTCGCGATATTCGTTGTTAAACTCGTACCGGTGCCGGTGTCGCTCATTGATTATGAATGCGCCATAAAGCCTGTTCGCCTGAGTCCCAATCGACAATTGGCACGGTTGCCGGCCAAGGCGCATTGTGCCGCCCTTGGTCGTGACTTGCTTTTGCTCGTCCAAGAGCGCGATGACTGGGTGGGGGGTGTGTTCGTCAAATTCGGTGGAATGAGCGCCTTTGAGGTTCAGGACGTTTCGCGCGAATTCGATTGTTGCGATTTGCATCCCTAAACATAGGCCGAGGTAAGGGATTTTGTTTTCGCGGGCGTAGCGGGCGGCTTGGATTTTGCCCTCGATGCCGCGCTCCCCGAATCCTCCAGGGACCAGGATGCCGCTGATGCCTTTGAGACTTTGTTCGGGGCCGCACTTTTCGATGGTTTCAGCCTCTATTTTTTCGATCTCGATTCCACAATCGTTGGCGACGCCGCCGTGGGTGATCGCTTCGTAAACGGATTTGTAGGCGTCGTGCAGTTCGATGTATTTCCCGACGACCCCGATGCGTACGCGATGGCGCGGGGCGATGAGTTTGCGGACGATTTCCTGCCAATGCGACATGTTGGCAGGCGGCGTGTCAAGATGAAGCAAGCGGCAAACCAGGTCATCGACTCGTTCGCGCTGAAGCATCAAGGGGACTTCGTAAATGGTATGCTCAACGTCGATTTCCTCGATGACCGCCTCGTGGGAGATGTTGCAGAAAAGGGAGATTTTCTCGCGCAGATCGTTTTCCAGCGGTTTTTCGCATCGGCAAACGAGGATGTGCGGGGTAATTCCGATTTCGCGGAGTTTTGCGACGGATTGCTGGGTCGGTTTAGTCTTTAATTCACCGGCGGCCTTGATGAAGGGGACGTAGGTGACGTGCATGAAAATGGCATTGTTGTAACCGACGCGCAACGCGAATTCCCGGATGGCTTCGAGGAAGGGGAGCCCTTCGATGTCTCCGGTTGTGCCACCGATTTCTGTGATCAACACGTCGCACTTTGTATGCGCGGCAATAAGTTGGATGCGGTGCTGGATTTCGTCGGTGACATGGGGAATGACCTGCACGGTTTTACCGAGATAATCGCCGCGACGCTCTTTGTCCAAAACGGTTTGATAAACCTGGCCGCTGGTCATGTTGTTCATGCGGCTCAGTTTGGAATGCGTGAAGCGCTCGTAATGGCCGAGGTCGAGGTCCGTTTCCGCGCCATCGTCCAGCACATAGACCTCGCCATGTTGGTAAGGGTTCATGGTGCCGGGATCGACGTTTAGGTAGGGGTCGAATTTCTGGAGCGTCACCTTGAGGCCGCGATTTTCCAGCAGCGTGCCCAAGGCGGCGGCGGTGAGGCCTTTGCCCAGAGAGCTGACCACCCCGCCCGTGACAAATATAAATTTCATTGGCGCTTCTTCAACAGTTGCTCGACGCGTTTCACGTCCGACGGAACATCGACCCCGATGCTGTCGTGGCGGACTTGCACGACGGCGATCTGAATGCCGTTTTCCAGGGCGCGCAATTGCTCCAGCTTTTCCGCCTGTTCCAAAGGCGAAATCGGAAATTTCACCAGGCGGAGCAACGTTTTGCGCCGGTATCCGTAAATGCCCAAATGCTTCAAAAACGGAAATGCCGCCATCTGCTCGTCGCCGGTGGCGGCGCCGCGCACATACGGAATCGAGCGGCGTGAAAAATATAACGCCCGTCCGGCGGCGTTGACAACGACTTTCACAACGTTTGGACTTTCCCACTCGGCCAAACTCTCAATTTCGACGGCGGCGGTGGACATCTCCGCGTCCTTAAGCGCGCCGGCCACTGCGTCGATCACCTCCGGATCGATCAACGGTTCGTCGCCTTGAATGTTGAGAACGGCGTCACACGAGCAATTCTCCGCGACTTCCGCGATCCGATCGGTGCCGCTCGCATGTTCGGGCGTCGTCATTTCGGCCCGGCAGTAGCCTTGCGCCACTTCCCAAATTCGGGTGTCGTCGGTGGCAACGATTACTTCGCTTAAGCTACGGGCCTTTTGGCACTGTTCAACCACATGGCCAATGAGCGGCTTGCCGGCAATGAGGGCCAGCGGTTTTCCGGGAAAACGGCTTGAGGCGTAGCGTGCTGGAATGATTCCCGCGATTTTCATTTGTCTTCAAGAATCCACTTTGCGGCGGCGTGAAGGTCGTCCACAACTATGGCGTTGTTGAGTTGCCCGGGGTTTTCCAAGGCGGCTTTACGACCATAGCCGGTGCGGACTAGGATGCTCTTTTTGACGCGGGCGTTGGAGCCGCATTCGAGATCAATTAGCTTGTCGCCGATCATGTAGCTGACGCTCAGGTCGAGGTGGAATTCGTCGCGCGCGTCGAAAAGGAATTGTGGGGATGGCTTGCGGCCCCGGCTTGGCTGCCCCGGAGCTTCCGGGGCGATGTAGATTTTTTCAAATCGCACGCCTGAGTTTGCAAAAAGATCGACCATCCGGGCATTGACGCGCGAAACGTCGTCCATCGTGAAATAACCGCGGCCTACACCGGATTGATTCGAGACGATGATCAGCTTGAACCCTGCGTTTTGGAGAAGTTGCAATGCGGGGCCCGCCTGCGGAAAAAGGGCGACGTCCTCCGGCCGGGAAAGGTAATCCCGTTCCTCAATCAACGTTCCGTCACGATCCAAAAAAACTGCCCGGCTCAAATTCAATGAATGCCATTAAAGCTGATTGAACGCGGGACTTCAAATTACAAAAGAAGTTCGTTGTTGGATTTGCGGTTTTTTGCCGGTGGACTTATTGTTTTGGTGTGACTGACTTATTGGTTGGCCTTCTGAGCGCCGTTTTATCGACTAATCCGCCGATGGCGACGAGCAACCTTGTCGCTGAGAAGACCGGCATCTCCATCCCGGTCATCAACACGAACGATCCCGTTGAGAACGAATATTACAAAGTTCTTCGCGATGACGATGCGGCGGAAAAGGACGTGCTGACCTGGTCCGAGGATTCGGAGTCATTTGCGAAAGTTGCCGGAAGTGATGCGAAAGCGACGTTGCACTTGCGTATCAAGCAGCGGTTGGACGGTGTTCGTCTGGAATATGAAACATTCATCGGAAAGCATCCTGACCACGTCAATGCCCACCTCGCCTTTGGCAGTTTTCTTAATGATATACATGACGAAGATGGCGCGGTGAAACATTGGCAGATCGCTCGTGATATTGCGCCGAAGAATCCCGCGTCGTGGAACAACCTGGCTAATTACTACGGGCATCGCGGGCCGGTGACGAATGCGTTTGTATATTACGGCAAGGCAATCGAGTTGGACCCGAATGAATCGGTTTATTACCATAATTTGGCGGTGACGGTTTATCTGTTTCGCAAGGATGCCGAAGAATTCTACAAGCTCACCGAGCGCGAAGTTTTTGACAAATCACTTGATCTTTATCGTGAGGCGATCAAACGTGCGCCGGACGATTTTGTACTTTTCAGCGATTACGCGGAGTCTTTTTACGGGACGAAACCGCCTCGATGGAAGGACGGACTCGAAGCGTGGATGGAGGCGTTGAAAATCGCGCACGATGACGAGGAGCGGCAGGGGGTTTATATTCATCTGGCGCGAATTAATCTCAAGCTGGGCCATTACGACGAGGCCCGGATGCGCCTGAACGGGGTGACGAATCAGGAGTATTTTTTGCTAAAGAACAAGATCATGCAAAATCTTGTTGAGGCGGAGAGCACCAATTCTCCGGCCAAGTCGCCCAGCGCAAATTAGCGAACTGTAAGTTCGAAAAATTCGGTTTTCTTCGTTACTTTACCAGCCTTGGATCAAAGGCAAAAGGCTGGGGCTTGGCGATCGAGATTTTCTTGAAATCCGCGTGGGCCGGATTGAGCAAATAATTGACTTCGCTGGAAATGATGGCGCTTGGCACGGCGAGCACGGCGGTTTGGCCAGCATGAACCCAAGCGTCTCCAACTGCTTTGCTTGAGGGCGGAGGAGGTTCCAACTGCCAGTCCGACGGAAGCGCTGCAATTTGGATGGAGTGAACCATCGACTCATCGAACTTGATTTGAATGACTACGTAATTGAAGTGTGGTGGCGGATTCAAATGAACCAATGTTTCCAACGCGGCGAGGGAGATTGTGGCACTCGCGTAAACCATCGGCACGCCGCGGGAATTCCAACGTCCGCCGTTTCGGGCCGCGCCTTCGCCGGAAAAGGCGGAGGCAGCGTGTTTGGCCTTAACGATTCGCCAGGCTTCGACCATCAGGAATAGACGCCGTATTCGATTCGACCGAGCAGATCTTCTACTTCGCGAGCGCCTACTTCGGTCGCGGCGAATTCCAGCGGCACAGCGCCACCCAATCCGAATTGCGGCGAGGTCAGCCAGAGGCGCGCATTTTCCTCGGATTCAAGGACTTCGATCGCCTTTCCCAGGAGCCGGGCAAAACGCACCACCCGATCCGATTCGCCTGGGGCAAGCTTTCCTTCCCCTTTTCGACGATGAAACGTCGGCTTTGAGATGCCCAACAAAGGAACCAATCGGTCCATCGGGACTTCAAGACTGTTTCGCAACTGGATCAATTCTTCGACTGGCAGGCCTGCTTGGATGGATCGGATCATGTGTGATTGATTAAATTTTGTAGTGTTACCCGCGCTAGCGTGACCGATGCAGAAATCGACGACGCCGCGACCTTGCGTCGTTGCCTCCCGCAATTCGCTTTCGCGATGAGATCGTTTCTTTTGGGGAAATTTCATGATTAAACTCATTTGAATATTTAAATAGTCTCATTTGAGGCGATTGTCAAGGAGGTTAGTTTTAAATTAGAGATCGTCCTGACGGCGTCATTTGAATGGCATTTCTGGCGGCAGTTATTTAGTATGCTAATTAGTGACCCGCGCTGCGAATTCAGGTGAAGCGAGCCTTTTTCACCCCGACTTTGGTGGTGAACCCATCGGCGGAAGGATTTCTGTCAATCAACTGCGGGTGGTGTTTCATTCAGAGCAGTTCAATCTGGAAATTCCAGTTGACTGTCTCAATGTTGAATTTGAGGACGGGGGAGAAGGATTTTTCTTCAGCGACACACAAACTCCTGAAATAAAGATTTTTACTCGCGACCAATCAATTCTCCAGCAGCCCGCGATCAAGGCGCTTCCGGAAGTGGCTGCGACGGTTGGACGCCGGGAATTCATGCGCGCGCTGCGGCTCACATTTTATTTTCTCGCGGCTTGCGCGGTCATCACTTGGGTGGGTTCGCTGGCGACTGGCGCGATGGTGCGCGCGATTTCGACAAGGGTGCCGATGGATTGGGAAAAGAAATCCGGCGCTGAGGAAATCGAAAAACTTCAGAAACAAGGGATTCTTTTGGACGATTCGAACAGCGTGGCGCAATTGACCTCGCTGGCCCAACCGCTTGTGAAAGTTCTGCCCGCGGAACGGCGCGACGTGAAATTTTACATTTCAAATATCGCTGACCCAAACGCGTTCGCGCTCCCGGGTGGCAGCATTGTTGTCAACAAAGGATTGTTGCAAATGATGCACAAACCAGAGCAACTGCTTGGCGTCCTGGGCCACGAATTGGCGCACCAGACGAAGCGCCACGCCATCCGCAAACGCATTTCGGCGGCGGGGCCGCTGGTGTTATTCGGTGTGTTTCTGCACAGCAACAGTGGAGCGGGGAACCTGCTTGCGATTGGGTCGGGTTTAATGGTTTATCAGGGCTTTTCGCAAGAATACGAGACAGAAGCTGACGAGACTGGATGGGATTATCTTGTGGCCGCGAATATCGACCCGCGTGGGATGATCGAGGCGTTCAAAAAACTCAAGGAAGCGGAGGAGAAACCGGGCGCGGGAAGTTTCGGGCCGCAAGCGTTGCAAAGCCATCCCGCTACGCAGAAGCGAATTGAACGCCTGCAAGAGAAATGGGACAAACTGGCGCGCAAATCCGGTTTTATCGAATTACAGCCGGTTCAGTGGTCGCTTTAACGAGCTCCAGAAGCGGCAATCACCACGAGAACCAGCCGAGTTGTTTCTTGGTCGAGTTGTAGAACAACCCAAGGATGCGCATCATTACCGTCAACAAATAGACGCTGAGCAATGCCCAAATTGCCTGGTAGGCGATTGCCATGAAAAAGACATTCATGTCGTGCGTTCGGAAGGTCACTGTTCCCGCAGTTCCAGAGAGAATATTGCCCAACTGCCGGACGCCGAACACTACGAGAGTCAGCGCTGCCGTCACGGAATATTTCATGGGCGCTTTGGCCATTGCTGGGATGACAATCAATGGGTTTGCCGCCACAACGGTGTCTTTCATTGCGACAACCAGCAGCGCCATTGGGAAATAAATTCCGCCAAGAATCACGGCCGCGATGATTGCTTCGGATGGAATATTGACGTCGCTCAACTTCGCGATTTCCAGCGCAATCGCCGGCCAAAATGACATGAGGATTGTGCCTCCTAATTGAGATGCCGCGCCGACAAGCCCACTTGCATCAGGAAAACTGAGCGGCTCTTTTTCGTTGGTCGTTGTTGTAAGAATGATATTTTGCATGAACAGGAATACGAAACCGTAGAGGAAGGTTCGCATGATCAGCCCGAAAAGACCGGCGCTGACGAAATGCACAGCCGAATAGCAAATGGTGGCGATAATCAGAATCATCACTCCCGATCCTTTGAACGGGTATGCAAACGCTTCCGGCAACTTGGCATAGTAACTTTTGGGCGCAACCGCTGGAACGACTGGCGCGCTCTCCGCCGGGAGCGGCGCGGGGGCGGCAGCGACCGGTTCCGCAGGGGCCGCTCGGCGAATGCGCACGGCGACGGGCGGGGGCGCTGGGATTGGCGCAGCAGAAAATTGCGCGGCAAGAAGCTGGTCCGCTGCCGTTGTTCCGTCGATGCCGCAAATCGGGCAGGCAACGGTGAACGGCATACGTCCGTCGCGAGGTTCGATGTCAAATTTATAATTCTGACCGCATCCGCAACTGAGTTTGAGTTCCATTCAATACCTTTCGGCTTTCGCAGTAGAACGGGTTATCGAACTCAATTATATTAAATGAGAGGGGCGAGTCAACCAAAAATCTGGACAAACTTTAGCGCGCGAGAGTTGACTCCTATTGATTCACATCCATTCCGAGATTTTGCATCAGGAAGGCGTAGACGTCGGCTTTTTCTTCGATGACCTGACTCGTGGTCGGGCCAGTGCCATGGCCGGTGGAGAGGCGAACTTTCAGCAGGACTGGGGCGGGACCGGATTGGGCGTGTTGGAGGGCGGCGGCGAATTTGAAGGAATGCGCGGGCATGACGCGGGCGTCGTGGTCGCCGGTAATGACGAGGGTGGCGGGATAACGGGTGCCTTCGTGGACATTGTGATATGGGGAGTAGGCGCGGAGGATTTTGAAATCGTCGGGGTTGTGCGGCGTTCCGTAATCGCCCACCCAGCCCGCGCCCTGGCCAAATTGGTCGAAGCGAAGCATGTCCATTACGCCGACCTGCGCGAGCGCGGCTCCAAAGAGGTCGGATCGCTGGGTAATGCACGCGCCGACGAGCAAACCGCCGTTGGAGCCGCCCTGGATGGCAAGTTTCGGTGTGGAGGTGTAGCCTTGGGCGATCAACCATTCCGCCGCGGCGATGAAATCGTCAAATACAATTTGTTTGCGCGCGCGAATCGCCTGACGGTGCCATTCATCGCCGTATTCGCCGCCGCCGCGAATGTTGGCCTGCGCGTAAATTCCTCCGCGTTCGAGCCAGGCGAGCCGTGTGGGATCGAAGCCGGGAAGGATCGAAATACCGAATCCGCCGTATCCGTAAAGGATCGTTGGATTGGTTCCGTCGAGTTTAATTCCTTTTTTGTAAACGAGTGACATCGGGATTTTTGTGCCGTCTTTCGCGGGATAAAAAACCTGGCGGGTTTCGAGGGCACTTGTGTCAAATGCAATTTTTGGTGAGCGATAGACTTTGCTTTCGCCTGTTTCCAGGTCGATGCGAAAAATTGTCGGAGGCGTGGCCAGATCGGTGTAAGTGTAAAAGGATTCGAGGTCGTTCGCTTCGCCCCCAAATCCACCGGCGGTGCCACGTCCTGGCAACGTGACTTCGCGACGAAGTTGGCCATCCTCGCCGTAAATTTTCACATTGCTGGCGGCGTCGTGCAGCGCGCGGACGATGAGTTGATGGTCCACGAGCGTTACGCTTCCGCTTGCGACGTCCAGAGCATCGGCGGATTGCGGAATGATTTCCTTCCAATTCGCGCGGGCTGGCCCAGCGGGATCAATCGCGATGACTCGGCCGCGTGGCGCATCCAGCGTTGTTTGAAAGTAAACCAAACCGCGATCAGAGCCGGAATAAATGTAATCGGCGTCAAATCCTTCAACGAGAGGAACAGCCTGTGCGCCGTCCACTTTAAGATTGAGTGCGTAAAGATTTTCCAGGCCCTTGTCGCCGACTTCTCCTTCTCCGGCGCGGATGACCAGCCATTTGCCGTCGGAGGTTAGGTGCGGCTCGAACTGCCAATCGGCATGTTCCGGTTTCTCAAAGAGTTTTTTGTCGCTTGTCTGAGATGTGTTGAGGCGATGAAAGTAAATGGCGTCGCCAAGGTCCTTTGCGCGGAGTTCGTCGCCCTTCGCGGGGGCGGGAAATGCGCTGTAGTAAACGCCACTGTCATCTTCGGAGAAAACTGGATGATAATATTTGGTCCACTTCACGACGCCGGGGAGCTCGCGGCCTGAAGCGATATCGCGGAAATGCCAATCGGTCCAATCAGAGCCGCCTTGGGAGACGCCATACGCCAAGGTCTTGCCGTCCTGGCTGACGACGTATCCGGCTATCGCAACCGCGCCGTTTGCAGAGAGCGGGTTTGGATCGAATGCGACGGTTGGTTTTGCGTCGAGTCCGTCAGTGACGTAGAGAACGCCCTGCTGCTGAAGGCCGCTATTGTAGGTGTAGAAATAGCGGTTGCCTTTGTGGAAAGGGGTGCCGAATTTTTCAAAGTTGAGCAAGGCCTTGATTCTGCTTTGAAGTTTTTCCCGGACCGGAATTTTTTCCAAATAGGAACCGGTGAGATGCGCCTCGGCTTCGACCCATTGGCGGGTTTCGGGCGAATCCAATTGTTCCATCCAGCGATAGGGGTCAGCGACTTTGATGCCGTTGTAATCGTCCAGCGCGGCATCGCGTCTCGCAGGCGGATAATCGGGAGCAGCGGAGCAGGGGAGAGTGATCGAGATTAGGAAAATGCAAAAGACGATTCCAAATCGCATGAGAGGACGGCAGAATCCAAAAACACCGTCACGGCTGGTGCTGATTATGTCGGGCAGCCACATCGTGTTCGCCGGACTGATAGCGTTCCTTCAGGATGGCTTAAATGCCATCCAGACCAGCGTTACAATCTTCCTGGTGTGGAACCGGGCGCGGCTCAAACTCCACTTCTGTGCGGTCCGGCAGATCTACCGCTTCCAACGGTCGGAACACACCTTTTTCATACACCGCATGGATCGTTTTCATGCGCTATTGTTACCATATCTTTGGCAACGAGGCCAGTTTCTTTACGAGCGAAGCAAAGCCCGCTTAATCGTCTCAAAAAGTTCTCCAAAACCGGTCAGAAATGATTTGGCAGAAACCCGATGAAACGGTCGAGTTCCGTGGGGCCGCCGGGATGGCGCGCGCCGAGGTTGATCTGGCACAAGATTCCCAAGGATTGGCCGCCGCTGTTTTCCGCGTGGCGCGCTTCAAATCCGTAACCGTAAGTGGCCATGACTTGCCAGACGCCGTTATGGGAGCTGTAACCGACGGCTAGCCCGACACCGGAATTGATTGCGCCCGGCTGTCCTTCGCCGGCCAAATATTGCGACGCTGAAACCGCTCCGATCGGGCTGATGCTCCATGTGTGGTCCACGTCCAACGGAATGGTGTACTGCGCTGTGAAGGATACAAAGTCCTTCGCGCTGATTTCTTGGTAAAAGTATCCAGGAATCGTCAGCGGGAATTCAGAGGCCAACGGCATGTCGCCGCCTAACCGATACGCGTTGAATCGGTCCGCGTGCCAGCTTCCGCCGCCCATCAGGTTGATGTCGATGGATTGTTTGGACTTTGGCATTGTGTAAATCAGCAGCGCCCTCGCCCAGTACAAGGCTGAGTTTTGCTCCAATATGCGATCTCCGTTGAGACCGTAGGAACCCGAACTCGTGCGATACTGCCCCTCGTACCATGCCGAAAGTTCCATAGCCAAATCGGGATGCAACAGCGGTTCGCGTCCGCCGAATCTGAAGCCGGCCCGCCATTCAAGAGTCGAATGTTCCGCTGGCAATTGAAACCCGGGCGCCAATTCGTCATTCCCCGAATATGTTGAGTAATGGTCCTTGACGCGAACAATGCCGTACAAAGGAATGCGTTTTCCCGGGTCAAACAAGTGGTAAATCGAAACCGATCCTTCACCGCCGTCGCCGCTAAACGATTCTTCCGGAAAGTATTTTCCCTCTCGGAATTCGTAATAATTGTCACCGAATCCGCCTCCCGCGAGCCCGATTCCCAGGTCCGTGTTCGGCCCCAGCAGACCGACGAATCCAAATTCCGAATCGACATAAACAGGGGCAAGCGCGATGCGGAAGGTCAGGTTGGTTTTGAGAAAATTTGGCTCGTTGAGGTAGTAATATCCGTAAGCGGCGACGGGCGATGCGCCTTCCACCGCCTGGCTGAACCCAACTTGAACCAATTCGCGCTTGTCGGGATCGACCTGGCCCAGGGCGCGGAAACCCGTCAAAATTATGATGACTGCCGCGAACGTACGGTGAGCCTTATTCATTCTTAGTGTGATTTATACAAAATAGTAATACATACGCAAGCGCGGGAAATGAGGGTTTCCCCTACATTTGCTTTTCGGGCCATTCACGGTATTATGGCCCCCATGATCGTCAAAAAACTCAATCACACGCGCTATCGTGTCAACGATTTGGAAAAATCGGTGAAGTTTTACACAACCGTTCTCGGTTTGGCGGAAGTCCGCCGCAGCAAATCTCCTCGCGGCTCGGAATTGGTATTTTTAAAGACGCCTCAAAGCGAGGAACTGATCGAGCTCTGTTCGTTTCCAGCAAGCGGGCCGGTGCATGTTCCGCCGGATTTGACGCATCTCGGTTTTGAAATAGACAGCCTGGAGGCGTTCGGCAAGCACCTGGATTCACTTGGCTTGAAGTATTCTGACGGGCCAACTCTACGTCCTGGCGGCGGGGGATTCGCGTTCATCGACGCGCCGGAAGGTTATGAGATCGAAGTTATTGAGAAGGCGAAAGGGAAAGAGATTGCTTAGTTCGAATCAAGTCACTTCACTTTGACATCGAAAAGCGGCAGAGGGCTGCCGCAGTCCAAGACGCTTCGCGCGTGGCGAAAATCCAAAGGTTCAATCGCCGAAGAGCTTTTTCAGTTTCTTTCGCGCAGAATCTTCGCGGGGATTGGCTTCGGATTTGGCGGCGAATTGGCGGCGGACAAAGTCAAAGAATTCACAAAAATTTCCAACTGCCTTTTCAAAGACCGGTTCCGCTCGGCGGTCGCGGCATTGCTGGGCGGCGCGTGGATCGTAGCTTGTGCAGTTGAGGCAGACGCGCAAATCGGCGTGGCATTGATGGCAGGATTCGCCTCGACCGGGTTGGCCGGCAAGTCTCCATTCCCATCCGCATTTATGACAGTGGCGGGTTTCGGTCATGTTCCTGAATCTTAGCTGCTTTTTGCGCACGCGCCAGAACGACTTCGGCGCAATTGCAAATTAAAAATTTTCCAAATCGCAGATTTACCGCTGGACGCATCCGCGCTGCCAGCCTACAAAGGATAAGGGTCGAAGTGGTGTTAAAAATGGCGGCCCGAAAACGACAGCTTTTTGGATGATTTTAAATGGAAAGAGCGCGCGGTTTGCGGCGCAAGCGCCGCAGTTTGAGCGAAGTGATGCGGCAAGTCCGCAAGAGGACGTTTCCGCGTTGTTGCGGCAGATTGGTTCCCCCGATTATTTCGATTTCTCAGACGTTTCCGTGAATGGTTCGCCGGCGACCCGTTTTCTTGAGAGTTATGTGACGGAACTTCTGATTCCTGTGGAATTGCCGGCAATTGCGAAAGCTTGTGGACATGCGCTTCGCCAGGAGCATCGCGAGTTGGTTTTGCAGGACAAGAGTCTGGCGTTGACGCTTGGATCGAATCCGATGGCATCGGCCAGCCGACGCATTGGACGTTTTCAACTCACGAGGCTGCGTCCATTGCGTGACGAACGGGTTGTGCGCCGTTACGCGGAGTCCGTCGAAACGGGGAACGCGGAAGGGTGGCACACGATTGTTTACGGGATTTCTATGGCTTTGTTTTCGCTGCCGTTGCGACAGGGATTGTTGCATTACGCGCGGGAGACACTTGAGACGCTTGGGAAGAATTTTGGCGAGGCGTCGGTTGTTGATTCGTTGATGGAGCGAGTGCCGCCCGCAGTTGAAGCCGCGCTGACTGGGAGTTAGGGGGCGGCTCGTTTTCTTTTTTTTATCCTGATCGTAATCCTAATCATAATCCTAATCTCCTAAAACGGATCAATTAGGATTACGATTAAGAGTAGGATTAGGAGGGGATCAGTTCCCAGGAAAAATTCAGTTCGCCCGCGCATCACTCCGCCTCTATTCTTGCGCGGATGGCGTCTCCGAACCTCCTGAATACCGCTGATTGGGCGGTTATTCTTCTTTATATCGGTGGAATTGTCGCCCTTGGAACGTGGTTTGGCCGGGATCAACACCAGACGCGCGATTACTTTCTCGGCGGAAAAGACATTCCGTGGTGGGGAATCGGGCTTTCGATTGTGGCGGCAGAAACCAGCGCGTTGACGATCATTGGCGTGCCTGCGATGGCTTACGGGAAGAATGGCGATCTCTCCTTCATCCAATTAATTATCGGCTATGTCATCGCGCGGATCATCCTGGCGGTGGTGATGGTGCCGCATTATTTAAAGGGGGAAATCTACTCGCCGTATCAGCTTTTTTCGGACGCTTTTGGGGAAAATGCGCGGCGCACCGCGGGCGGATTTTTTCTTCTCAGCGAAACACTTGCGGCGGGTGTGCGCGTTTATGTGGCTTCAATTCCTGTCAAACTAATGCTTGGGGAAAAGCTGCTGGGATCGTTCGCGGGAGGCGATCCAATCCTGGGCGCCATTCTGCTCTTCGTTGTCATTTCTCTTCTCTACACATTTGTCGGAGGCGTTAAAGCGGTGATTTGGATGGACGCCATGCAATTCGGGCTTTTTCTGATGGGCGGACTTTTCACGCTGTGGTTTGTGCCGCATGTTTTTCCCGGCGGCGTTGGAGAAGTTTTCCGAACGGCTGAGTCAGCGGAAAAACTGCATTGGCTCAACGCCGATGTCACCCTCGCCACCGTCTGGCGCGAGCCGATGAACATCTGGATGGGGGTTATTGGCGGCACGTTTATGGTACTGGCGTCGCACGGCGCGGAACAACTCATCGTCCAGCGCGTGCTGGCTTGCAAAAATGTGCGCGACGGACGAAGAGCGCTGGTTTTGAGCGCGGTGTTTATTTTGCCGCTGTTTCTGATTTTTCTTTTGGTGGGTGCGATGCTCTGGGTTTACTACCAAAAATTTCCAATACCGGTTTCGATTCCTGAAATTCGCCCCGGCAGCGGCATCAAGGCGAACGATTTCATTTATCCGATCTTCATGTTGACGGGAGTGCCGCATGTTCTTAAAGGATTGCTGATCGTCGCGATACTGGCCGCCGCGATGTCATCGGTCAGCTCCGCCTTAACCGCGCTTTCTTCCGTTTCCACGATGGATTTTCTGAAGAAGACGCTTCCCGGCAAGTCGGATGCGGTTTTGCTGAAGATCAGCAAAGTATCGACCGTATTTTGGGCGTTGGCGTTGATTTTTGTGGCATATCTAAGCCGTCAAGTGGAATTTGTTCTTAATGCCTCTTTCATGCTTCGCGGATTAACAAGCGGTGGACTTCTGGGCGGATTGATTCTCGCGGTTTTTTGGAAATCGGGCGCAAGCGCGGCGGTGATCGTGGGGATGCTTTGCTCGCTCGCAGTCATGTTTTGGATCAGCCCGCTCGGTCACGTGGGCATGGGAATCGCGCCTTATTGGTACACGATGATAGGCTGCATTATCACAATTGTGGTCGCGCTTGCGGTGCGAAAATGGGTAGGATCAAGCAGCCGTGGCAATAACAGTAAAACAATTTGAACAGCTTCAGGCCCGCCTGCATGGCGACAAGCGAGTCCCGTCGCCGACGGTCGAAGGCGCGATGCGTCCTGTGTCAAGTAAAGTTCTTATTGTCATTGGAATCGATCCATCGTTGCGCGGAACCGGTTATGGCGTGATTCAGGGCGGCAAGCCGTCGCCGCGAGCGCTGGCTCATGGGACGATCAAATGTCCCGCCGGTTGGGAGCGGTCGCGGTGCCTGGCTCAAATTTTCAGCACATTGCGCGACGTGATTGCGCGGCACCAACCGGATGTTTGCGCCATCGAAGGATTATTCTTCGCGCAAAATCTGCAAACCGCGCTCATCATGGGCGAAGCGCGAGGCGCGGCGTTGACGGCCTTGGCGGAAGCGGGCCTGGACATTTTCGAGATTGCTCCGCGCAAGGTGAAGCAGGCGTTGATCGGTTACGGCGCGGCGCAGAAATTCGCTGTCGCCAAGATGGTCCAGCGTCTTTTGCAATTGCCGGAGCCGCCCGCGCCCGATGCCGCCGACGCGCTGGCCATCGCTCTGGCGCATTTGCACGATGCCGACCGATACGGCTTGCGCGCGACAAAACAAGTTTAGGAAATCCCAACATTCTCGGCACTGCAGAATTTTTTACTTTAGCGCCCGTCAGTCTGCCATTAACCTAGAGATTGAAAATGAGGCGCGAAACGGATTTTGTTCTCGAACAAGCCGCCTGGCCCGCGTTGCTTCTCGAGGAGAGTGGGAGAATCTGTCGCGCGAATCAGGCGGCCCGCAGGATTTTTGGCTTCAGCGGCCTTACCCGCGGCACTACGCTCGCTTCGATTTGGGACGAAAACGGGGAAACAACACCGGACGTTTTTTTGCGCGATCAGACCGCCAAGGGCGTGGGGAATGTGAAACTTCGAGTGACGGGAGGAGCAGTGACGCCGTTCGTCGCCCATCTCAATAAAGTGGTGCGGCAAGGCCAGCTTTATCTGGTTCTCCAACTCCTGAGTGAACCTGGCGCGAGTCATTCGGAAACGCCCGCGGCCGCTTCAAGCAAAGAACCGTCCAAACCTGCCGCAAACGCAGCCTCGGCCCCGCCTTCCGTTTCTGCGTCGTCACCTAAGTTGCCCGCCGTGGAGGAAGAATTCCTCCTGCAAAACGCGGAATGGCCTTCGCTCCTGGTTCATCTTTATGGGAAAGTTTTGCGGGCCAACCTTGCAGCCATCCAGGCCTTTGGCTCGGCAATTGAGCGGGAGGACGGAAATCTTGGCATGATATGGTCGCCGCAAAACCACGATTCCGCGCAGCATTTCCTGAACCTGCCTCCTGCCGCCGAACCAGTGTCAATTATATTTCTTCTGAAAAGCGGATTGCCGGGAAACTTCGCGGTGCGGCTCAGCGTCACGGCCCGGCTGGATGTTTGTTTGCTTCAATTGTTCAAAGAAACTTCCAGAGAACAAGGCGCAGCGCCGTCGAAAACTCCTGCCACAAAAAACGCGGCAGCGGCAAACCCTTCCAGCGCGCCCGTTGTGGATTCCGCCATCGCTCAAAAGCAAAAGTTGGATTGCGCGTTGCAGATGGCGCGCTCAGTGGCGTTGGACTTTAATAATGCGCTGACCAGTATTCTTGGGCACGCGTCGCATTTGCTGGGAAAAGCCGAGAGCGGACATCCCTGGCGCAATTCACTCGCTGAAATCGAAAAATCCGCGTCCAAGGCGGCGGAAATCGCGGCGGATCTCGCGGCATTCAGCCGACCGGACAAGGATGCCAAGACACAGGTTGCTGGAAATCTCAACGCGCTCCTTGAGCGGACGGTCGAGGCATTTCAAGCGCCGATGCAAAAAAATAAAATCGCGCTGAACTTGCAATTAGAGAGCAAGCTTTTTACGGCGACATTCGACGAGGCGAAGTTGCAGCAGGGCATCGCAAAAATCCTTGAAAACGCCGTCGAGTCTTTTCAGACCGGCGGGAAGATCGCCGTTCAAACCCGCAACATGGAATTGTCCGAGCCGACGCAGGATCGAACGGCGAAGTTGAACGCGGGCAATTACGTTTGCGTGGAGATTTCCGACACAGGTTGCGGAATTACGCCCGAGGCGATGCCCCGGATTTTTGAACCATTTTTTACCACGAAAGGATCGCGGCATCGCGGGCTCGGCCTGGCGTGGGTGTATGGAATTGTCACCAATCACGGCGGCGGCGTGGCCGTCTCAAGCACGCCCGCCTCTGGCACTTCCGTGCGCCTTTATCTTCCCGCGACGAGAGGGATTGTCCGCGCCGCGGCGGCTTCGTCCGCGGACTTGACCGGCGATCAGACGATTCTTTTCGTTGATGACGAGGATTTATTGCTGACAATGGGGCAGATGGTTTTGTCGTCGTTTGGCTATACAGTATTGACGGCTAACAGCGGGCAGAAGGCGTTGGAAATTTTGTCTGGTTCAAAACGCAAGATCGACCTGGTAATCACCGACCTGGTGATGCCGAATATGAGCGGGCGCGAGTTGACCGAGCATATTTTGAAAGCAGCGCCGGAGATGCGGATTCTTTGGTCGAGCGGTTATTCGCGTTCGTCGGATTCGCAGCGGATCGAGCGATTTTTGCAAAAGCCGTTCACGAGCCAGGATTTGTTGCGAAAGGTTAAGGAAGTGTTGGTTGAATAAAACCCCAACTAATGAAGCAAGCCCGTTCAACATTAGTTGACTTTATCATGGATTTGGCGACACTACGGCAATGCAAATTGAGAGTTTGAAAGTTTTCTGCGACTTGGCCGAGACGGAAAGTTTTACCAAGGCGGCGCAAATCAATGAAATTACGCAGTCGGCCGTCAGTCAGCAAATCAGCTCGCTGGAACGGCAATTCAAGTCGTTGCTGATCGAGCGCAGCAAGAAAAAATTCCGCCTTACGCGCGAAGGCCAGGTTCTTTATGAGTACAGCAAGCAGGTCATTCAGACTTACGATTCGCTTCAGAATCGCCTGCAGGAAATCAAAGACATCATCTCCGGCACCATTCGCGTGGCGACGATTTACAGCATTGGTTTGCACGATCTGCCTCCGTATTTGAAAAAATTTCTGAAGGCGTTTCCAACGGTCAATGTTCACATCGAGTATCGCCGCGCCAACCAGGTTTATGAGGATGTCTTAAGCAACGTGGTTGATTTGGGGTTGGTCGCCTACCCGGTGCGCGATCCAAAAATCGAACTGATTCCGTTGCGCAAGGACACGCTGGTGCTCATCTGCCATCCTCAACATCCGCTTGCCAAGAATAAGTCAATCAAAATTTCTCAATTGGCCGGGCAAAAATTCATCAGCTTCGAGCCGGACATTCCGACTCGCAAGGCGATCGACAAGGTGCTTAAGGACCACGACGTCGAAGTGCAGACGGTCATGGAGTTTGATAACATTGAAACGGTCAAACGGGCGGTGGAAATCGAAGCGGGCGTTTCGCTCGTGCCGCAGGGGACGATCATCCAGGAAGTCGCGAAGCAGACGCTTGCCGAAGTGAAAATTGAAGGCGCGGAATTGGTCCGGCCTCTTGCGGCGATTTACAAAAAGACGAAAGTCCTGTCTCCTGCGATGAAGCAGTTTTTGTCTGTCCTCAAAGGATAGAGCAGGCGGTTATCCTGATTGGTTGTCGGAAAGCGGCAGAGGGCTGCCGCACTCCTGGACGCTTCGCGCGATACCGGCGCTTAAGAGATTGCGAAGTGTCGCTTACTTCAAGTTCTTCGGGTTGAGCGGTTGTAATTGCGAGGGGAGGAAAATCCCGTCCTTGCGGATCAGCGTTCCATCGAACCACACCTCGCCTCCGCCCCATTCGGGACGCTGGATCAGAACCATGTCCCAATGCACCGCCGAGCGATTCCCGTTGTCCGCGTCCTCGTAAGCCTGGCCTGGCGTGAAATGCAGCGAACCCGCGATTTTTTCGTCAAACAAAATATCGCACATCGGGTTGAGAATGTACGGGTTAAACCCAAGTGAAAATTCGCCGACGTAACGGGCGCCGGGATCTGTGTCAAGAATTTCGTTGAGGCGCTTGTTGTTATTGGAAGTCGCCTTGACGATTTTGCCATCCTTGAATTCCAAGCGGATATTCTCAAATTTCGTTCCGGCATAAAGAGTCGGGGTGTTGTACTGAATCACCCCTTGCACGGAATTCTTGATGGGGCATGAAAAAACTTCGCCGTCGGGAATGTTCCGTTTGCCCTCGGCCAGCAGCACTCCGATGTCCTTGATGCTGAATTGCAGATCGGTGCCCGGGCCTTTGAGATGGACGCGGTCCGTCTTCTGCATCAATTTCTGCAACGGAATCATCGCCTTGGCCATCTTTGGATAATTCATCGTGCAGACGTCGAAATAAAAATTCTCGAACGATTCGGTGCTCATGTTCGCCGCCTGAGCCATGCTGGGAGTCGGCCAGCGCAGCACGCACCATCGGGTTTTATTGACACGATAATCGAGCACGGGCCGGACGGCCTTTGAGTACAACGCCATCAAATCGCTCGGAACATCGGAAGCCTCGCTGGCATTGTCCGCGCCGCGAATGGCGATGTAAGCCTGCACCTTTTTCATGCGGAACAATTCCAACTCGCGCACAATCGCGGAGTGATCGACGTTCGTTCCCCGCATGATTTCACGCGTGATCCGGGTATGGCGCGTCTCCACAATCGGGATTGCCCCAACTTTCCGCGCCGCGCGCATCAACTCGATGGCCATTTCGTCCGGCACATCGATCATGTCGAGAAAAATGCGCTCGTTCTTCTTAAGTTCAATCGAATACTTGACCAGCAAGTCAGCCAATTTTGCGTAGCGTGGATCAGTCATACATTTCGACATTAACCGGCAAAGGCCTTTGCCGCCAGCAGGGATTTTCGCGGTTGCAAACGATTGGTGTCACCCGGCTGGCGAGGCGGTCTCCGCGGACAGGCTGCCATCGCCGCCGCGCCGTATCACGATGCCGGACTGCTCTTTTAGGGCGGCTTCGATCGAGCGCAACGCTTCGTTGGTGGTCAATGGGTGCGGCGCGATGACATGCACAATTCCGGCGGGCCAGCCCGCTTTGGGCGGTGCGACTTTCTCTTTAGCCCAGCCTTCGTAAACGTCAATGACCTGGGCTACAGGCATTCCGGAAAAGCTGAAGGTCACGTTCGCGACATCCGCCGGGTTGCGCATTTGCCCGTCGGGCGTGGGGACAGCGTCTGAGACTTTTGGCGGCGCACGGCGTTTTAAAATGGCAATGGACATCGCGACGACCAGGATCACCACGACAGAGATGGCGAGAAGCGTTTTCCGGGACATGGCGACAGCTTCATTGTCAATTGGTTTATTCTCAAGACGAAAAGATTTGATTTTTTTATCTCTTTGGGAGAAGGCGCGATTTGCGTTAAGCTCGCGGGCAGCAATGAACACCGTCATATCGGCAACCAATTCCGCGCTGGGAAATGGGAGCGAGCGTCACAGTGGCTTGATCCTTGAAAATGTGTCCAAGCGATTCGCCGGACTTCCTCGCCAGGATTTTGCCGCCGTGGCTAATCTCAACTTGACTGTTCAGGACGGCGAATTTCTGGTGATTGTCGGCCCTTCTGGCTGCGGCAAAACGACGACATTGCGATTGATTGCAGGTTTGGAAAGTCCCGACACAGGGGACTTGCAACTGGACGGAGAATCTTTGGCGGGCGTTGCTGCCAGGAACCGCGACATGGCGATGGTTTTTGGAAATCACGCATTGTTGCCGCATTTGACGGTCTCCGAGAACCTGGGATTTGGCTTGATGTTGCGGAAATTTGCGAAGGATGAAATCGCCAGCCGGGTTAATGCCGCCGCGGAAATGCTCGGTCTGATTCCTTTGCTTCAAAGCCGGCCGCCTGTGCTTTCCGCTGGAGAATGCCAGAGGGTGGCGTTGGGACGAGCGCTGGTGCGACAGCCTCGAATTTTTCTTTTTGACGAACCGCTTTCCAATCTTGACGCCCCGATGCGCGTACAACTTCGCGCCCAAATCGCCGCCGTTCATCGCCGATCGGGTGCGATGACAGTTTACGTCACGCACGATCAGGCGGAAGCAATGGCGCTGGCAGATCGCATCGCCGTAATGAAGGACGGCGCGTTGCAGCAGGTCTCGTCGCCACTGGAATTGTATCGACGGCCAGCCAATCGTTTCGTGGCGGGATTCATAGGTTCGCCGCCGATGAATTTTTTCGAGGGGACGATTGTTCAACGGAATGGAAGCGCAGTTTTTCGAGGTGGATTTGAAGCAGAACTCGGCGCTGGTGGACAAAAGCTGATAGGACAGGGTGGCGAACGTCGCGTGACACTAGGCCTGCGACCAGAGGGCATTATCGAAGGAAGCGGCGCGTCTTTTGAGGCTTCAGTGGAACGGGTTGAGACCACTGGCCTTGAAAATATTATATACTGTTCTGGCGGCGGAGGTTCCTTCGTTTCGCGCTTACCCGCTGAGCGCGCCATCAAGAGCGGCGACCAACTCACAATGCAAATTAACATGAATTGCGCCCATTTTTTTGATCCCGAGTCTGGCGCAGTGCTCGCCGGCTGAACGATCATCCTGCTTGCTTCAGAATTCCGTCGTATAGAAAAACCAGGTAGGCCGCCGTGAGCGCCCATCCCAGGATTCGCGGCAATCGTCCGAACAATCCGATGCAGAAAAGATGAACAATCGTTGCGCCTCCAAGAATTAACACGCCCGTTTCAAAGAACGCCGGGACAACAATTGGTTTGTAGAGCGCAAAAACACCGATGCACAACGGAATGCAGACATGGCCATCGCCAACCTGCGACGTGTAAACGACTTCGGGCTGCCTCCTCCATGCGTAGTAAAATGCCAGCAACGCATTTGGCAGAACGTCCAGCCAACCGCTGAGCCATCCGATGTATTTCGAGCTGATGAACCCGCTGTTCACAGTTGAAGTCCACGTAACGAGCCAATCCGTGCTGACATACGTCGCATAAGAACAAACGCCGAGGATAAACAGGTCCACCCAAAGCATGAATCCGAGAGAGCGGTTCTGGGTCACATTTGTCTTGAGAACCTCGAAAATGTGAAAGCATTGCCAGAATAAAAACAAGCCGACAAGCACAAGGCCATCCATTCGGCTGATTTGGCCGCGTCGTCCCAGCGCCCAAGTTGTGCCGGTAAAGAAGAAAACAGCAAACAGCGTCAACAATGTGGAAAGCCGGTTGAGTTGGGGCGTGTAATCGGGAGCTTTTTTCTTTTTCTTCTTGTTGACTTTTTCGGCGGTGCCCATTCCCCACAACGCGACGGGCAACCCGATCAATAAAGTAAGATTCGTGACGTTGTTGACGAGGCAGTTGATGAGCACGTCCGCGCCTAAGCCGCCTTGCCTGCCGAGGACGAAGGCGAAAATTAAGTTCCCCATGCCAGTGCAATAGGGCATGACCAATGTCCCCAGCACTGTGCCCTCAAAACCGCCGGCGGCCATCGATTCCAGTCGCCAGACCATGAGAAAGGAAGCGGCCAAAAAAACCACGACAAAGAACCACGGCGTCGCCAGGCCGTGGCGTTCAATCCATGGCATGAACAGGTTCAAACGTGAACGGAATACTACGTCTGCTTGCGGAAGATAGTCGAGACATCCAGCACATTCATCGAAACCAAATCAATGCTGGTGTCGGGCGCGCGCAGTTGCGCGGCCTGGAGTTGCCGCATGATCCGGTTGATGGTGTCCGTTGCGTAATACTTGACAACACCGACGCTCTGGGTCGCCTTGAAGATGACAATCAACAGGACATTTTCGTCGATGTTGCAAAGGAGGAGGCTGTTGCGGTCGCCTTGCTGATAAATGGAAGCGAAATTTTGTTCTCCCAAAATATCCGCAATCGCTTGTGTCGCGCAAAATGAACCGGCAGCGAGAGCGGAAATCGTTGTGGTGTCAAACCTATCCACAGTTCCACGCTGGCTGATGAGCGGGCCGCCTTTATCGATCACCAGCGCCGCTGTTGACTCGCTTTTGACGAGCAGGTCATCCAGCGCCGAATCGAGCGTTTGGACGTCTTCCTGAATGAGCGGAGGAAGCCCGGGCATATTATGAAGCTTTCCGGGAACTTTCGTTGATGTACTTATTGAGCAAGAGGCGCGTGATCATGTTCAACGCCTCGAATACTCCCTCGCAGCGCGAAGCGCATGACGGAAAGGACGGTACCTGGATTTCGCGGTTGTTCAGAAGAAATTCCATGTATTCCACAGGCGCGGCGTTCGGCAAGTCCCGCTTATTGTATTGCAGGACATAGGGAATCTCGGCGAAATTTATTTTGAGGCTCTTCAGGTTGTCCTGAAGGTTCTGAAAGCTTTCCACATTTTCCGCCATTTTGTCGTATTGCGAATCGGCGACGAAAACGATCCCATCGACGCCGCGAAGCACCAGTTGCCGGGTCGTATTATAAATGACTTGGCCGGGAACCGTGTAAAGTTGAAATTTCGTCTTGAACCCCTTGATCGCCATCGCCTCAATCGGGAGGAAATCGAAGAAGAGCGTGCGGTCCGAACTGGTCGCGAGGGAAACCAGCTTTCCTTTTTCCGAAACGCCCTGGACGTTCGAATGGACCTGTTCCAGGTTGGTTGTCTTACCGCCCTTGCCAGGACCGTAATAGACAATTTTGACCTGAAGTTCCTTGGTCGCTTGGTTGATAATGGCCATAGATGCCTATGATTTCAGATTTGTTAATTCGGCGGCAACACGCAGCAGCGTCGCTTCGGGCAAAGTCTGTCCCGGTTTTCCTACGACCGCGATGAAAACTTGTCCAGCGCCAAACATCGCGCACGGCCCGGAATCGGTCGTTAAAGTAACGGCTCGCACAGTGCCTAATTTAATTTCGTCGGCGTAAGTTGAAATGCGACTGAAAACTTGCGGCGCGAACGCGGCGAGCGTTTCGCCTGTAAGCGGTGGCGAAATTTGACCGGCCACAAGCAATCCATCCGTCGTCGCCAGCAGGCTGCCGGTGACTCCAGGTAACGCAGTGATCTGACGCGCAATTTCTTGCGGCGACCACTCCAATTTTGTCGGCTGTCCGAAAAGCCGGCCTAAAGCGCTCAGTTCCGGCGCGCGGGCAGGAACCGGAGCAGGGGCTGGCGGTGGGACAACAGGCGCGGGTGCCGGGGCAGGCTTGGCGACTCCGGCAAAAAGATCGGGGATATGTTCGCCGACGGTGACTTTTGTTTGCGCGGCAGCAGCCCTTCGTTTGGCAATGAACAGCGGCGCGATGACGTTCAGCGGCAACTCCAGTTCAACTTCGCCTTGAACCGAAGGCACGGAAGCCGGCGGGTTTAACCAACCTAAAATTTCGCCCCATGCGATGACGACCCGACCGGTCTTCATGCCGTTTTCGAGTGAGGCGAGCGGAATTGAAATCATTGAGGCGCCAAGCTCAAACTGCACTATCTCGGTATGAATCGAATCCGGCCAGAGTTGGCAGAGAGCGGCGATTGTCGTGACTATGCTCGCCGAGTCGCCAACCGGTGCGGCTGCGGGTACTGCGACGGGGGCCGGTGCGGGGACTGGCGCAACAACAGGAACAGGAACAGAAGCGGGCGGCGGTGGCGGCGACGCAGGCCGGGTCGCAAAGGGCAGGGGGCTTGCCGGTTTCTGGGATGCAAATGGAAGCGGCGCAGGCGCTGCGGGTTTCGGCGTGACAACAGGTGTGACGGGCCGAATTGCGGGTGCGGGTTTGGACGTTGCCGCCGGAGCAGCCGCAATTGGCACTGGCGCGGCAGGCGCAATGACTGGAACTGGAATCGGTGTTGGTTCCGCCGCGGGCGGTTGTGGCGCGCGTGGAACTGGAGCCGGAGATGGCGCATGTGAAACTGGTGCCGGCGGAGGCGGGGGAGTCGCAGTCCGCGCGGGTGCCGGAGGAGGAGGCGGCGCAGGCGAAGCTGCAGGTGCAGCGGGCTTCGTAACAATTCGCGGAGCCGATGCAGAGCCTTTCGGGCCAAAAACGCCGGTGACGTCATCGGGCACAGCGTTGACTCGTTGGTCAGATCGCCGGGCAAAAGCAGAGGGTCCAATCGCCGCGAGAATCTGCGGCAGCGGCAAGTCAATCAGAACTTCGTCTTGGCTCGCATCATTCGCAAAGGTCCCGGGCGGCGCGCTTCGGCGCAATTCCAGAAAGCGAACCCGCACAGCGCCTGTTCCAATTTGTTGGATCGCGCTTTGAATCGAAACGGGAAATGTTCCATTGGCGCGGCCCACCAAAAGCGGCGCCACGGTCGCAGGGAGACGAGAAACAATATCGCTGAGCGGCAAATTCACCACTTCGCCAACTTGCGCAGGCGCAGGCGCGGGCTTCGGAGCAACTGCGGTTGGGCGTGGAGGCGGCGGCGCGACAGCGGGCGCTGGGCGAGGGACCGGCGGCGCCTGGGCAGGAATTGCCGGGATCGATTGAGCCGGAGGTTCGTAAGGCGCGTAAGACGTCGCCGTCGGCGCCTGCCTTGTAAACAATTTCTTTAGTGACTCAAACATGCATCAATCGGGCGCATGCTGCCAAAATGCAATCGATTTCGTCGATTTTAATCCGAAACCGAGCTCTTGACAGTCGTGTCCCAACCCGCTGAAAGCAAAATGCAGGCCAACCGGCGGGCAGCCTTTAATTGAGGGTTTCATTTGCCAAATTGACACTCATCGACGGCGCGCGCGATGAAATTAAGACAGGGTGTTTGATTATTTGGCAGGAAACGGGACTGTCATCAGGCCTTGCAAAGGGTCTTGGCACAATAAGTATTGAGGCTTTCGCCTGCGGCAAGAGCTTTCACTGAAAGACGGCGATGAAGCGCCGGTTCGACACGCAATACAAATCTGCCGCTGAAATTCCTGGCTGCCTGCCGCTCAGGAAGCGCATCCCCGTCGCTATGAATTAACTCGATCATTTCCTCAACGGCCTGACAAAGTTCGGCATATACTTTCGCTTCATCACTTCCATGAACGCCGCCCGCCATGATTTCCGGGCACCGGCCAATAAAGCACTTATCCTCCTCGCTCCATTCAACAAATTTCAAATAGCGGGCGGCCAATCTTTTTATCTCTGAGCGTTTCATATTTGGCTTTCTATCACTTTCTTAACTCTCTTTTGCCGTGTTTATGGCCCGGCGGACGTCGCGCTCTTGATAATGTTTGGCGTCATCGCCAGAACCGCCGCTGATTGTTACGCGAAGGCCGTTCGGATGCGTAAAGTTTCGGTGACTGCCTTTGCCGCCTCGATTGACAAATCCCGCCTTTTCCAAATCAGCAATCAATTGGCGCACTTTTCGCGGCATTCAGTATCGTAATAGTATCATCAACGGAATCACTTTGCAAATTGGTTTCTTCCCGGAATTACAACGCTTCCTTAACAGCCGCGATAAATTGTGCCGCGGCGTCAGACAACGGCGGAATGTGCATCGCCCCGATCACCAGAGGCGCGAGCGTTGGCCGAATCGGAAGCAGTTTCAAGCGCGGGCCGGCGAGACATCGCAACGACGCTGGCGCAAGCGCCATTCCACGTCCGGCTTCAACCGCGGCGATCAGGCTCGTCACACTGTCATGTTCCTCTGTTATGTTTGCCGTGACACCCAGAGGTTTCAGCACTTCCCGCAACCACGAATGGTATTCGGGATAATCCTCGCGCGAATAGCCGATCCATCGCTCCGCTTTCATGTCCGTACCCGAAACCGCCCGCTTTTTCGCCAACGGATGCGATGCCGCCACCGCGCAAACCACCGGGTACGTTGCCAATTTCTCGAACAGCACACCGCGCCACATAGGGCCTGCCGGAGGCACGCCGAGCGCGACATCAATCTGTCGTTCCAGCAATTTTCTTCCGTACTCCTCCGTCGAATAATCATGCAGAACGACGCGAGTACCCGGGTGCGCGTTTTCAAAAATCCTTAGCGCCTTGGGAAGAATCTCCACCGTCAGTGACGGCGCGTAGCCAACCCGCACCTGACCACGCGCACCGCTGGCAACGGCGCGAACAGCCTGGACCGCTTCGTCGGTTCGCAGAAGGACCGCGCGCGCTTCGCCGAGAAAAACTTTCCCGGCCTCAGTCAATTCGATGGATTTCGCCGTTCGCTTGAAAAGTTGCACGCCCAATTCCTCCTCCAGGTCGCGGATTTGGCGGCTCAACGGCGGTTGAGAGACGTGCAGCTTCGCCGCCGCGCGGGTTACGTTTTGCTCCTCCGCGACTGTGGTGAAATAGCGCAAGTGCCGAAGTTCCATTCCGCGAGCATACCCGGCAGGTATGCTGAGTCAATCAACATAGTCTTTAGCGGACAGCAGACGATGCGCTATTGTGGGTCAACGAAAGAAAGGAAAAGATTATGATGACGATTCGGAAATCGGGAGAACGAGGCCACGCCAATCATGGCTGGCTCGATAGTTATCACACATTCAGCTTTGCCGATTATTATGATCCCAAGCAGATGAATTTTCGCTCGCTCCGGGTCATTAACGAGGATTTCATCGCGGGCGGCCAGGGTTTCGGGACCCATCCGCATCGCGACATGGAAATCATCACATACATCGTCAAAGGCGCGTTGCAGCATCGCGATTCGATGGGGAATTCGGCGGTGATGCGCGCGGGCGACATCCAGCGGATCAGCGCCGGCAGCGGCATCCAGCACAGTGAGTTCAACGCTTCGCCGAGCGAACCGGTGCACCTCCTGCAAATCTGGATTTCGCCGGACAAAATCGGCGTCACGCCCGGTTACGTGGAGAAATCCTTCGCGAAGGCGGAGCCGAACAAGCTGCACCTGGCGACATCGAAGACGGGCCGTGACGGTTCGATCCCGATCAATCAGGATGCGGACTTGTATTTCTCCAAGCTGGAGGCTGGCAAGAAAGTCGATCTCGCGCTTGGCCAAAACAAGCACGCCTGGGTGCAATTGATCGAAGGCGAACTGGAAGCCAACGGCGCGCGCTTGACTGCGGGCGATGCCGCAGGATTCAGCCGCGAAGACGCATTGAAGTTGACAGCCGTCACCCCGGCCCACTTCCTATTGTTCGCGCTGAATTAAAGGATCAACGAGGAGACTTCCTTCGGGAGATCTCTTCGATTTACTGCAGTTGAAAGGTAGGGATGGCCCGCCGGGCCGTCCGAGGATGCCTCGCCGAGGCGTTCCGACCACACTTGTCCTCTGAATCCTGTTGCGGGAGATTGATTGACAGCGTAAATTTCGGGATTCGCATGAGAATACTGGCTTTGTTAATTGCACTGATTGTTTCTTGGAGTTCATTGGTCTCAGCCCAAATCCAACAAGCCTGGGTTGCCAAATATAATAACAACGGAATCCCCAACGGCAACCATCAGGCGCTGAAAATGGCTCTGGATTCCGCGGGTAATATCTACGTCCTAGGCGTGTCCGAAAACGCAAACACGAACACTGGCTACGTAGTCGTCAAATACGCACCAAACGGAAATCAGATTTGGGCTGCGCGGTATGACTCAACTAATTTTCCAACAGCCAGTCCGACTGGATTTGCGCTGGATTCGAGCAATGCAGTCGTCGTGACTGGAAACGCGGTCACAGCGAAATATGATGCCAATGGCAATCCGCTATGGACGGCGCCGTACAACGCATCGGCAATTGCAATTGATTCGAGGCGAAACGTCTGCATTACCGACGTATCGAGCAACTTCTTGACAATGAAACTAAGCCCGACCGGAAGCAATATATGGTCTGAAACATGGACATACCAAGGGTTGGCGAACGAGGGACAGATCATCGCGGTGGATAACTCAAATAATGTGTATGTGGCCGGAATGCAAACGGAGAATATCCCTCGAACTTCTTATCAGAATGTAGGTCTTCTAAAATACGACCCAAACGGAAATGGACTTTGGGCAAGAAGTTTCGGTGGAGGCCCGATTGCCGGCCCAACGGTCGTGGGACTTGCCGTGGCGGGCGATGAAAGTGTGTATATAGAATTTAATTTTGCTACCGGACTAGGTGATGTGAGTGGCTACGAAACCTCAAGAGTCAATCTGGACGGTAGCGAAGCATGGAATAATAACAATCCGACGGGCAGCTTTGGAAGCGTGTCACACGGACTTGCGCTTGATAATAAAGGCAATGTTCTGGTAACGGGAGGATATGGGTACGCAGCCCCTATGGCGTTTACTTATTTAACTTACAAGCTCGATACAAACGGAAGTTACGTTTGGACGAATTTTTATCCAACGAATCCCTCGGGAAATTGCTCTACTACCGCCATTATCGCTGACCAGGACGATAGCTGGTATGTAACTGGAAGCTTCACAAATGTAATCAGCGGTGACGATATTGTCACCATTAAGTATGATAGTAACGGCAATCAAAAATGGGTACAAGAGTATGACGGACCCGCTCATCGCAACGACGCGGGCAACGCTATTGCGGTGGACAATTCGGGCAATGTTTATGTCGCTGGATACGAAACCGAAACCAACGGTTTCACCTCCATGATCCTCATCAAATATTCGTCCGTCAGTGGCCAGAAGCAATCCAACGGTAATTTCATCCTCCACGCCTCCGGTTCCCCCGGAGAATCCTTCGACATTCAGGCGAGCACCAATCTCCAATCATGGCAAGACTTGGGCAGCGTCATCGCCGACACCAACGGCATCGCCCTCTTTGAAGACACCAACGCACCCCTTTTCCCAGTCCGCTTCTACTACACAATTCCGAAATAAGACAATGTTTCATCCTCCAAAACTCGGCGAGTCATTCGTGTAAGGTGGCTATTCCCGTTGTTGTTGCGATGTTGCGAGCCAATTGGATCGTGTGCCTCTCCCTTCTTGTCATCCGTTTATGGAAGTGTATCTTTCCTCCATGAGTTTCAAAACCGTGGAAGTCGAATTGGAAGACGGTCGGGTGCGCCCATTCGGAGCGGAAAAGCTGCCTGATAAAGCCCGTGCTCTGCTCGTAATCCTCGGCGCTACCGAACCAGAGGAAGTTACTGGTCCCTCTCTTGCCGACTTATGCGCCCCTTATGCCGGAATTGGTAATGGAACCCACACTGATTTGTCAACAAACAAAAAATACATGGATGACTTTGGTCGGCCAAAGCGGTGACCGGAACATGCTGCTCTGCTTTTTGATATTCCCCTGCATTAGCTTTGCGGCTTTGCATCCTGGCGTCTTTGCGTTAAATTCAGCCTGTACAACACGGCCTAACGCGAAAGCAATATGTTCAAATCATTCGGCAACTGCCCCGTGGTGGGGCGATGGAACAGTTCACCGAATTTTGTATAACCAGGAATAAACCCGCCGTTGCTCAGGAAAAATTGGCCGTCTTCCACGCCCATGAAGCGGTCGAGTCGGTCGATCTTGCCGGTTGGGTCGTGGCTGAAGGTTGCCGTGACTTGTTCATGCCATTGGCCGTCGGCAGTGTGGAACCATTGATTGCCGTAAAGGGCCTTGCGGCGGAGTTCGCCGTTGTCGCCG
This sequence comes from Verrucomicrobiia bacterium, assembly GCA_036501665.1. GTDB lineage: Bacteria > Verrucomicrobiota > Verrucomicrobiia > Limisphaerales > Palsa-1400 > DATAUD01. The sequence continues at coordinate 65,346 of DASXZW010000108.1, forward strand.
CCGAAGTTTTCCGAGAAGCTGTAGAAGCCGTGCATAAATCCGCCTTCCTGCGGCGCTTTCCAACTGGAGATCAGCATCCATTTTTGCTGGTCGGGACGAAACCAGTAGCCGGAGTAAATCGTGTGCGTCGCATCGCTGGGTTTGGCGGTGACAAGAAACCGTTGTTTCTCGCCCATCTTCCAGTCATATACAAAATGACTATGCCCGCCGGTTCCTTCATTTCCGAAATCGCCCATGAAGACGCCGTCACCCTTGGCAATCAGCGTGACGCGGTCAGCCTTCGCGACTTTATTGCGGTTGGCGTGTTCCTTGCCGCTGTCCCAGACGCTGAAAATAATCCTGCGCTCCGTCGGGCTATTGACCTGCATCCCAAAATAGCCGCGATGCCACCCACAAGCTTCAAAGTAAGTCCAAATCGGGGCCTCGACGCTGGTAACTTCGCAATAAAACGCATCCACATTTGTCGCGCCGCCGACGGGGTAATTCAGATGCACTGAAGCCGCGTTGCGTCGCTCCTTGAGATTGAAATGGGCATTCGTCGATGCGCTTCCGTCGAGGACAAGAGCGCGGATATTTCCCGCATCGCGGCCTTTCGGGTTTAGCGACTGAAGCTCAAACCGTTGATAACCTGCAACCGGAATTTCAAATGCGCCGAAGTCGATTTTCGAATTGGCGTCTCCCGCGCCCTTGGCAGAAGCATCGTGAGACGTTCCGGCAACGGTGAGTCGCAACAAGGTCTCCTGTTCGGCGGGAAGCCGCAAAAGGACTGAACACTTAATCCCACCCGTCGCCTTGAATTCGCCGAACCAATTAACCTTCTGCGCCGGATCGTTCCAATTGGAAACGCCATCTGGCGATGAAACATTGGCTCCTTCCGGGTCCGGCTCCAAATACGCCGTGAATGCGGGAACATTCAATTGCGCCTGCGCACAAATCAACGAGCACAATAATAATACGGCGGCGAATTGGCTCTTCATGTCGTTTTGAGAATCCCAGGATTGGCCTTTATCACGTCGCTCAAGTTGCATTGGCCGCCGGGCATTGACAAGAGGCGGGATTGTTTTGGATTGCAGTACCTCAAATACATGGAGAGCATCGCTACGTACTGAAGCTTTAGCAAAACGACCCATAATGGAGCGCCTGCCAAAACGGACCAGCCTCGTCACTGAAACCGCCGAGACTTTGAAGGAGTGGATCACTTCTAGGCTCTTGCGCGGCACACTTCCTGGTGAAATGCGCCTTAAAAGCCGATTGAGGGTCGGGCGCGATACGCTTCGGCTCGCCTTGAAGTCGTTGGAACGCGAAGGCTGGGTGACGAATGGCGCGCAGGGACGACAGCGACGAGTCGTCATGCTTTCCGGGGCGGGGGTAGAACCAGGGAAGGGCCGCCTGCCTGTGACCTTTCTTTCGCCTTTTCCGGTGGTTGATCGCATCTTGCTGGTGGAGATGGAGGATTTGCAGAAACACCTGGCAGAGCAGGGGAGAGAACTGCAATTTCTCTCGCCGCGAATTTTCCACCTCGCACATCCCGATAAACGTCTGGAACGGTTGGTTCGCGAAAATGCTTCGGCAGCCTGGATTTTGCATTTTGCAAGCGAGCCGATTCAGCGATGGTTTGAGCAGCACGGCGTGCCGGCATTCGTTTATGGGACGCCATTTCCACAGATCAATCTGCCCTCAGTTGTAAATGATTGGGAGGCAGCCGCATTCCATGCCGGACTTCAACTGGCCCGGCAGGGGCACCGGACCATCGGCGTTTTCAGTTTTTCCGACCAGATGCCCGGTGCGTTGGCTGTCGTGGAAGGGGTTCGTCGGGCCTTGGAAACGGTGACTCCGCCGCCGCGATTGCTCGTTTTCAAGGATGATCATACGCCGGAAACCGTAGTGCGGTCGCTGGAGGCGGCGTTTGAGACCAAGCCCCGTCCGACAGCACTGGTTTTTAGCGGATCAAGCCAGCTTTTGACCAGTTTATCGTGGATGGTGTCCCGGCGTATCGGGGTGCCGGGCGACGTTTCGTTGGTCTGCATACCTAGCGACACATGGTTCCAGGACCTCAACCCGCCCATCTGCCATTACGAGAACAATTCCGGGATGTTCGCGCATTACATCCGCAGCCGGGTGATGGAATTGGTTGAAACGGGGCGCGTCACACGAAAGTCGATTCGGGTCCCGCTGGAGTTTAAGCAAGGCGCGAGTATTGGGCCCGTCCCAACCTCAATTTTATGATTTTTGAGCGGTCAAATTCCCCGCAAACTTGTTTTATTGTAAAACAAGTTGAAATCTCTTTTTCTCACCCCAGATCCGTGGGATATTCGCACTACGAATAATCTTGCTACAGTACTGCATCGACAAATTAATTTAAAAGGCTAACTCAATGAATATTTCAACCATTTCGCCAACAAAAACGCCTGCGGAAGCAGCAGCCCTCTCGCGTTTACCGCAGCACTCAAAGCAGGGCTTCACGTTGATCGAATTGTTGGTTGTCATTGCAATTATTGCGATTTTGGCCTCAATGCTGCTTCCGGCGTTGAGTCGGGCCAAACAACAAGCACAGACCACGTTGTGCATGAGTAATAATAAAGAAATCATGCTGGCTTTTAAGATGTACGTCGATGACAATCATGGCGTTTTTCCTTATAACGAGGAAGCTGCTGGGAATATAGGGTGGATTGCTTGTGGCAACGGACTGAACTATACGGGCGGAATTGACGATACAAATATTGATTGCCTGATTGGTCAGACTTTTACTGGCGCCAATCCCCGTTTTTCACAACTGGGGCCTTACGTTGCAAAAAATCCGAAAATGTTCAAGTGTGCCTCTGATGCGAGTTGCAATTTTGGCGTCAAGGGTGTGCCAAGGATACGAACATATTCGATGAGCCAATCGATAGGGTTAACTACGACCGGATCGCGGGTGGGACAGGGATTCTGGCTTCCTTCCGTGGATAAACCTGGTGGTCCTTGGCTGTGTTACTATAGAGAAGCTGACCTTTCGCGCCCCTCTCCATCTCGATTGTGGGTGCTTACAGAGGAAGATCCTGATTCGATCAATGATGCAGCTTTTGCGGTTCAGATGCCGGTGGGGGCTGGCGGCGCGACCACGGAATGGATTGATTATCCAGCCAAATTGCATGGAAACGCCGCTGATTTTGCATTTATGGACGGACATGCCGAAATTCACGCCTGGAGATATCCAAATGGTATTCCAAATGTGACTTATCGGGCAGTCCCTGCCTTTCAAACGGTTGGTAACAATCCGGACGTCTGGTGGGTGGGAGCCCGCAGTTCTGCTCGCGCAAACGGAGAACCTGACGGCTTCGCGGAGGATTGAGATATCGGCAATAGTATTCCTTCCTAATTTGACCTGAGGTTCAAGCCTCAGGTTTTTTTTTGGTCGTTGGATAGACTTTACTCAGAGTTTATTCCACTTTGTTTTTTTAAGGCAATGCCGCCAGAAAAGAAAAGCTTCCGTTCTAGCATTTGAAGTTTTCAAAAAAGGCTTTCGCGCTGGGCGTCAGTGTGAAAGTATTTTTCAGTCTTAACGATTACAATGAAAGCATTAGTCAAGAGCAAGGCGGAGACGGGGTTGTGGCTTGAAGAAGTCCCCACACCTCAAATCGGCGTCAACGACGTTATGATCAAGGTGCTTCGCACGGGGATTTGCGGCACGGACCTGCATATTTACAAATGGGATGCCTGGGCGCGGAAGACAATTCCTGTCCCGATGGTCGTCGGACACGAATTCGTGGGGCACATCGTCGAGACCGGTTCAAACGTCAAGGATTTCCATCCCGGTGACCTCGTCAGCGGCGAGGGGCATGTCGTTTGCGGGCGATGCCGAAATTGTCTCGCCGGCCGCCGCCATTTGTGCGCGGATACGAAAGGCGTCGGGGTGAATCGCCCGGGCGCATTCGCCGAATTTCTCTCTCTGCCGATGAGTAATGTCTGGCACCATAACAAGTCGATGGACCTAGATATCGCGTCGATATTCGATCCGTTCGGAAACGCGGTTCACACGGCGTTGTCGTTTCCTGTTTTGGGGGAGGACGTTTTAATCACAGGCGCCGGACCAATCGGGATCATGGCGGCGGCGGTTGTGCGACATGCCGGAGCGCGTTTCGTGGTCATCACGGATGTGAATCCTTACCGGTTGGATTTGGCGCGCAAGATGGGAGTGACTTTGGCGGTAAACACGCGGGAGGAAAATTTGCGCGATGTTCAGAAAAAACTGGGGATGGCCGAAGGCTTTGACATCGGCCTCGAAATGTCGGGGAACGCGGACGCGTTTCGCGAAATGCTCGGCAATATGAGCCACGGCGGAAAAATTGCGATGCTCGGCATTCCCGAAAAGGAAATGGCTATTGATTGGAACACCGTCGTTTTCAGCATGCTGACAATCAAAGGAATCTACGGTCGGGAAATGTACGAAACGTGGTACAAAATGACCGTCATGCTTCAAAGCGGATTGGACATCCGCCCCGTCATCACGCACAGATTTGATTATTCCGATTTTCAGAATGGATTTGACGCCATGCTTTCGGGTCAATCGGGAAAAGTTATACTCGACTGGTCGAAGGCCTGAGAAATATTGTGTACGGCTCAATCAAAGAGCAGTTGAACCGGACGCTTGGCGAGATTCGCGCCGCCGGACTCTATAAATCCGAGCGGGTGATTACTTCGCCGCAAAGCGCACGGGTTCGAGTCGCCGGCGATCGTCCTGTTTTAAACCTTTGCGCCAATAACTATTTGGGCTTGGCGGGCGATCCGCGGATCATTGCGGCGGCGCGAGAGGGGATGGATCTTTGGGGTTACGGTCTGGCATCGGTCCGTTTTATTTGCGGCACACAATCGCTTCACAAGGATTTGGAAAGGCGCTTGAGCGAATTCCTTGGAACAGAGGACACAATTCTTTACAGTTCCTGCTTCGACGCCAACGGAGGCCTGTTTGAAACGCTGCTGGGCGCGGAGGACGCAATTATTTCCGACGAATTGAACCACGCCAGCATCATCGACGGCGTCCGGCTTTGCAAAGCGCAGCGGCATCGTTACGCGAACGCCAACATGAAAGACCTGGAAGCGAAGTTGGCCGAGGCCCAATCCGCGCGTTATCGAATGATCGCCACCGACGGCGTCTTTTCCATGGACGGTTCGATTGCGCCTCTGCCGGCGATTTGCCATCTTGCAGAAAAGTACGACGCGCTGGTGATGGTGGATGATTCGCATGCGGTCGGATTCATGGGGAAACGAGGGAGAGGCACGCCTGAATTTCATGGCGTGATGGATCGTATTGACATTCTCACCGGCACGATGGGGAAGGCATTGGGCGGAGCGAGCGGCGGCTACACAAGCGGACGCAAGGAGATCATTGAGATGCTTCGTCAGCGTTCGCGCCCGTATCTTTTTTCCAACACCGTTGCGCCGGCCATTGCGGCGGGAACGATCAAAGCGCTTGAACTGCTTTCGTCCGCCACCGATTTGCGGGACAAATTGGAGTCCAACGCAAAGTTTTTCCGGGAAGGCATGACGCGGATGGGTTGGAACATTTTGCCAGGTGGACACCCGATCATTCCGATCATGCTTGGCGAGGCTCCGCTGGCATTGAAAGTGGCTGAGGCGATGCTCGGTAAAGGTGTTTACGTCATTGCGTTTTCCTATCCGGTTGTGCCGCAGGGAAAGGCGCGAATCCGCGTCCAAATCTCCGCGGCGCATGCGAAGGAGGACCTTGAATTTGCAATCGCGAAATTCCGCGAAGTGAAAAGTGAACTCGGTATTTGAAAAGCCGGCGACCGTCCGATTTTTAAAGTCCGCTTTGGCTTTTGTCCTGTGTTGTCTGGCCATGTCGTCCAACTGTTTGACGATTGTGCCGACCTTCGACAGTTCGATTTCTGGGAATTCCACCGACGGACCCGCGATGATGGCGGCCATTAACAATGCCATCGCGGTGTTTGAAAATGATTATTCCGATAAATTCACGATCAACATCACATTTGTAGTGGATACCAGCGTTGCCCTGGGAGAGAGTGATATTGAATTTGTCAGCGTCTCATATTCAAAATTTCGCGCGGCGCTCAAGACTCGCGCCACCAGCGCCAACGACGCGCTTGCATTAAGCCATTTGCCGACGACCTCGACGGACCCCGTTGTCGGCGGCGCGGAGATGATGATCACCACGCCCCTGGCGAGTTTGCTCGGATTAACCTCGCGGAGCCCCAACGGAAATACAATTTACTTCAATACGAATCAAGTGAACATGACGCGTCCAAACCCGAACAACGATTTTTCTGATTTGCAGTCGGTGATTGAGCATGAAATGGACGAGGTCTTGGGAGGCGGCGGAGCGGGTTGCACTGCTGGAGAAAGCTCACAAATCGGTTCGCTGGATTTGTTTCGTTATGCGACAAACAGCACGGATCGGACCCTGGCGCGGACTTGGATAACTAATGGAGACAACGCGTTTTTTTCAGTGGATGGAACCAACTTGTGGGCGCGGTTCAACATGATTCCGGGCGCAGATTTGGGGGATTTATGGGGTTTCGCTCAAGACCAGAACACGTTTTTGCCGCTTTACTGGAGTCCGCCGGGAGTGACGCCTCATGCCGAAGTTCAGGATGCCATTTCAACCGCAAGTTTTTTTTCGTATCCGGAGAATTTTGAGTTTTTTCCGACGACAAATTATTATTACGAGAACACCTCTCCAGACCTGGCTACAAATGAAATGACGATGCTGGACATCATCGGTTGGACTTTATCCGCCAAGGCAACGCCGCCGCCGGTCCCGATAATTTCTTTTGTTGGAAGCGGGACGCAACTCACCTTATCCTGGCCGACGAATGCCATTGGGTATTCGCTCCAACAATCTTCGAGTTTGATGCCCGGATCGTGGGTTGCCGCCGCGACGGGCGCTCAAAATCCAGCGGTGATTTCCATCGCGGATTCTCAGGAATTCTACCGACTTGTAAATACTTCCGTAACGCCTGCTCTGGTCGCAACGGAATCACCGCAGGCAGAATCGTCGGAAGAACAAAGGGTAACCAGAAGATTGCTTCGATTTGGGCGAAGCGCTTTACAGAACTAGCGGAGTTTCATTTTATTTATGACAAAAAAATTCCTGACTCTTCAGTTCCTGGCGGCCCTTGCCGCCATGACAATTCAGCATTTGGCGTTTGCGGCTGATCAAGCGGAGCAAATCGACGGCTTTCGCGATACGCCGATGGAAGCCGGCGGCAAGTGGCATGTGCATGATCCTGATCGCCCGCAACCGCCTGTTGTGACGCCGGGAGAGAAGTTCAGCCAGGGCGCTCCCGCGCCGTCGGATGCTGAAATTCTTTTTGACGGAACGGATTTGTCTAAATGGCAGACTCTCGGAGGCGACGACGCCAAATGGAAAATTGTCGATGGCGCGGTGGAAACGCAGCGCGGCGGCGGCATCCGCACGCGCGGAAAATGGGCCGATTTCCAATTGCATGTTGAGTTCTCTGAGCCCAATCCGCCGCACGGCACAGGACAGGGCAGAGGAAACAGCGGGATTCTCATCAACGACATGTACGAGGTTCAAGTGCTCGATTCATACAAGGCGAAAACTTATCCAGACGGTCAATGCGGAGCAATTTACGGTCAGAAGCCGCCGTTGGCCAACGCGTCAAAAGCCCCCGGCGAATGGCAATCCTACGATATTATTTTTGAATCGCCACGATGGAACGACCAGGGCGAGCTTGTCAAGAAGGCTATCATCACGGTGATTCACAACGGTGTTGTTGTGCAGAATCATTATGAATTGATCGGCATGACGGACGGCATTAACAGCCTCCAGCCGTGGAAGACCCTTTCAAAATATCCGCCGCCGCATCCGCCTGAGGTTTTTGTGGAATTGCAGGATCATAGCAGCCCGGTTTCGTATCGGAATATTTGGATTCGGTCGCTCGGACGCCCAGAAAACCCATGAATCTGCGTTTGGATTTACTGAGCAGCTTTGAACTGCGCTGTAAATTCTTCTCGACGATGTAAACGGGAGAGATGAATTCCGTCCCAGAGATTTGCCAATGCCATGAGGAACAATCCTCCGTGACCGATGAGATATATTCGAAGATCTTCGCGCGTGGATTTAAGGTCCTCCAAGGCTTGCAGTGTTGCGGAATCTTCTTTGTGAAAAGGCTGATGAGCAAGCTCCAGTTCAACTGTTGTAAGACGATACGCCATGCAGTCCTGTGCCAGTTGCGTCCCGAAATAAACTATTACGGCGCACAACCCGATTAACAGACTCCGTTTTGTGCGGGTTAATGATGAGTCATTCGCTGAATTCAAAAGTCACCTTTTCCTAAAATAGGAAATCAGCGCCGCGAGCCCGCCCAGCAGAATGGCGGTGCGAAGCACACGGAAAAAATTAATCACCCAGGCAATACCTATTCCAAGTGCAGCCCATTGAACCCACCAATGGCCTGGCGAAGTGACCGCATTTACGATCACCAGAAAAATCAGTATGATCGGACCGACGAAGAGGAATTTTAACGCATGTAGTGTTCTTGACAGAAACATATTCACGTTCCTTCCATTAAAGGGTTTGGTTCGGAGGGTTACTGCTGCCTGACGAGCGGGAGGAGATCAGTGACATTCACCTGGCGCGACTGCCGGAGAATGTCTCCCGAGTAGCGGCCTTGCATTGAACGGCCATCGCTGAGCATCGCCGCGAAAACGTCTTTCAACTGCGACGCGCTGAGAGTTCGTCCGCTGGCGTAATATTTCCTGGCGACTTGTCCAATTGCGTAAGTGGACGCGAAGGCAAACGCCGATCCTGTGGCTTCTCCCACCAGTCCTCCGAGAAATCCGCCGGTAAGTCTTCGCGCAAATCCTCCGATGAGTTGCTGCGTAAATCCTTCAAAAACCTGGGAAGTCAGGCCGATCCCAACAGTCGCCAAAAAGTCCTTAATGTGGCCACGATCCAGCTCGAAACCGTAAGCATGGCCGATCTTGTAAACCAACCGCATTTGGAGCGGGATGATCGCCATTGTGGCCAGCGTATGCGGCATGATTTCCAATGCGCCATTCATAATCGCAGCGTTCATGATCATCCGGTCGAGTTCGCCTTCGCGATTCACGTCTGTCAATGTCATCGTCGGAGCGGAGATGATGGGAGGGGCGGCGCCAATCGCCTGGGCCGTTTGCTGATGTTCTTGCGTCGCGGAAGTTTGAAGTTGCAACGCCTGATGCAAGTCCGAGAGGAATTTCTTTTCGGAATCATTCATCAACCCGTCGGCGCTGCATACGCAAACAGCCATTTCGTAGGCGAGAGATCGCGCGGCTTGCGTGCGAAGCTGGCCTGCGGCGGTGGCCATCGAGAATCTGCCACCGAGCACGTCTTGATAGACTTCGGCAGCGTCGAGTGCTTCGCCGGAAAAGCCGGCGATAATTTTTTCGATTCGCGCGCGTTCATTGTCGCTCTGCGCTCCGTCCGCAAAAGCGGCAAGCACACAGACTCCGATGATCGCGCGGTGTTCTTGTTGATCAGTAGGCATGTTGTCCGTTGACATGATGCAACTATGACACGCGATAATCATGTTTCCCATTCCAATCCGAGGGCGTTTTTGTAATCGATTAGCTCCTCGTGAATATCTCAAAAGCCAAGTTCAATGGCATTCGCTAAAAAAAATTTAAAAAAACTGAAAGATTCTCGTGCGAGCACCGAGTTATTAAGGAAGGACGAAATTTGTTTATGCCGCGCGATGATAAAAGCTTGATCATGAAACATGGAAAAAACCCATAAAAGTCCAGACACGCCTATTACCTATAAAGAAATATAAATTGCTGAATTACAGAGGTTTGCATGAATATAAAACGAATCCCAATCAAAGTTGAAAATCATTTCAAAGCGCCGATTTCTGACTCTCAGGCATTTACTCTAATTGAGCTGCTTGTGGTCATTATAACACTGACCGTTCTGGCATCATTGCTATTGCCTGGATTGGCCAGGGGAACGCAGCAGTCAGTGACAGTTCAGTGCTTAAACAGTCTCCACCAATTGAATGATGCCTGGTCTATGTATAATGGGGACAATCAGGGAAAGCTGGCGCCAACCGGACAGGAGGCCGATCAGCCACAGTCGGTGACCTCGTCGGATGGGAAACCAGGCGGACCAAATGCCCAATGGTGCCCAGGGCTACAGATGAATACCACAGGCTATTTGGCGCCTGTCAACCTCCCAACAAATGCGCAGAACATAGGGTTGGAGTATATCAAAGACGGGTTGCTTTATCCCTATGTTGGAAACACTCAGGCCTATTTGTGCCCCTGCGATCAAAGCTTTAATATGGCTGGCGGAGTCATTTATCCGCACGTTCGCAGCAGGTCGATGAATTTCTGGCTTAGCCCTTTGCCCTCCAGTGCCGGATATAACGCTGCGGCTATTTGGGGAAACCCTCAAGATTACCAACTGCGTGTGTACAGAAAGACAAGCGACCTTACAGTTCCCGGCCCCGCAAACACGTTCCTGTTCATTGATGAAAATCCACAGAGCATCAACGATGGCTGCCTGGAGGAAGACCCTACGTATCCGACCATTGCGAAGCCGCAATGGACCGATGCACCCGCGAATTACCATGACGGCGGCTGCGGAATTTCATTTTGCGACGGTCATGCGGGGATCAAGAAGTGGAGGGACCCGGTTTTGCTGAACCTTACTGGAATGAACGACACGCAGAGTTGGACCCCATCGACCCAATATGAACCGGATGTCCTGTGGTTGGTCAACAGGGCTACCGCGCTCAAAACCACAACGGCGTTTCTTGGCCCGCAAGGTTGGTAAAACTCAACCAAAAGGAACTATGAAAATTCAACGATTCACTTGCTTCTGCGCCAGGAACGTCACACTGGCCTTTTTCCTGACAACCACGTTTTCTGCGTTTTCGGCCACTGAAATCGCCAGCCAGTTATCGCCGTCCAACCGCGTTTCAAATGTGGGAGGTTCCAGCGCTTATGATCCCATTGTGACCCCCGACGGCCGCTTCGTTCTTTTCACCAGCGTCGCCAATAATCTTGTGGTTGGCCCGGGCGGGTTGGCGATGCAAAAGGCTTTTCCGGCGCATTTGAATATTTTTATGCGCGACCGGCAATCTGGCACGACGGTTTTGGTGAGCGTCAATACTGTGGGCAGCGGTGGAGGAAATAACGATTCCCTTCCTTGCGCGGTTTCGAGCAATGGTCAATTCGTGGTTTTTCAAAGCGCCGCGTCTGATCTTGTCGCCGGAGATGCCAATGGAGTGAATGATGTCTTTATTCGCGACACTGTCAATAATACCACGAAAATTGTCAGCGTCGGAATGGACGGTTCGCCGGGCAATAACGTTTCCCGCGACGCCTCGATGACGCCTGACGGGCGCTATGTTGCATTTGTGAGCGCGGCTTCGAATCTCGTGGCGAGTGTTCCTAGCGGCCTTTCTGATATTTTTGTTCGCGATCTTCAACTTGGAACGACGACGCTTGCAAGTCCCGGTGCGTCGAGTTATCCGGGGCAGTCCAGCGTAACGCTGACTATCGGCAGCAGCTCCGAAGCTCCGATTCTGTCCGCAGATGGGCGGTATGTGGTGTTTTATAGCACCGCTGTCGGATTGGTTCAAAATGCCACCAGTTCCGGGGAAATTTATCTGCGTGACTTGACGCAATCGACGACAGCCTGGGTCAGCGCTCAGGCGCACTCGATCAACACCAACTCGGTTTCGATCAATTATGCGATCAGCACGAACGGCCAGTATATCGCGTATCAAACTGCAGGTGGCGACCCGCCCGGAATGGCTTTTCGTTATAACGTGGGAAGTGGCGCGACTGATATCATTGCGACCAACGGCGCAATTGTAACTTCCCTGGACCCTGAAGCGCGAAAGATAGATATTAGCGCGGATGGCCGGTTTGTAGGTTATACCCTGACGAACAAGGCTGGCGGCACCTCCATTCAATTGTGGGACGCCCAAAGCGGAACCTCGACGCAAGTCAGCGGCGCGGGTGCGACAAATTCGGCGATTTGCGACATGCCTCGTCTTGATCAGACCGGAAGGTATGTTGCTTTCAACAGCGATGACTCGACGCTAACGACGAACAGTGATGGTCAGTTTCATCTCTATGTACGAGACACGTTTGACAATTCGGTGCAATTGGCCGACGTGATTTCCGGCGGCACAAACGTGATTTCTACTGTAACGACGCCGTTCCATTTAAGTGCGGATGGCAGCGTGGCGGCTTTCGACTGCATGGACGGATCAATCAGCGTCGCTCCCTATAAATACGATGTATTCGCGCGAATCCTGAACACGAACGTCACAGAACTGATTTCAATGGCGGCGGCGACGTTGCCTTCATTAACTCCGCTGGGCGACAATGAATTTACCACAACATCGGTTAGTTCCAATGGACAATTCGTCGCGTTTACAAGCGAGGCCGCCGGAATAGATGGAATTGTCACCAACGGAGAGCCGACTGTGTATTTGCATGATTTTTCCAATGGCGGCAACACGCTCGTCTCCGCGAATACGAATATCACGGGACCTTCTCGCTACGGAGGCAGCGGTTTTTCGGGAGAGCCCTCGATCAGCACAGATGGCCGGTATGTTGTCTTTAGCAGCAGCGCTTCAGACCTGGTGCCCAATGACACAAACAACTTCGAGGACATTTTTATGCGCGACATGCAAACGGGAACGTGCGTGCTCGTCTCAAAGGATTTAAGCGGAGCGGGAGAGGGGAATGGAAGTTCGTACTCCCCGCAAATCAGCACCGATGGGCGCTATGTTCTTTTCTTCAGCAGCGCTAATAATCTGGTCGCCCAAAAAGCCGTGGGATCCGTTGCTTATTGGCGTGATTTAGAGGCTGGCATGACTTATTTGATTGGAACCAACACTGTAACCATGACTCCCGATGGCAGCAATGTCTTGTTCAGCGCGTTATCTGCGCCATTAGGCACGCAAACCCAACTAAAGCTATGGAATGCGCAAAGTCACACGGCGACGGTAATCGCGACTGTTTCGTCGGCAATACATGAAGCTGCCATCAGCGCGGATGGTCAGTGGGCGGCGTTCACCATCGCCGGGTCTGGGTCGCAGCCACAAAGGACCGTTTATGCGGCTGATCTGATCACGGGCTCAAACTGGGTCGTCGGTTCCGGGCGCGCCACGTCTCAAACTACTCTGCGAATTAGTGGAAATGGTCGTTTTCTTGCGAACGTCATCACAAACAGCACAGGGACAAATCAGATGTACCTCTATGATTTCGACACTGGGACGAATACTTTGGTGAGTCAGGGTATTGATAACTTTGGCGGTGGAAATGATAACTCAGATTCTCCGGCGTTAAATCGGGACGGGAGCCTATTGGCCTACCGCAGCGCGGCGACGAACCTGGTGGTGAATGACAATAACGGTGAGCCGGACATATTTCTCTATTCCCGATCAACTGGCCAAACAACACTCGTCAGCGCCAGTGTGTACGGGGCATTTTCAGGAAATAGCCGTTCCATGATGCCTGCGTTCTGCGCCGATGGAAGCATGCTGTTCTTTGAAAGCTGGGCTTCGGACCTTGCAGCAGGTGACTTCAACGAAAGCATGGATGTTTTTGCGGTGACGTTGTCAACAAATGGCGGCGCCTCGACTGGTTCAACGAACGCAGGCCCGGTGTTGACTGTTGGAATTCCGATTGAATTGCGGAACGGCCAATTTTCAACGAACAATCCTTTGACGCTAACGTGGGCTTCGAGCGCGGACGCTGTTTATCAGGTGGAATTCAAGAACGAACTGACGGATACAAACTGGCAGCCGCTCAATGGGACCATCACGGTTGTCAGCAATCAAGCGAGTATAATTGACAACACGCCGTCGGCCAACCAGCGGTTCTACCGATTATTGACACATTGACGGCGCAGACGGTTTGCAAACCGAGTATATGGCAAGTCAAATAAATTTTCTCAATCTTCCGGTTTGCCTGGGTAAAGAGCTTCCACGGGCAATTCCTGTGGCCCGTTGGCGTCGCAGAGGGCGTACGTTGTGCCGTAGAGAGAGACGGCGGCGTGCTCGCCTTTAATATTGAGCACGTAGAAGGTGACGTTGAAATTTGGCGCGCCACGGCTGTTCAACAGGCGCTTTTCGATTGTGTTGGAGGCGATTCGTTTTAAGGCGAGCATCCCGGCGTCTTTTGGCGCTGTGCCGTTGCGCAATTGTTCGACGATTAAAAACGAAGCTAAGCTGAACAAATTAGCTTCGCCGCGACCGGTTGACCCTGCCGCACCCACTTCGCCATCGACATAAAGTCCCGCGCCGAGAATCGGCGAATCGCCGACGCGTCCGGGAATTTTGAAAGCGAGGCCGCTGGTGGTGGTGACGCCGCAGACTTCGCCCTTGGCGTTGATGCCGTTGCAGTTGATCGTGCCGAAGACGTGATCGCGGTCGATCAATCCTTCCGCGACCATTTTATTTCGCTCGCGGATTTGCGCCTGCTTGCGGGTCTTGGGATCGGGATAATGCTCGGGATCGGTGCGGCGTTTCCATTCCATCCAAATGCGGCGGGATTTTTCCGTGTTCAAATCGTCCTCGATTTTGAAACCCATATTCCGCGCGAAAGCCTGCGCGCCCTTGCCGACGATCAAATGATTGTCCGTCTCGTCCATCACTTTGCGGGCCACGAGGGAAGGAGTGCGGACGCCCTCGATGCAGGCGACAGCGCCGGCGCGTTTCAACGGGCCGTGCATGACTGATGAGTCAAGTTGAACGATGCCTTCCGCGTTCGGGAGTCCACCGTAGCCGACGCTGGTGTCCTCCGGGTCCAATTCGACGATGTTCACTCCGGCGATCACGGCGTCGAGGACATCGGCCCCGTCGGTGATCATTTTGAAAGCGCGGGTGACGGCGGTCCGGCCTTCCGGGTCTTTGGAGTGGTTTCCGTTTGCGGAGGAAATGACCAGAGGCGCGACGCGCGAGCCGGTGATCACTTGCGGAGATTGGCCAAGAGCGCCGAATGAGCCGGAAGCGAACGCCCCAAGACCGGCGGCGGCCACGAATTTTCTGCGGGATAATTTCTTTTTCACGCGGAGTAAAATTCCTGGGTGACTCTAAGACTGGCGCGGCCTTCGGACAAGTTCAAAATCAGGCCGGGAAGTGGATGGGAATTCCGATAGACGAAAATCCCACTCATTCATGCAATTATTTTTAACCTTGATTAGCTTTGATTAGCATTGATTGGCGGATTGGTGAAATGGTTGTGTTTCTGGTGTTAACTTTTGGAAACCAAAGGTTTGCGTGTTTTTTGGCTGCGATATTGTCCAGGCAGCCAATAAAAGCTCGACCTTGATTGGCTGATTCAGCCTGATTCGGCACTTGTGGGCGGTAATTGTTGCCGCGTTTCAAAGAACGACGCCCCTCCTCGACAACTTCCCACAGAATGGTGGGGCTGGCAATTGCGCCTTGCCGGAAGCGAAGTTGGGCTGTTTGTCCGGGACAGAAATGTCCTCTTTAAGCTTGCGGAGGGCGTGGGTGAGATGTAAGGAATTCCCTTACATATGAGGAGGATAGCAATTGTACTGTTGTTCGTGTGTCTTGGGCTGTCGCGGCCGGCCCTTGCGGCGGAGCAGTTGATCACCAATGGCGGATTTGAAGGCACCAGCGCTGTCCCGTGGGTACTTAGCGGAACATCCGGCGCGCAGGTGGTCAATGGAACGCCGCCGAACGGAGTTCCTCCGTACGACGGCTCACATTATTTGACAATGGGGAATAACTACCTGGCGGCGCAGACTGTTTCCCAAACGGTGACATTTCCGAGCAACATGATCGCCGCCTCGCTGAACTTCGCTTTCTACATTGCCAGCGCGAATCCTTTGGGGGACGACGCGCTAAACGTGAACATTGTAACGTCCGGCGGCACGATAAACCTGGATACTGCGACAAGCCAGACCACAAGCAGCGCATGGACTTACACCACAAATAATTTCGTTCCATATCAGGGAGGAAATGTGATTTCAGGGTTGTCCGGGCAGACTGTGACGCTTGAATTCGTTGTGGCCACCGATCCCATCAACGGCATTTATACCTCGTTCAACATCGACGACGTCGCTTTGACTGCGGCGACTACTGCGGACCTTCCGTCGAATGACAATTTTACCAATGCCACAGTGATCCCATCGGCGGGCGTTACTTATAGCGAGCTGACATCGTATGCTTCCAAGGAAACCGGCGAGCCGAACATCGGCAATAACGTCGGCGGCCATTCGGTTTGGTTCACATGGACTGCGCCGAGCATTGGCACAGTGACGATTGCCACGACCGGGAGTTCGTTTAATACGCTGCTTGGATTGTACACTGGGTCGGCGGTCAACGCCTTGACGGTAGTTTCCAATAGCAATGGCATCAACCGCAGCAGCGGGCTGGCTTTTATCTCCGTCCCTGTCACTGCGGGAACGCAATATCATATCGGATTGGACGGTTACAATGGACAGTCGGGAACTGCATTTTTGAGTTTCAATTTTGCCAATGATTCAACGCGGCCAACCGTCAGCATTACCTCCCCGGCGAATGGAGCGAACGTGACCAGTTCGAATGTCCTCGTGAAAGGAACGTCCCACGACAACGTCGGGGTCGCGGCAGTATTTTATCAGTTGATCAATGCCGCTGGAACGAATAATTGGCTGGCGGCAGCAGGGACGACTGCATGGTCGGCGACAGTGACTGGATTGATTCCCGGAAAAAATACGGTGCGGGCGCAGGCGTTTGACTCAAGCACAAATGCCTCGGCAATTGCGTCGTCGGTCCTCAATTACGTCATCCCTGTGCCGTTGAGTCTGACGATTGTCGGCGGCGGCAGCGTCACCGGCGCGACCAATGGAAAAGCGCTTAATCTTGGATTTCCGTACACGCTAACGGCGGTGCCGAAGGCGGGTTTCAAATTCGCGGGTTGGTCGGGTGATTTAACAGCAGCAACCGCGGCGGTTCATTTCAACATGGTCTCGAACTTCAGCCTTACCGCAACGTTTGTGGATGTGCAGAAGCCGACGTTGACCATCACCGCGCCGAAGCCATCCCAGAAGTGGAGCAACAGCGTGTTTAACGTCACGGGCGTGGCAAAGGACAATCTCGGAGTTGCCAGCGTCTGGGTGCAGGCGAATGGCGGCGCATGGACATCCAGTGTGAATACCGCCAACGGATTCACGAATTGGAATGTGAATGTGGGATTGAATCCGGGAGCCAACACCATTCGGGCCTACGCGAAGGACGCCGCGGGAAATATTTCCACCACCAACGGTATCAACTTTACTTATATCTTGAGCGCTCCCGTTGTTGTTCAAATTGTCGGCAGCGGAAAGCTTAATCCAAATTACAACGGCGACCTTTTGCAAATCAGCAACACGTATTCGATGACTGCTACAGCCTTAAGCGGATACGTTTTCTCCAATTGGACGACAACTTTTGGGGCCGTCATCACGAACGGCCCGACGTTGAAATTTGTCATGCAGAGCAATCTGGATTTCGTGGCGAACTTTGTTCCGAACCCGTTCCTCGCGGCGGCGGGGACGTATCAGGGACTGTTCTTTGACACGAACGGGGTGACGCAAGCGGGTTCGGGATTTTTCTCCGCGCAAGTGACAACGGCGGGGAGTTTCACGGCGAGCTTTAAACAAGGCAGTGCGAGCCATGCGATCTCTGGCAAATTTTCGCCGGCGGGCGAGTGGTCAACAAATGCCGTCAAGACCTGGGGCAACACGGCGGTTGCGTTGAAGTTGGACTTGCCTGCTGGAAACACCATCAGCGGCGGACTGACCAATGCGGCGTGGAGCGCGCAATTGCAGTCGGATCGCGCAGTTTTTTCCAAGAACAACCCTTCGCCGCAGGCCGGCAAATACACCGTCGTGCTGCCGGGCGTTCCTCCAGAATTTGAGTCCGCAACGCAACCGGGCGGGAGCGGCTTTGGGACAGTGGTGGTGACGAGCGTCGGCGGAGTGACTGTGAGTGGAACGCTGGGAGACAGCACGAAGATCACTGCGACTGCCAATGAATCCGCGCAGGGACAAGCGCCGTTATATGTTTCGCTTTACGGCGGCAATGGAATGTTAATGGGCTGGCTGACTTTCACGAATGAACAAGACCGCGACATCGACGGGGCTTTAAATTGGTTTAAACCGGCGCAGGCGAGTTCGGCGGTTTACAAGGCGGGATTTACAAATCGCGATCAGGTTATTGTGGGTTCCGCATATACATTCAGCAGTGGAAATCGCGTGGTGAATTTGACGGATGGCGATGTGGTCCTTGGAGGCGCAGGGCTTTCTCAGAGCATTAGCAACCAGTTCACGCTGGCTCCAAATAATGTTGTCACTGGAACTGGGAAACTGCACCTGACTTTTACAACGGGTACGGGACTCTTCCAAGGGACGACCACCAACGCTCAAGGAAAGACCGTCTCTTTTAGCGGCGCAGTGTTGCAGAAACAAACAAACGGCTTCGGACAGTTTGTTAATGGCGCCGAAACGGGGAGCGCGTCTATTTTGAGCCAATAGGAGATTTGCATCAGGGCAGACGCATCTTAATTTCGAGGTAGGGACGCCTCGCCGACGCGTCCGCGGACGGCCCGGCGGGCCGTCCCTACCAGTAAACAGTAAAATTGAGGCGTTGATTTCAATCGGTTGCGCTATTTTAAATGAGTCTGCCCTGAGATTTGCATTGGCTGGATTGGCTCGTTTTTTGCTCTTGATTAGGTTGCGATTTTGACGTGGTTGGGGCAGATTGAATGTCCATTGACGCCGCAGCGCATGAAAAAAAACCGTTCCGCATTTGCCCTGATATTTGGGGCGTTTTTTTGCTTTACAGTCTCAGCGCTGTGCCAGCAACTTGATTTTGCATTGACAAACATCGGCGTCGGCAATGGCCCGGCCACGCTCGTTGCCGTTGACATTAACAACGACGGTCATCCCGGGCTGGTCACGACGGATTTCGGGTTCCGTTTAGGCGGCAGTTTTGTCCTCGGAGGCGGCACTGGTTCGACACTCTCGGTTTTAACCAACGACGAATCCGGCAATTTTTCCCTGGGGCAAACGCTCACGGCTGGATTTGAACCTGCGAGCCTTGTCGCCGGCGATATCAATGGAGACGGATATGCGGATTTGATTTGCGGAAATGTCGGGAGCGATTCGTTGACTGTTTTTACGAACAATCGCCAAGGGGGATTCGTCTTTTCCAAAACGCTTGCTGTCGGGGGCATACCGTCATTTGTGGCCATTGCGGATCTTCGCGGGGATAGATCCATGGATTTGATCTGCGCGAATTATTCGAGCGGTACGCTTGTTGTGTTTAATAATGACGGGGAAGGAAACTTTACCGCTGGAACGCCTATACCCGTCGGCTCCCAGCCGATCTGCGTCGCCGCGGGAGATTTGAACGGCGACGGAAAAGTTGATTTGGTTTGCGCAAACTCGGGCTCCGGGACGCTTGAGGTTCTCACAAACAACGGAGTCGGTGGATTTTCAAAAAGCGCCACGATCACTGTTTCGGGAGGATCTGGATATGTCGTTGCCATGGATGTGGACCGAAATGGCTCGATTGACCTGGTCAGCGCAAACGGAGTTTCGATAGAAACGTTCATCAACGACGGACATGGAAATTTCACTTCGAAATTTTCAACGCCTTCCGCGGGCACTGGCGTGGTCGCCGCCGCTGACATGAACAACGACGGACGAGTCGATTTGGTTGGACTCGTCAATGGCAACGGCATCCAGGGCTCCGGGATTGTATTGACAAACGATGGGCGCGGTAAATTTACGCTGAACGCCTCGATTTTCATAGGCCTTGTTGGTTTGCAGAATTATCCGAATTTTGTGGTCCCGGCGGATTTCGATGGAGACGGCAACATGGATTTTGCCGTATCGTGTTACGGGTCCGCCACAGTCACGGCGTTGATCCAAACAAATACAACAGCTCGTCCTACTGTCATTATCAGCAGTCCTGAAAATGGCTCGGTCATTGGCGTCAGCGACGGTTTCATCATCGGTCCGGTCATCGAATCGTCGCAGCCGATTTCGATCGTGGTTTATTATCTTGGAACAAATATTCTGACATCAGTCACGAATGCGCCTTACAACGCGGAGATTGCCCCCGGCAAGGTGCCAGCGGGGACATATTCTTTGCAGGCGGTCGCCTTCGATGACAAAGGTCAGAAAGGGTGGTCGCAGGAGGTGCAAATCGTTGTCAAGTCGTCTCAAACGACTCCGCCTCCAACGACGACCCCCTTGACTTTCAGCAAGACCACTCTCGCTGTTGGGAACGGGCCGAGTTTTGTGTTGCCGGTGGATCTCAATGGCGATGGCGTCATTGATTTGGTGACGCCGAATTATGGCTTCGCTCCTTATGGATGCATTGGCGATTATCAAGGCGAAGACGGCACAAATTTGACTTTCTGGAAAAACAACGGCAGCGGGGCTTTTACTTCAAAAACCACCATTCAGGTCGCCAGTTTCGGGCCGGGGCTTGATCCCGAACCGGAAGGGGTCACCGCTGCGGATTTTAATGGCGACGGCCAAATCGAGATGATCAGCGCCAATTTTTATTTCAACACCTTCAACTTTATCACCAACAACGGAAAAGGCTCATTTGGCTTCACTACGGGACATGGCGGGCCGGATCGAGGGCCGGTGTTCATTACATCTGCCGACATGAACGGCGACGGCAAGCCGGACATTATTAGCGTAAATCACTTCGACACAAACATAACTGTACTGACAAACGGCGGTGGGCTGAGTTTTGCGTTCAGCGCGGCGCTTCCGACTCCTTCCCCGCCGGTCTGGGTGGCTGTTGGAGACTTTAACGGCGATGGAATTCCAGATTTGGTGTCCGCCAATTACGGCAATTGCGGCGACGGCAACACCTTGACGGTTTTTATTGGTGACGGACATGGCGGATTTGCGGCGTCGGCTCCGATTGTTGTTGGGTCGGGGCCTGTTTGCGTTGTTGCGGCGGATGTCAATGGCGATGGAAAAATCGATCTGATCAGCGCCAACCAGGTTGGCAATTCGTTGACGGTATTGACGAATGACGGGCATGCGAAGTTTACCGTCAAGTCCACGATCCCAATAAACACGCCTGGCTGCTTAGTCGCGACAAACATCACGGGGACATTCTACAAGGACTTGGCGTGTTCCTGGAGCGGAGACGGCAACAACGGAATGGTCACGGTTCTTGTCAATGACGGCTTGGGAAATTATTCCACAAATGCCCCGTTTACCGTGGGAGCGCTGAAAAATACATTCTATCCCAACAGAATCGCGGCGGCGGATTTTAACAGGGATGGAAAAATGGATTTGGTGGTGGCGAATTACGGCGCGAATTCGCTGACTGTATTGACGCAAACGACCGCGAGAAAAGCCGCTCCGACTGTGAGCATCACGACGCCGGTGAACGGGAGCGATTATTTGACAACGGAGGGGATAGTGGTGGGGACCAAGCCCAGTTCGAGCGCGATCAGTGTGGAGTTGTTTGTGGATGGAGAGGCGCATGGGGCCACTGATGTGGCGCCGTTCTCGTTTACGATTGGGGCGGGGGAGTTGGCGGCAGGAAAACACACGTTGCAGGCGGAGGCGTTTGATGCGCTGAACCAAAGCAGTTTTTCGGCCATTGTGAACATTACTGTCAGCACGCCGGGGATTGCGGTGATTGATTTTGACGCGGTGAACACTTCGGGCGGCGCGGTGGGAGGGACGCCGCTGTCCAGCTATCTGGCAGGATTTGGTATCACGGCGGTGAATGTGACGGCGGGGACGGCGCTGGAGGCCATCAATACGAATAGTTTGACAGGGAGCGTGGCGGTGTCGGCGGCTTCGGCCCCGAACATTTTCACGCAGGCGGGCAATGGAGCGCCTGAGAGTTTCACGTTGACGTTCGGGGCGGCGTTGCAGTCGTTTGGGTTTACGAGGGCGGGTTTGAACCCGGCTTCGAGTTCCGGGTTGGTGACGCACCCGGCTTGGACGGCGACGGCGTTTGACGCCAACGGCAATGAGTTAAGCTCGGTGAGCGAAGGGTTGATTGTGAGCGGGACGGCGGTTGCGGCGAAGGCTTTTGTATTGACTGGAAACGAGATTGCGTCGGTGCGGTTTGATTCGGACAGCCGTCAAACGGCGGCGTTCAGCGGGGTGCTGCTGGATAACTTGGTGTTGAACCAGAACGCGGTGTCGTCGGAACTGTCGGTGGCGTTGAAAGTGACCCCGAACAACAACCTGGTGTCACCGGCGAGTTTGACTTTGCAGGGAGTGGTCAACGACCAGATCAGCGGGTCGTATACTGTTTCCTTTTTCGCGGGGCCGCAGTTGCTGGGAGTCTCCAGCGCCAGCCCGTATGAGATGACGGTGACGGGAGTGTTGCCCGGCCAATATAATTTACAGGCACGGGTGACCGACTCGACCGGATTTACCGCGCAATCGGCCGTGATGCCGGTGACTGTGCAACCTGGTCCGAACTCGAAATTGATCAACTTTGATACGCTTAACGCCGCGCGAGGACCGGTGGAAGGCCAGACATTAAACGCGTATCTGGCGGGTTATGGCGCATTCATCACAGGAGTCAGCGGCGGGACGGCGGTCGCGGTCGAAAGCCAGCAAAACATCGGCGCAGGAAAAGCAGTGCTGGCCGCATCAGTTCCCAACGTGCTGACCCAACTGGGATCCAACGGGCCGGTGCAGTTTGCGTTGAGATTTTCGCCGTTGCTGAGCCAGTTTGGGTTTACGAGACCGGAACTGCTGGCCAACCCGTTCGTGAGCCACCCGGCCTGGCAGGTGACGGCGCTGGACGGGGCGGGGGTGGTGATTGGTCAAGTCGAAGAAGGAGAGATCGACAGCTCCAGCAACGTTGCGGCGCAGGAGTTCAGCATCAGCACGACAGGCGGGCCGGGCATCGCGACAGTGATCTTTAGCTCGCAGGGGAGCGGCCTGACGACCGTCAACGCCATGCTGCTCGATAACCTGGTATTGACAACCAACAAGGCTGCGTTTGCCCCGGCAGTGGCGATCACGCAGCCGGTGTCGGGAGCGGCATTGGCCGCGCCGCCGGCATTGGCGGTGAGCGCCAACGCGTACGACTCAACGGGGATAATCGGCGTGAGCTTTTTTGTGGGGCCAAAGCTGATCGGAACGGCGATAAAAGCGCCTTACACAATATTGTGGACCAACCCGGTGGCGAGGGCGGCGGCCTACTCGCTGCGGGCGGTGGCGTCCAACGCGCTGGGGCTGAGCTGGACCTCGGCCGTGGTGAGCGTCACCATCGCCAGCCCGTTCCAAATCACCGGCCAGCCATCCAGCCAGACCATCGCCGCTGGAGGCAGCGCGACATTTTCCGTAGCCATCGCGGGAACCAACGGCGTGGGCTACCAATGGGCCTTCAACGGAAAACCGATCGCCGGAGCGACCGACTCGACATTGATATTGCCGCCGCCGTTGTCGGATGCCAACGCGGGTTCTTATACGGTGGCGGCAAGCGTTAACGGAGCGAGCCTGGTCAGCCAGCCGGGGGTATTGACAGTGGTTGATCCGCCGGTGTTCGCCGCGCAACCGGTGGGAAAGACTGTGACGCCCGGAAGCGCAGTGGCGCTGCATGCCCTGGCCACCTCCAGATCCGGGACAATGACCTGGCAATGGTATTTGAACGGAACGCCCATAGCGGGAGCGACCAACCGGGCATACATGATTGCAGTCGCGCAACCGATCCAATCGGGCGGCTACCAGGTGGTGGTGAGCAGCCAGGGCGCCTCGGCCACCAGCGTGATCGCGCCGCTGATTGTTGAAACGCGTTTCAATGTGTCGGGCAATGACAACTTCGCCAATCGCGCCGGCATCAATCCGTTACAGGGACCGGTGTCATCGAGCAATTTATTGGCGACAATCGAAGTGGGAGAACCTGCGCCGGGAGGAGCGCCGGGAGGCAAGTCGATCTGGTTTACGTGGCACGCGGGGTTCACCGGAACAATATCGTTGACGACGGCGGGAAGCGACTTTGACACCCTGCTGGGGGTTTATACCGGAACACAGCTCAAGACCCTCAAAGCGGTGGCGGCTGACGACGATTCGGGCGGGCACCACACGAGCCTTGCGACCTTCAACGTTGTGGCCGGGACCGATTACCAGATACAGGTCGAAGGGTACCAAGGCGCTTCGGGAAGAGTCGTTTTGGGGACCGCGCCGGGAACGGGTTATCAGGCGCTCAGCCCGGCCTCGGGCACCAGCATTCCGGTGATCACACATGGACCAGTGGGCCGCACCGTGACGCCCAATGCCAGCGCAACCCTGACCGTGACCGCCAGCAGCCCCAGCAAGATTAGTTATCAATGGTACTTTCAAGGATCGCCCATCCCCGGCGCGACCAAAAGCGCGCTGACCCTCGCCCATGTGCAGCCCGGAATGGTGGGACTCTACGAAGTGGTGGCGGCCAACGCGGCGGGATCGGCGCGAAGCGAGCCGGCGGACTTGGAGATAGGATTGACACAAGGAACTGCGCCAATAGCCGAGAACAAGTTTGTTGACGCAGGCCAGGCCCCAACGCCCAAGCTGTTGGCGCAAGTATTGCATCTGTTGTCCACCGGAGGGGATACGCGCGGGTTCAGCGTCGCCCAGACCTTCAGCACCGAGGGAGCCGCCAGCGAGCCGGGCCAGCCCGAGCCGTGCGGACAGCCGGGAGGGGCCTCGCAATGGTTTGTGTACACCGCGCCGGTGACCGGGACGATGCGAATCGACACCCAGGGCAGCACCTTCAACACACTGGTGGGAGTCTATACAGGATCGGGGGAAAGTTTTGAGAGCCTGGAAGAGGCGGGATGCGGCTATACAACGAACTACTTGACAGGAGGCCAGCCGACGGTGGTTCTGGAAGCAATTAAGGGGACGCAATATTTTATTTTGATTGACGGCTATCAGGGAGCCACAGGCCTGGCGCGCTTGAGGATCGGGCTGGGGCAACCGTTGAACTTTCAATCACTGCCGGCCAGCCAGATGCAGGTCAGCGCCGGGGGCAACGAAACATTCAACGTGACCGCCATCGGCAGCACGCCCTTCAGCTACCAATGGCAGCTCAACGGAGTCAACATTGCCGGGGCGACCAAGGCCGCTTACACGTTGAAAGGAGCGCAATCGGCGGCGGAAGGCAACTACACGGTGGTCGTCAGCAACATGATGGGAGCAGTGACCAGCGCCCCGCCAACCTCGTTGCGGGTGCAATACGCGCCAACGCTGCTGACCGGGCCTTCCAATGTGACGGTGAAGCTGGGGCAACCGGCGAAGTTCGTTGTGACAGCCTTGGGAGTCAACGTGAAAACCAATCCGTTCGTCAGCCAATGGTTTTACAGCAACTCGCCCATAGCCCGCGCCACCGCGCTGACCTACGCCATTCCCGCAACCCGCGCCACCAACCAAGGCCCGTATCATATTGTCATCAGGAACAGCTACGGAGCGGTCACCAGCGGCGTGGCCTTGCTGACCGTCACCGGCGCCATTCAACCCTCCACAGTCAATACTCCAAACATAAACAACACGCCCAACAATCGCGAACCGACCCCCTCCGAAAAACTCTCTGCCGCTGCCGGAACCTACGTTGGCCTCTTCCATCCCAACGCAGAAGGAGCAACCCAAAAGAACTCCGGCTACCTGACAGCCACAATCGCGGCCAAAGGGGCAGGGGCGTATAGCGGGAACCTTCTGCTTGACGGAGGGAGTTATTCCTTTACCGGCAAATTTGATGAAAACGGCCAGACACAGACCCAGATCAACCGCCCCGGCCAAACCCCATTAAGCGCGACCTTGCAACTGGACATCGACCCTGCCGACGGCCAAATGACCGGCCAAATCCGCGGAGAAAACTGGGAATCCCAACTGCAAGCCGCGCGCCCTGAAATCGGCCCAACAACACAAACGAATGCCACAAGCCAGTACACAATAATCCTCCCCGGCGCTGGAGCAGGTAATATTGCGACGCCAACCAATCAACTCATCGGCACGCTGACCTTCAAACCCTTGTCTGAAGCCACCGCAATCATCACCACAACCTTGAACAACCAGGAAAGTGTCACACGCAGCGCGCCTGTTTTGACAACGCCAGTCCACAAAGTTCTCGACTCAGAAACCCAAGCAATCGGCCCAGTAATCTCAGGGGCGAGCATCCCTCTTTACGCCCCGCTGTATTCGGGGCAGGGAACATTTCTCGGCTGGCTCAATCTCACGCAAACAAACAGCCCCATCCTTTGGCTTCAACCCAACTCGGCCAGTTCAAAGCAAATCATTTTACAGAAATAGCGCCGCAGTTTTCCGCCTTTTAGATTGCGTCTGCTTGATACTATTCTGCGTCTGTGTATTGGCGGACACGGCTTAAGACCAAAAAATTTAAACGGAAATCTTCGAAGCGATCATTCGCGTCCTTCTTCTATGGGGTGTTATGTATTGGCATCATCGGGATTTTTGTTTGGGTCTGGCAGCAGTCAAATCAACCTGTCTCGACGCAGCCGATCCAACCGCCACGGCCAATCGTAGTCGCGCCTCCGCCGACGAACAGACAACCGGCAGCGCCACCTCGACCCATTGCGCCGGTTCCTCCCAAAAATCCTTCTCTGGTTACTACATGGCCGCGACCGGTTGAGACAATCCTGGAGGCGCAAGTCGCGCTTGCAGATCAAGGCATCTCGTCGGGATCAATTGATGGCGTGGCCGGTACGCAAACGGAGGCGGCGGTGGCAGCCTTTCAAAAAAAGTGCGGGTTGGCTCCAACCGGTTTGCTCGACGCCCAAACGAAATCTCAACTGACGATCGCGCAGCCGGCCACAATGGAATACGCCATCACAGCCGAGGATTTGGGGCGAATCATGATATTGCCGAAAACGTGGCTCGGCAAATCGGAGCAGAGCCGCCTGGATTATGAGAGCTTATTGGAATTGCTGGGCGAAAAGGCGTTCGCAAATCCGCAGTTGATTCGTTCTCTCAATCCGAACGAAAACTGGGCGCAAGTTGCTGCCGGGGCGAAAGTAATTCTGCCGCGAGTCGAGTATCCCACGGTCAACGGGAAAGCGGCATTCGTAAAAATCTCGCTGCAACGCTGCATTTTGGAGGCTTTTGATTCGCGGACAAATTTGCTCGCGCATTTTCCTTGCAGCATCGGGCGTGTGGCGGCGAAGCGGCCTGCCGGTGAATTATACGTGACAACAATTGCCTTGGACCCGAACTACACTTTTGACCCGGCGTTGTTCCCGGAATCGCCCGAAGCCCAGGCCGGCAGTCAAAAGCTGATCATTCCGCCGGGGCCCAATAATCCTGTCGGTGTGGCGTGGATTGGGTTGGACCGACCGGGTTACGGCATTCACGGAACGCCCGCGCCGGAGCAGGTGGGGCGGACGGAGTCGCACGGATGTTTTCGCCTGGCAAATTGGAATGCGAGTTACCTGGTCAAAATGGCGTGGGTTGGGATGCCGGTTTCGGTGGAGTGAGACTTTTATATAGTATTGACATTTTGCAGCTTTACTGTGTTGGCCGCGGACGCCTCGGCGAGGCGTCCCTACCAAAACTTGGATATGTCCGCCCTTGTGAAAAACTCAAGCTTGTGTTGCGTTTACTTTGACCAATTATATGGTTCCAAAAAATGGAATGAAAACAGCAATCAAACCACTCACCCGCCGGCCCGCCTGGAAGGAACTTGGGGCGCACTTTAAGAAAATCAAGGACGCTCATTTGCGGAAACTTTTTGCCGACGACCCACAGCGCGGCGCGCGAATGACCGTGGAGGCGGCGGGCCTTTTTTTGGATTACTCCAAGAACCGCGTCACGGATAAGACACTCAAATTGCTGCTGCAATTGGCGGAGGAATCCGATCTGGCCGGCAAAACCGCGGCAATGTTTCGCGGCGAAAAAATCAATATCACTGAGAACCGCGCCGTGCTGCATACGGCCTTGCGCGCGCCGAAGGGGGCGACGGTCGTGGTGGACGGGAGGAACGTCGTGCCGGACGTTCATGATGTGCTTGACAAGATGGCTGAATTTTCCGAGCGCGTCCGCAATGGAACCTGGAAGGGTCACACCGGCAAACGTATCAAGAACGTCGTGAACATCGGCATTGGCGGTTCAGATCTTGGCCCGGTGATGGCGTATGAGGCGCTCAGGCATTACAGCGAACGCTCCATGACGTTCCGCTTCGTGTCCAACGTGGACGGCATTGATTTCGTCGAGGCAACGCGCGATCTCGATCCGGCCGAAACGCTGTTCATCGTATCGTCAAAAACATTTACCACGCTGGAGACGATGACCAACGCCGAGAGCGCCCGCGATTGGCTGCTTTCCGGTCTGGGCGGAAATAAACAAGCGGTGGCCAAACATTTTGTGGCGGTTTCGACCAATGCGGAGAAGGTCGCTGCGTTCGGCATTGATACGGCGAACATGTTTATTTTCTGGGATTGGGTCGGCGGACGTTATTCGATGGATTCCGCCATCGGCCTCTCGACGATGCTGGCGGTTGGGCCGGAGAATTTTACCGCGATGCTGAAGGGATTTCACGAAATCGACGAGCATTTCCGCACCGCGCCGCTGGAGGAAAATATTCCCGCGCTTATGGGTTTGCTGGCTATTTGGAACCACGAATTTCTCGGCGCGTCAACGGTCGCGGTCCTGCCGTACGAACAATATCTGAAACGCTTTCCGGCGTATCTCCAGCAATTGACAATGGAGAGCAACGGGAAACATGTCACGCTCGACGGCAAGACTGTCAATTATCAGACTGGACCGGTCTATTGGGGCGAGCCGGGAACGAACGGCCAGCATTCGTTCTATCAACTGATCCACCAGGGGACGCAGTTGATTCCGTGCGACTTTATCGCGTTCGGCCACGCGCTGACTCCGCTGGGACGCCACCACGATATCCTGATGGCGAATGTTTTTGCGCAGGCAGAGGCGCTGGCGTTCGGCAAGACGGCGGCGGAGGTCAAGGCCGAAGGGAAAACGCCGCCGGAGTTGGTGCAACATCGCGTGTTTGAGGGCAACCGTCCGTCAAATATAATTTTTGCGGATCGACTGACGCCTGAAACGCTGGGCAGGCTGGTTGCGCTTTACGAACACAGCGTCTTCACGCAGGGCGCAATCTGGAACATCGACTCGTTCGATCAATGGGGCGTGGAACTCGGCAAAGTGCTCGCCCAACGAATCATCCCCGAACTGGAAAGCCCAACACCTCCTCGCCTCAAGCACGATAGCTCAACAAACAACCTCATCCGCCGCTACCGCAAGATGAAGGGGACGAAGTAGAATCCTCGCCGTCAATTTTCAAAAATTATTGACTGTGAATTAAGCCAAAGGGACACCCCGCTTACTGGCCGCCGCTTTGAGGGGTTCATCAAGCGAGGCGAGGAATGCTCCGAGGCGGAGCGCCAATTCAAGATAGGCGGCATCGTAAATTGAGAGCGTGTGCTGGCGCGCCAATTCCAAGGTCTGTTGCCCCGCATGTTCGTCTGTTTCGGAGTCTGAATGTATGGGGAGTTGCCGCAAAATGCCGACCGCGTGGTTCACCGACGCCGGGGCTATGCGTTTGCGGCGTTCAGCAACCATGAGCGCATTGACCACTTCGAGCATCCAATGGTTCGGCACGCTGACAATCTCAGTGTCTGGGATTTTGGCCCTGACTTTCCGCGCATACTCGGAATTCTCGTCTTCGAGGAACCAACTCACCGCCACCGACCCGTCAACCACGAGGCGCTTCACTTCCGTCCTTCCTCAATCAAATCCTTGATTGACAGGCGCGGTTTGCCAGGGGGATTTAACGCGGAGCGCGCTCGGATTTCATCCATCTCCCTGAAAAGCGTTTCCAAATTCGCCCGGTCGGGAGTCTTGGCAGAAACGAGCTTGGCAAAAGGCTCATCGTGCTTTGTGATGGTGATGACCTCTCCAGAAGCCGCCCGATCGAGCAGTTCAGCGAGTTTTGTTTTCGCTTCGTAAGCCCCAACTGTTTTGTGAAGTGTGCTCATAAATTCAAATTCTAATTAGACCAGTCTTAAGACCAGTTTATCACTCCATGCGGTACTGGTCAAGGGGCTGGCCCCACAAACAATGTGATCCGACGTGATCGCAAGAAGAAGGCGACGAAGTAGTCCCATTTCCCTTCGATTTGCGCACAATTGGCACAAACAAATGATGATTAAACGTGGAGATGGACTCAGGCTACCGCTCCAAATTACGCGAACCAGATGGATTAATTGAACATTCCCAACGCATTATTGTTGGCGGGGGGCGATGTCCGGCGTCCCAAACGACCGAGATTCGCCCGTAATGCCCCTCAGAGGTTTTGAAGTAAAATTCTTGGTCTATTCCCGCTCTCCATTTAGGGTCTCCCAACTTTCTCTCAATCGTTACTTTCGCCGAGTAGCCATCGGCTGGGGCTAGATAGGAAAATTCATCGTCGGCGGCCTGGACACCGCCTCCAATAAATTGAATTTCATACTTATAAGCGTAAGGAAAACGGTTTGTGGGTTCATAATTTAAAGGATCACGGGTGCAGGTCATCTCAAGATTTCCTTCAGGACTCGGCTTGCCGCTAATTAAATCGAAGCAATTGGTTGTCCCATCGCAGGCAACTTTTCCACGCCATGAGGACCCTTCCAACACCTCTTTGCCGCTCTCCTTCCACATCTTAAAGATTATTGGATTGTCTGGATTTGGTTTGTAATCTGACTTCAGGCCGAAAGTGTAACTTCTTAGCGTTTTCGGAGAAAGTTGATAACCCTTCTTGGTCACGGAAATTTTGTCAATGCCGTAGCCAGTAATACCGGTCAGTGCAAAACTGCCAAACTGGTCTGTTTGCAATATCACTTCTGAGGTGTCCGTTCTGTCCTCGGCCATGTGGCTGATAATAAAATCGCAGGTGACTCTCGCTTCGACTACAGGCTGGCCTTCCTGATCTACGACCTTTCCGAAGAAACCCACTGGAACATTTTCGCTGACGCGCAATTGGGCCATTCCAGAGATCACCAAAAGAGTCAAAACCAGAATTGTGGCTGCCGTCCAATTGACGATTGCGATATTTTTCAAAGAGTATTTTTGGCGCTCCCGGATTTTTCCGACGAGCAATTCACTGAAGGGCTTTGGGAATTTCGCTGCTTTATTTTTCACTATTTGCGAAGTCCATCAAACCACTCGTATAACCAAAGCCGTGCTGTTGTCCCGACCGTATTGCGCCAGTGATTCAGTCACGAGGCGGGAGGCGGCGGTTGGGGTGGGGGAGGAGCTTTCCGGTTGGCGGAGAAGTTCTTCCAGGGCGCTGCTGTGCAGACCTTCGTATAAGCCGTCGGTGCAGAGCAGGAATGTGTCGCCGGGTTCGTAGCCGACTGCGCCGACTTGCGGAGTTACGAATTGATTGCCGCCGCCGAGGGCTTTTTGGAGAACATTTCGTCGAGGGTGCGTGCGCGCTTCGTGCTCGGTTATTTTGCCGTTCCGCAAAAGCCATCCGACGTGCGTGTCGTCTTCGGTGAGTTGCTTAATCGGTCCCGGTTCACCGGGCAGGAAATAAATGCGGCTGTCTCCGATGTGCCCGAAATACATCCAGCCGGGCGTGAACCAGCAGAGGCTCAACGTCGCTTCCATGCCGGTGCATTCATCGTAGCTGTTTCCGAGATACTTCAAGGCGTCGTGAACCTGGGCGAAAAGTTCCTCCAGCACATCGGAAAATCCAACTTTCAGGCCCGCCGCCGAATTTCGATACTCGCGCGGAAGGAGGGCCATCGTTTTCTGCATCGCGATGCGGCTGGCATGTTCGCCGGCCTTCGCGCCGCCCATTCCGTCGCTGACGGCAAAGACATAATCCATCGCGCTTGGGCCGCATTCGCCGACGGAGCCAAGATGATAAACTTCGCGCCCGTCAAATTGCAGGCCGACAAACGCATCCTCGTTGTTGGAGCGGACTGGCCCTTTATCCGTGCGACCGGACCATCGGAAGCCGGCGCAGGTCGTGGCGTGACGGTTGGCGTCCATTTCAAAGCGCAAAGGGTTCAAGGTGTAAGGATCGTTGCAAACTCAAAATCCACAATGCAAAATCGTCCGTCGGCCTGGCGGTAAGTCACGTTGCGGCGGTCGGGATCGTCGTGGCGGATGCCATATTCCTCCAATTCCGCGAATAACTCTTTCGCCCGCTTATCATCAAGGTGATCGACGCGCGTCCCGCAATTGGTCGTGACGATGCGGAGTTTCACCGGGTCCGCTTCGAGCAGACGCGGAACGAAGTTGCAACCGCGTTCCTCCAAAAGTCTGAGCACTTGCATTTCGTGATTAAAACGCTCCTGCGCATCCGGCCCGTGGTACGTTTTCAGAACGCGCCCGTCAAAGCTGGCCTGGACGGTCGATCTGAGAGTGTCTTTTACCTGCAACATGCCGATTCAAATGGTGCATCTGAGGCTGATTTTCGTCAAATGGTCAGGCGCGTTAAGGTTTTATAAAATTAATCACAGTGGGCAAAA
The DNA here is from genome assembly GCA_036501665.1 of Verrucomicrobiia bacterium. GTDB lineage: Bacteria > Verrucomicrobiota > Verrucomicrobiia > Limisphaerales > Palsa-1400 > DATAUD01. The sequence goes on from DASXZW010000108.1 coordinate 97,797, forward strand.
CAAGACAACGACTTGAGATTCATATAAATATCGCCATAAGAAAAACGTAAGTATATTTTCCCTATGAAAAATGCAAAATTCACCTGCATTCAGTGGGCGGTTGGAACCGCTCTTGACCGGATGGCATTCTCCCTGCTTAACTGAAACAGCCGACAATCAGGCAATTTAAAACACAAGAAAAAATCAGAATCCGGTGAATCAATAACACCACGCACTGCTTAGACACTATGGCGAAATATAAACTCGAATATCTCTGGCTCGACGGGTATGAACCCGTCGCGAATATCCGCGGCAAAACCCAAATCAAGGAGTTCGGAAGCTTCCCCAAACTTGAAGAATTGCCGATGTGGGGTTTTGACGGCAGTTCAACCCGGCAGGCCGAAGGCCACAGCTCGGATTGCATGCTCAAACCCGTCTCTGTCTTTCCGGATTCAACGAAGAAAAATGGCGCACTCGTCATGTGCGAAGTCATGATGCCGGACGGCAAAACGCCGCACCGCACGAATGCCCGCGCCACAATTCATGATGATCCGGACGCGTGGTTCGGTTTCGAGCAGGAATACTTTTTCTGGAAGGACGGCGCTCCTCTCGGTTTCCCCAAGGGCGGCGGATTTCCTCCTCCCCAGGGCAAATACTACACCGGTGTCGGCTACGAAAACGTTGGTTGTATCGCCCGCGAAATCGTCGATACGCATCTCGATCTTTGCCTTGACGCCGGCATCAACCATGAAGGCATCAACGCGGAAGTCGCGAAGGGCCAGTGGGAATTCCAAATCTTCGGCAAAGGTTCCCGCAGCGCCGCCGACCAGATGTGGGTCGCGCGCTACATTCTCATGCGCCTCTGCGAAAAATATGGCGTGGACATTAACTGGCACTGCAAGCCGCTCGGCGTCGATGTCGATTGGAACGGTTCCGGAATGCACTCCAACTTCTCGACGAAGTACATGCGCGAAGTCGGCGGAAAGGAATATTTCGACGCTCTTATGGCCGCTTTCGATAAGTACAAGAACGAGCATATCGCCGTTTATGGGCCGGACAATCATCTGCGATTGACCGGATTGCACGAGACGCAGTCCATCGACAAATTCAACTACGGTGTCGCCAATCGCGGCGCTTCGGTCCGTGTGCCACATAGCTTTGTCAACAACGGCTATCGCGGTTATCTCGAAGATCGCCGTCCGAATTCGCAGGGGGATCCTTACAAGATCGCCAGCCGCATCCTTCAGACCATCGCGACGGTCAAGCCGAAGTGATCTGGTCTGATGTTGCGCGACTGAAAACGTCCCGCATTTTTACTGGTTGGGGCCTTTAATGGAACTCCGCGAAGTTCCAAAGGCCCGGCCAGCCTGAGTTTCCAGCATTGTTTTGCCATATCGGCATTCGCCAAGGTGGAACAACCAAACTTCCTCTCCCTATCGAAATGCACGAAGGGAGAGGATTTTTCTTTTCGTCCGACGCTAAACTCCGAGAGATATTTTATTGCTCATCTTGCCGATGAGAATCCCTTTTGGAGAACCAGGCAACAAGCGGCCCGCTATCCATGACTGTTTGACTCATTTCCCGAAGTCGTCCATATGACGCGGGTTGGTGGAAAGGTCAGTGAATTCGCCCCTTCCCACGACTCCAAGATCACGCATGGCTTTGCCTAGCGATTTTCCCGGTGACTTGGCTTTGACAGGCTGCGGCGATAGGATTGTCAATAGAGCATGCGCCTTGTCAGGCAGCGTTTCCGCTCCCGAAGCGCGCACACGACCGTTTTCCAGCTCTACTTACACGGTCTGATAGCTCATGCCACGTAAGATGCCTCGCAATTCATCCCAAATCAAGCGCCTCGATATTCTTTCTCAGAGCGACAATGAGATCATATCCATTCAGCATTCGAGAGACATTCGACTTACCCAGCACACTTGCTATTGTTTTGCTGACCAAAAAGAATGGCCAGCCACTTTCCATTTTCGTACCGAGTCACATTATTGGTTTTTCTGATGTTGGTTGTTTCGCTGGCGGACCTTTACAAGAAGCGCGGCGAAGCGACGAAATTTCGCGAGTATGGATTTATTCTCATAACCGGCGCGCTTGGAGCATTTATCGGTGCGATGAATGATTTGATTACCTCGTCGATCTCGCCTGAATATTTCACGCTTGGCAAAGGACTGGATGAAGGGCCTGATCTGCGGTTGCAGGCGGGGTTGTTCGGGCTTCAAGTTGGATTTTCGGCGGGAGTCATTGGAGGAGCAGTTTGCCTGTTTGTCACCAGGCGAAAGTCTTCATTGCCAGCGGTTCGATTTTCGAGGCTCTTCCAACTGCTGTGGATGCCTGTCACAGGAGCGATTCTCTGCGGAGTTGCATTACCACTGGCATTTTCCCAATTTGATCTCGCGAAATTCTCGGTTCAATTAAGCACTCTGCTTGACGCGGAAGGCATCAGCCGATTCCGCAAAGTCTGGTGGATTCATCTCGGATTGTATGCCGGAATGATCGTCGGTCTTGCTGCGATGCTTTTCGCGCAGTGAAAGAGAGAAAAACAACCCATCGGTAATGTTGCCGTTTCAAGCCTTGTAACCGAAAATTCTGCAATTCAGGCCAGCGAGACTTTCAATTGTTGGCCTTTGCTAATATTCACCTCTGATGCAAAAGTGATGAACACCTTTTCTTCTTCAACACGGCTGCTGATTGTTAGGTCGTGGCCGTCAAGACTTGCGCGGACTTTGCCTGGCGCGTTTTTCGCGTTGAGCGCGAAAGTTCTCAATCGGAGCTTGCCCCACTTAATGTCGAGCGTTGCGGTTTTCTTTTTTCCCGAACCTTTCTGAGTGAATGTGCCCCATCCCTCCGATGTGGTGAAGGCCGCTCGGAAATCCGCCGGAGTCATCCGTGGATCGAAAGCGAGGTAACCCCTTGGCCCGTGATATTCAAAACCGCTCGCCGCCGTGAATAATCCATAGCTGGCCATCGACCGCGCGTAATGGTCGCCGCATTCGACTTCGTTCCAGGGATTGCGGCGTGACGCGTGGTAACGGTCATGCACAGCGCGCCCAATAGCTAGACCTTCCATCGTCAGGCCTTCCCAGATCATGTGCCCGGCGACCTGATATTCAAAGCCGTTCATGCACTCGTTGAAGTAACCCGCCGCAAAATCTGGGCCTTTGCCCTTGGCTTGATCGTAGTCCCAATCCCGGCGCGGAAATGAGCACATGAGCAGCCCCGCTTCGCCCGCCATCGCATACCAGCGTCCGGGTTTATAAATTTGGCGATACGCGCCACAGTCCGGCGAAAAATTATACCGCCAGAGCGATTTGAGCGCGGACACTGTTTCCTTCTTCGGCAAAATGCGCGGCAAGCCTACTTGGAATGCCCAGCTTTGCCCGAAAACCTGGTCAATTTCACAGCCAGTGCCGGAATTAATCGCGTCAAGATGATTCGATTCAACTTTGTCAATAAAGTATTCACCGTCGAACAACTGCTCTACAAAATTCTTCCGGCCCTTCGACAAAATTTCGCGGCATCGAACGGCGAATTCGGAATCGCCCGCGTCATCCGCCATCTCCGCCGCCGCCGCCAATGCCGCAAGGTAAAGCCCGCTGAGCCACGCGACTTTTCCGAACCAATCTGTGTCAAGCGTATTGTGCTGGTTGCCCTTGATAAATCCGTCGCCGGCCCCGTCCTTGTTGATGAGCCATTGAGTCGCGAGTTTGATCTTCGGCCATGTGCGTTTAAGAAAGGCGTCGTCCGGCGCCATTTGATGTTCGCGAAGCGCGCGCAAAACCGTTCCCGCCTGCCCATCAACTGCTGGGAAATCGTTGAACTCGCCCCGGAAAAAGATCGCGCCATTGGGTTGGAGAGAGGACCCGAAGTCAATTTTCTCGCGCGTCCCTCGTTCCAATTCGGGAAAAAGGCGCGCCGCCGCGTGGGCGTATGAATAGACGTGGCCGCAGGTTCCCTCGCAGCAACCGACGCCTTCCCAACCGTAAAATCGCCCGTTAGCAAAACGGAAGCAGGTCGAAGTCGCCAGTATTGACGCATTCAAAAGTGTCCGATCCAGAAACCAATACGGCAGCGTCGAATCATACCAGGTGTCACGCCACAACCGCGTTTCGTCGCCCAGCCGGACAAAGTTCTCCGCGATATACTTCGCCACGTCGTGCGACGACGCAAATTTCGTCGCGTAGTAACGCCCCGCTTTTCGCAACGGTCCGCCCAGCGAAAGATTCGGAAAATGCCACGCCAACACAAACGTCACCTGCGTCTTGTCGCCCGCTTGAATCGTCAATTTGCGCGAAAGCGAACTGATTTGCTTTTGGTCGAACGCGACCGACGCATCGGCACTGGCGTCGTCGGCGGGAGCGCCCAGCAGCGACAGCGACATCGTCCCGAAATCCTCCAACTCCTCCAGCGGCCCACTCGCAACCACATGATCGCCGAACGTGATTTTGCCCACGCCAACATTTCCCCAACTGCCGGTCGCGTCATCGACGATTTCCAGCCGCGCGCTCTTGCCGCTCCACTCGCGAACGTCGAAATGCTCCAGCGCCATCTTATTATTGTCTCGCCCGGACGTCTTGCGCGCCGGCTTTCCGTCAACAATAAGCGACAGGCCCAGGCGCTCGCCGTTCCTCGCTTTGCCGCCGCCGATCCAAAACGAAATGTAATTCCGCTCAATCGTAAATTCCCGGCTCGTCAGCTTGCCGACAGCTTTGTCCCGCTCGCCCACATCACCGCCCGGCGCGGAGGCGTGCGAGTTGGCGACGCGCTCGGCGTCGCTGCCCACATCGCCCTGGTAATCCGGCATCGCCGCCTTCTTGATAGGCCCCTTCCCAAAAGCGGTGCCCTCGACCGTCCACCCTTCATACGTGTCGCGGTTCCAATCTTCAAAAACAATATCGGGCTTCGGATTCGCCGAAGGCGCCGTATTTTCTGCGGAAAAAAGCAGCGTGGTCATTCCCGGATCGCGCAAGACGCGCGTTCGCAGCAACGCCTCCTGCGCGCGATTGTGCAGGCAAACCCCGTTTTCCAACTGCCCCGAAAGCGTCGCCTCCACCGCCGAGGCCGAAGCATTGTGCAGCGTGAATTGAAGGATCGTAGCGGGCAGGCTCGAATCGTCCGTGTTGAGTGGAATGAACGGCGAAAACGCCTCCATCTTGATCTCGATCGGCGAGTTGCCGTCCGTATATTCCACCGTGCCGACGGGATACTCGCCGCGAAACGAAACCGCCGAAAACCCTGTGCGGTCGAGAGGCCGCGTCTCCCTGCCGACTGTCAACGAGAATTGCTGCATCAACGGCGAAGAGGGCTTGAGCGGCTTGGCGTAATGCTCCGATCCCGTCCCCGGCGTTCGATTGAAAATGTCCCAATGCCAAAGCCGCCCGTCGCCGCCCAAATAAAGTTGTCCCGCGCCAATGCCGCCAATGGGCATGCCGACAAACTCAAGATCCCGGCCTTGAAGCACCTCCGGCTCACCCCGCTCTAAGAGCGACTTCACCCATTCGCGATTGAGCTTCTTATCGGCGGGCACAAGATGATCGAAATCCTTGCGCGCAAACGGCCCAGCCATCACCGGCAACCGGGAAAAAGCCAGGCCTAGCGTCGTCGCGGCGGAGACCTTGAGAAATTGCCTGCGGTCCCATTTCGGCACGCTCGATTTTGCCAGCCAGGACGGAACAATAGGGCGTTTCAATTCAGCTTTCATTTCCGGATTCATTCTTAATCGCGCAAAATAATGGCTTCTGCCAATATGTTGCAAGATTCTCAATTGCAATTAGTTCACGGCAAACGCACTCCTTCATAACAGAAATATTCGATCAAAAATCCTGAATTTGTAATAATTTTTCAAAAATAAGCTTTTCAAATCAGTCATTTGTGATTAAATATAACTAATTTGATATGCTTTTACAATTCACAGTGGGCAATTTTAAGTCCTTCAAGGACAAGGCAACGCTTTCTTTTGAGGCCACCAACGACGATTGGCTTGAGGATGACAACCTAATCCACTTGCCCGAACAACGTTTGGTGAAAGCAGCGGCAATTTACGGGCCGAACGCAGGTGGGAAATCTAATTTCTTAAACGCCATGATGAGTTTCCGTGACATGGTTCAAGAATCCTCGAAAGATTCCCAAGCCGGTGAACCAATTCCGGTGAAGCCGTTTCGCCTGCACAGCATGACGGAACAGGAACCCAGTTTTTTTGAGGCCATTTTCCTGCAAAACGGGAAACGCTACCGCTATGGTTTTGAGGCCAATCGAGAAGCCATCGTAGCGGAATGGTTGTTCAGTCAGGTTGATTCCATCCGCGAGACTCGACTTTTCACGCGTGAGGGGGAAATTATTGATCCTACGGATGCCTTCAAGGAAGGAAAAGGATTGGAAAAGCGAACTCGTCCTAACGCGTTGTTTCTTTCTGTTGCCGCGCAATTCAACGGGGAGACTGCCTCCGAGGTGATGCAATGGCTAAGTCAAATCCGCGATATTTCTGGTTTAGACGACGTGAGCTACATGAATTTCACAGCAAAACTCATTAACGATGCAGAGTACGGTCCACTGATTGGCGAACTCGTAAAACAAGCAGACATTGGCATTGAAAAATTGGAGCGACAAGACATCACATACGGGAAAAAAGCCGGAACGACAAAGAAAGATTCTCTGAAATCGACGCTTCAAATACTGTTGGAGAGCGTGGCAGAGGGGGGATTTATAGTTAAGACTTTCCACCAGCGTTTTGATACGAAAGATCAACCGGCGGGTAAGGTCGAATTTGATCTCAGGGCCGAAGAATCCGCTGGAACTCAAAAATTCGTTGCAATGACCGGGCCGTTTTTGCGCACACTGCGTGACGGAGCGATTTTGTTTGTTGATGAATTGGAAGCTCGGTTGCACCCGCTGCTCACCAAAGCGCTGGTCGGGTTGTTTAACAGCTCCGCTAACCGAAGAAACGCGCAATTGATTTTTGCGACGCACGATGAAGGCTTGCTCGATGCGCAACGCATCCGTCGTGACCAGGTTTGGTTTGTGGAGAAGAATAGTTTTGGCGCATCGCGACTTTTCTGTTTGGACGAAATTAAAGGTGTCCGAAAAGAGGCGAAGTTTGCCAAAGAATATTTACTCGGCCAGTTTGGTGGCATTCCTCACGTGGGTGACTTGCAGGAAATTCTGACTCATGCCGGCAAATAAGCCCTGGGATCAAAAGCCGGGCGGACGCCGCCTTGCTGAAACGCAGGAAAGGCGACGTGTGCTGATTGTTTGTGAGGACAGCAAAAGCTCGCGCTTTTATTTTGAGTCGTTCCCGATTGATGCCAATCGCGCTGAAGTGCGGGCTGTTGGCACCGGGATGAATACAGACTCCTTGGTTGAAGAGGCATTACGACTAAAGATCGAAGCTGTCAAAAATTGCAACCCCTACAACGAAGTCTGGTGCGTTATGGACCGCGACAGCTTTCCGTTGGAAAACTATTCGCGCGCATTTGAACTGGCGCGAGGACGCGGCATTAAGGTCGCATGGGCAAACGAAGCTTTCGAATTTTGGTATCTGCTCCACTTTAATTACCATGATACAGGCATCAATCGAAACGACTACAAAACAAAGTTGAAGCCTTACCTCGAATACGAAAAGAATGACAAGTCGATCTACAGAAAGGTGGTGCCGCTCCAAGCTGGAGCTTTGCGAAATGCGAAACGATTGGAACGGCATTGGAATGACTTGGAAAAGCGATTTCCCGAACGCGAAAATCCCTCTACAAATGTCCACAAGTTAGTGGAATTTCTAAACGAACTGGTTGAGCTTGGCAGCACGTAGTAACAGACGAGGCGCATAATAAATTCTGGACATGTTCCGTTCAGCTTTGATAAGTATCTGTAACAGCAGGTTTTTAGGACAATTAACAACATGAAAAAGATTCTCGCAATTTCTCTCCTGGCGATGGTTTCGTGGGCTTTGGCGGGCACACCGGCGCAGGCTACTGAAAAGACCTCGCCCACAATGACCCTTGCCAAGAACAAGAAGCATCACGGCAAAAAACAACAGCATCATAAGCACAAGAAGCGCGCCAAGGCATAATCGCCTTGCACGATTTCCTTTTGACTTTAATTTGTTTTGGGAACGTCCCGCTTGCCTGGCTGCGGGGCTTTTTGTTCACTGCAACCGCTTATGAAAAAAACGTTTGACTCGATTGAGTCCGTCATCGCCGATGTCCGCAAGGGCAAGATGGTGGTGGTCGTCGATGATGCTGACCGCGAAAACGAGGGCGATCTCATCATGGCTGCGGAATGCGTGACGCCCGCCGCCGTCAATTTCATGGCGCGGCATGGGCGCGGGCTGATTTGCGTGCCGACTCTTTATGAGCGGTTGAAGCAACTTGGCATCGAGCAGATGGTCGCTCAAAACACGGAAAATTACCGCACCGATTTTCAGGTGAGTGTCGATGCGGCAAAAGGCATTTCGACCGGCATCAGCGCGGCGGACCGGGCGTTGACGATCAAAATCATGGCGGACCCCACCGCCGTTCCCGAAGACCTCGTGCAGCCGGGGCATGTTTTTCCGCTTCGCGCCAAATCTGGCGGTGTTTTGCAACGCGCCGGCCACACTGAAGCGGCAGTCGATCTCGCGAGATTGGCGGGGCGACGCGCGATTGGCATCGTGTGCGAAATTATGAGTGACGACGGGTCGATGGCCCGTCTGCCGGAACTGAAGCGTTTTGCCACAAAGCACAAATTGAAGCTCTGCACCATCGCGGATTTGATTCAATATCGCCGGACCCGTGAGAAGCTCGTTGAACGTGTCGAAATGGTGAAGCTGCCCACCGCTTACGGCGATTTTGATTTGTATCTTTATCGCTCCAATCTCGACGGCCAGCATCATCTGGCGCTGGTCAAAGGCGATGTCGCTGGCAAAAAAAACGTGCTGGTGCGCGTTCACAGCGAATGTTTGACTGGGGACATTTTTGGGTCGCGCCGCTGCGATTGCGGCCCGCAATTGCATCAGGCGATGCGGCAGATTTCAGCGGCGGGCAGGGGAGTCATTGTTTATATGCGACAGGAGGGGCGCGGCATCGGCTTGGCCTCGAAGATCAAGGCGTATAAATTGCAGGAAAGCGGCTACGACACCGTGGAGGCCAATCTCAAGCTCGGTTACGGCACTGATCTTCGTGAATACGGCCTTGGCGCGCAAATCCTGGTGGACCTCGGCCTGAAAACGATTTCATTATTGACAAATAATCCGCGCAAAGTAGTCGGTTTGGAAGGTTACGGTTTGGAGATTGTCGAACAACTCCCGATTAAAATTAAACCCAATCCGCACAACGAAAAATACCTCGACACCAAGCGCGAGAAATTGGGACATTTGCTGTAAAATAGAATGCTGACACCGGTCAAAAAACAGAAACTCGCCCGCAGCAAAGGCAACTTTGCCATCATCGCTTCGCGCTACAACGCCAAATATGTCGATGCGATGGCCGCTGCCGCTGAGGCCGAGTTGAAAAGGGCAGGGGCACGGAAAATTCGGGTGGTTCGTGTTCCGGGAGCGTTTGAGATTCCAGCGGTCGCCGCGCGCCTGGCAGAGGCGAAGCCGCCCTACTCCGCACTGATTTGTCTCGGGGTCATTCTGCGAGGCCAAACCGCGCATGCGCAACAAATTGCGGACGCGCTGAGCGGGGCTTTGGCGAACTTGCAGGTCCAACGCGCTTTGCCGGTCATTCATGAAGTCCTGTTGCTCGAAAATGAGGCCCAGGCAGTAGTTCGTTGCCTCGACGCAAAGCACAATCGCGGCGCCGAAGCGGCGCAAACGGCTTTGGAGATGGAGCAGGTCATGGCTTCGCTCGATTGATGATCTCGGCTCTCAAAACAGCGTACGATGCGGCGCTGAATTTTTTTTACCCGCCGGTCTGCCAGCTTTGCAAAAACGAGCGGGCGATGGCGAAGGACGGATACGTCGGTGGAAAATGTTGGTCCGGCCTTCGATTCTTGACAGAGCCTTACTGCGAACGATGCGGCCTGCCTTACGAGGGAAATATCACCCATTCGTTCGTTTGTCAGAATTGTAAGGACATGGATTTCGGTTTCAGCTTTGCGCGCTCCGCGATGGTTGCAAACCCCCTCATTCTCCAGGCCATTGCATTATATAAATATAATCGAGCCGTCTGGTTTGAGCCGTTCCTCGGCGATTTACTGACACGCAAGGCCGTCCCCGCGCTTTCCGGTCAAAAATGGGACGCAATTGTTCCTGTGCCCTTGCATCCAGTCAGGCAGCGCGAACGTGAATTCAACCAGGCCGAACGAATTGCGCTTCATCTCGGCAAGGCGCTCAACCTGCCCGTAAAAACAAACCTGGTGCGACGCGCCAAATTCACCGGAACACAGACCCAACTTTCCCGCGAGAAGCGCGCCGCGAACATGGACAACGCTTTTTTTCCCACCGTCGGAAAATCCCGATATCTCGAAAGACTCATCCTGGTCGATGACGTCCTCACCACCGGCGCAACAACAAGCGCCTGCGCGCGCGCCTTGCGCGAAGGCGGCGCGAAAGAAGTTTGCGTTTGGACAGTCGCACGAGGCACTTGACGTTTTATTAATTCGGGAATTACAATTTCGATGTTGGCAATAAATAACGCAACCGTCAGGTTTTGATATGGCCACAACTTCATTCACAAAGAAGACCCTCGGACTGGAAGCCGTTGAACCCGCTGTCACGCCGCCGCCCACGGACGCGACGACGACTTTTGTCAAGAAGCACAAGCTGGCGTCCTCGCCCTCGCGAAAGCGTGACATCCCGGAAGGCCTGTGGACGAAGTGCAAGAAGTGCGCGGCCATGATCTATGACAAGGAACTCGACGAGAACCTGAAGGTTTGCCCGAAGTGCCAATATCATTTTCCCATCGGCGCGCGCGAACGGATTCATGCGCTTGTGGAAACTTGTTCGTTCGAGGAAACCAGCGCTTCAATGGAGAGTGTCGATCTTTTAAAGTTTACCGGAGTTTCCTCTTACACAGCCAAACTCACGCAATATCAAAAAGAGTCCGGGCTTAAGGACGCGGTTTGCACAGGCATTGGGCGAATTGGCCGGCATCGCGTTGCCTTGGGCGTGATGGATTTTGGATTTTTGGGCGGCTCAATGGGATCGGTTGTCGGAGAAAAGCTCACGAGGCTGTTCGAGGCGGCGACGGACAAAGGGCTGCCAATCGTGACGATCTCGACTAGCGCCGGAGCGCGAATGTACGAAGGAATGTTCAGCCTGATGCAAATGGCCAAAACGTGCGGCGCTCTGGCTTATCACGGCAAAAACAAGCTTCCGTATATCAGCGTATTGACAGACCCGACCATGGCGGGCGTCATGGCAAGTTTCGCGACGGTGGGCGATTTGATTCTTGCCGAGCCGGGGGCGATGATTGGTTTTGCCGGGCCGCGCGTCATTGAGAGCACGACGCAATCGGAATTGCCGCCGGATTTCCAATCTGCCGAATTCCTTCTCGAACACGGTTTAATCGACGCCATCGTTCCGCGACTTGAGATGAAAGCGCGGCTGGCCTACTACCTCGAATTCCTGATGGAAGGGCGCGAGCATCTCGCCGCATTGGGAAGCTAGAAACTGGATGGAGGAGTCCATTTTACGTTTGTTGGGGCGGAAGGATTACAGGCCTTCCAACTTCCGGCAGCTTTTGGGTGGATTGGGGCTTGGGCCGGAGAGCCAGACTCCGTTGCAGCAAACGCTGAAGCGCCTTGAGCGAAACGGCCAGATCATTCGCACCAAGGGTGATCGCTATATTCTTGCGCGTGAGGCTGATCTTGTCCCGGGAATTATCAGGATTAACCGACAGGGGAAAGGATTCCTTGATCCTGATGATCCAGCGATGTCGGAAGTTGTTGTGCCTGAAAGTCTTACGGGGACGGCTTTGAATGGGGATCGTGTGCTGGTCAGGCGTCAGGCGGGTAAGCGCGGCAGGGACGAAGAAGAGGGCGCGGTGGTTCGAATCCTGCAACGCAAGCATTCGCAAATCGTTGGTACGCTGCAACGTAGCAAGCAATTTTTATTTGTCATCCCGGATGATCCCCGGATTCCGCACGACATTTACGTTTTGCCGCCGCTCGACACTGGCCGGCCCGCAAATGTTGGCGACAAGGTGGTCGTTGAGCTGCGCGACTGGGAATCGCGACACACGAATCCCGAGGGCGAGATCATTGAAGTGCTGGGGCCGCCGGATGCTGAAGGGGTCGATATGCTTTCGGTGCTGCGACATTATCGGCTGCCGCTTCATTTTCCCAAGAAGGTGCTCGCGGAAGCGGCGGCGTTGGCGAAGGCGCGTCCGAATGGGGAGCCGTTTGCCGCGGAATTGCAGGGGCGCGTTGATTGCCGGGGACATTCCGTTATTACAATTGACCCGGATGACGCCAAGGATTTTGACGACGCGATTTGCATCCACCGGCACGAGGCGGATCGTTGGAAAGTTTGGGTCCACATTGCTGATGTCTCGCATTACGTGCGTCCGGGGACGACACTGGATGAGGAGGCCCGCACTCGCGGCAATTCGACTTACCTCGTGGACCGCGTCATTCCGATGCTACCAGAGGCGTTGAGCAATGAAATTTGTTCGCTAAAGCCCAATGTGGATCGGTTGACGAAATGCGTCGAGTTTTTGGTTTCTCCCGAGGGGCGCGTGCTCGATGCCAAATTTTATTCGGCGGTGATCCGCTCGAAGCGGCGTTTTACCTACAAGGAAGCGCTCGCCGTTCTGCAACAACAGCCGGGCGGCGACCCGATTTCGCAACTGCTCCACAACGCGCACACGCTGGCCCAACACATTCGGCGGGCGCGGTTTTCGGCGGGTTCGCTGGCGCTGGATTTTCCTGAAACGAAAATACGTCTTGACGCGCAGGGGCGTGTTTTGCGGATTGACCGAATTGAAAACGACGTTTCGCATCAGTTAATCGAGGAATACATGCTCCTAGCGAATGAGGCCGTGGCCTCGCGATTGATGTCGTTGCGGCGCCCGGCGATTTACCGGGTCCACGAACCGCCGGATGAGTCGCGCCTGGAGGATTACCGTGAAGAGGTTGCGAGCCATAATATTCCTTGCGGCAATTTGACGAAACGGCCTGAGGTGCAGAAGCTATTGCAACGGCTGGGAACGGTGCCGATTGGGGCAGCATTGAAGATCGGCTTCCTGCGTTCGCTGATGCGGGCGCGATACGCGGTGGAACCGCTCGGCCATTACGGGCTGGCAAAAGTCAAGTACACGCATTTCACGTCACCGATCCGGCGTTACGCGGACCTGATTGTTCATCGCGCGTTGTTCGACGAGGTCAAGATGAGCGAGCATGGGTTGAAGCCGGTGGCGGCGCACATTTCCGAGACTGAACGCAATTCCAGCGACGCGGAGCGGGACAGCAAGGAGGCGAAGCTGTTCGCGTATCTCCGCAACCAGATCAAGACGGGGCGCTTCGAGAATTACACGGGTTTGGTCATGGACGTGAGGAATTTTGGATTTTTTGTGGATGTTTCGGGCCTGGGAATGAGCGGGCTTGTGCATCTGTCCTCGATTGAGGACGATTTTTATGTATTTGACGCGGCGCGCCACAATTTGGTCGGGCGGCGGACGCGAAAAGTCATTCAGCTAGGTCAACAAGTCCAAGTGCATATCGCGAAGGTGGATACGTTCAAGAGGCAGGTGGATTTCCGGCTGAGCGAGAAATCTCCGAAGGCCAGTAGGCCCATGATGACCGCAAGGGGCGGACAACGGCAGCGGCGGCCTTCGGTTATCTAGGCAAACCTATGCCCCATCGTGTGCCCCGCGCCGCAAATCGCGGGCAAGTCCCTTTAGCACTTGGAACGTGTTGTTCCGTGCAGAGTCTTGGCAGTCCGTAATCTTTCGCAGTACATCTGCTTTTTTGCCCCCGCCTGCGGCTTCAATCACATCCGACACAATGTCCTGAATGAAGTCTACAATATCCTTCATCTCGCGAATCACTATCGGGCATTTTTTCAAGATTTGTCCCGGGCTTAATACTCTATCTCGGTGAGCAAAGATTTTGTGACGTATCGTTTTGATTTTCTTAATGCCTGGATATTTCTCTAGTTTTGACTGAAGCTTGACTCCAAGAGCCGCGTCCTTTTCCAGAACCTCATTTACCAACAATCGAATATGTTTCGAGTCCTCGCGTTTGTCGAACAGTTGGTATGAAATTACAAAGAATCCCTGAACGAACGCATAACATACCGGCTCAAAGAAATCCAGGTACTCGTCTCTCACGCCATCGAAGTGCGCGGCAGTGTTCGGGGTCATTATTTCCCACCAAATCACATGATGCTGACTTAAGCGAATCGTTGAATCGATTAGCTCATGGATCTGCTGTTCGACATCGAGCCAATGTTGCAACTCATTTTTGTCTGCGTTTGAGAGACCCAGAATTGCTTCTTTAAATTCCACCATCGTTTTCATGTTGAAAGAATGGATAGAAGTGGCTGACAAATCGAGTTCCGTGTTTTAAGGTTTTGGACCGTCCGTTAGTTTTTGAACAATTCCAAACTGCGCATAGGCGCTTACTCGCGAGCACCATGCTGCCGCAATAAATTCACCAAATTCGTATGGCCAAAAAACAATGCCGTATGTAGTGGGGTAAAACCATTGTAAGTTTTGACATTGACCTTAGCCTTGTTAGCAAGCAGCAGTTCTGCTACGTCCTTGCAGTCTTGGGCCGCCGCCCAATCCAGAGGCGTCCTGCCATCGATTGACCTTGAATTAACCTCAGCCTTTTTCGATAACAGTAATTCTGCCATGTCCCTGAAGCACTTCATTGCCGCCCAATGTAAAGGCGTCAAGCCGGTTTTTTCCTTGGCATTGACATTAGCTTTTTGTGTCAGTAAGAAGTTTGCTGCATCCATGCGGTCATGCATCACCGCCCAATGTAAAGGCGTCTTTCCGTCGATGTCTTTACTGAAGACCAGATCAGGATTGTCTTTGAGCAGCGTCTTGACCTTAACCAAGTCGCCATCCCGCGCCGCATCGTGAATTTCACCGCAAAATGCAAGATGACTACAGGCCAGTGTGATTAAAATGCCGCAGAAGGACCGCTTGTTCATACTCACATCGTACCCCGTTACATCTCAATTTTCACGAAAAGATTCAACTTCAATAAACTAGAAATTGAATTGGCCCACGGTTTGGCATGGGTTAGTATTGTTCTATAAGTTTCTCTGAAGTGTTGGCGGAGTTGCCAAAGTTGACGTTTGCCGAGCGCAAATTGCTGTTTAGGCGCGCGCTGGAATTAGACGAAACGGATATCTCAGTACAAGATCAAGCTTTGGTAGAGGATCGTCTTGCTGAGGATCGCCGGAATCCGAAATCCGCCGTGTCGCTGGAAACGATGAAGGCGAGAGTGCGCGCGCGGCGTTAGCGATGAAATGGCGAGTTGAGTGCCGGTTGGAAGTTAAACAAGATATGGCTGAAGCAATTGACAATCAGCGCCTCTATTTTTTTATATTGACTGGTAGGGTGGTCCGCGGACGCCTCGGCGAGGCGTCCCTACCTCAAAAAATAGTTGCGGCAGCCTGACTGGTGTAAATGAGCGCGAAGCGTTTGGTGCGGTAGCTTGCTACCGCTTTGCCTTCGGATTCTGATATGCTGGCTCTTTGACACGGGGAAAAGCGGCGTCAAGCCGCACGCACTCCAAACGCTTCGCGCTATTCGGGAGCCGAGACCGCCGCGCTACTAATTGCCATTTTTGTTATGGCTTCGGAGGCTCGGTGAAATCGACTGGCGGAGCGGGAGACTCGGCGGGAATGGATTGGGATGTGCTGGCGATGAATGACCGCTCAGGGATTTTTACACCAAGGGAACGAAGGAAACGAAGGAACGAGCAATTCAAATAACGGCCCGTAAAAGCGATCAAACGCTCCAAATAAGTCCTTCAGCCGAGATTTAATTCTGCCGACGCCTTTTCCCACGAAATTGGGGGTTGATTGCTGTTTTCAGCGATCGCGGTCTGGAGGTCCCGCAAGTCTTCCAAGTCCTCGACGCGCTCCTGCAGGCGTTCGACGGTCTTGGTCAACTCTTCGACTTTTTGCATGACAGCGGAATCAGTCATAGGCTTATGTTCTATATTTGACAACATATACCTGGATTGTGTCCTCGGCAAGCAAGAAGAGTAATCGAAAGCTTCCAACGCGCGATCGACGTGGGCTTGGAATCAACGGGGAAAAGCGGCGGCAAGCCGCGCGCACTCCAAACGCTTCGCGCATTTCGAGACTGAAACCGCAAGTCCGGATGCAAGTCGCCAAGGTGGACACGTTCAAGCGGCAGGTGGATTTCTGCCTCGCAGAAAAATCTTCCAAGCCCACCCGTCCCGCATCCAGAACCGCCAGAGGCGGCCAAAGGCAAAGCCGGCCTTTGGCCCATTGATTGAAACACCACCGCAGCGGACGTCTCAGCAGGGCCGGTGAAAGCAACAACCGTCGTCTCATAACTGTGGTTATTGCGCGGTTCCTTGTCCCAACCTATTCAGACCACTCAGAGTTAAGCACAAAGGATGCCACAGACCCGGAGTTTATTTGCTGGGCTTTACGAAATAATCCCATGAAAACTGAAAGATTCCGCCGTCGAGGCCGAGTTATTAGATAGAGAGCGGATTTATGTGAAGAGCCCAAAGGCAAAATTTCTTTAAAATATGAAAAAAAGGATGCTTCTGGCGTTGCTGACGGTGGCATTACCGGTGGCTGTACATGCCCAGTTTACCTATACGACGAATGTCAACGGATTCACCGTTACCGGCTACGCGGGCGCCGACAACGCGGTGATAATTCCGTTCAGTAATGACGGCTTGCCTGTCACAACTGTAGGAGCCAGTGCGTTTGCCAACACAGCATTGACCAGTGCAACCATCCCTGACAGCGTCATTTGCATCGAGTCGGGCGCCTTTGCTGAAGACTTTGATCTCTCCGGTATCATCCTTGGCACAAACGTCTCCAGCATTGGCTCTTCTGCATTCCATGACTGTTTGGACCTGACTGGTGTCGCACTCCCCGATAGCTTAACGAACATTGGAGACACGGCATTTGCATACTCGGGCCTTACAAATGTTATCATTCCGGACAATGTTACCATGATAGGCGAAGGAGCCTTCGGTTTTGATTCCTTCCTTGGGCAAATGACGATTGGCACAAATGTTACCAGCATTGGAGGGGGTGCATTTTCCGACGACGGTGTCCTGACCAGCGTCAATATCCCGAACAGTGTCACTAGTATCGGAGATGGAGCCTTCGGTGGCTGTGCCAGTCTGATCAGCGTTAACATCGGGACAAACGTCATCAGCATTGGAGACTTAGCGTTCTCGTCAGACGCCCTCACGAACGTAATAATTCCCGACAGCGTAACGAGCATCGGAACGGTGGTCTTCGATGGTTGCCTCTCGCTAACACAGATTGAAGTGGGTGCCCGGAATGCAAATTATACGAGCTTAAATGGAGTTCTGTTTGACAAGGGCATGAAAAACCTTCTGGAGTGCCCGGACGGGATTGCAGAATCGTCTTATTCGATCCCCAATACTGTAACCAATATCGGAGATTATGCATTTGAGTCGTGCTTGACACTGGCTAACGTCACGATTCCGAACAGTGTGGTGTCGATTGGAGATTGGGCATTTGCACGCACAGAGCTGGCTGGCATTACGATTCCCGATAGCGTTGTCAGTCTCGGCGGCTTTGTGTTCGCATACAGCGGCGTTAGCAGCGTGATTATCGGCAACGGCCTTGTCACGATTGTTAGCGACACATTCGCTGACTGTGCCGCCTTGACGAGCGTGACGATTGGCGATGGAGTTAAAGTAATCGAAGACGGGGCGTTTTATGATTGCCCAAATCTGACCAGCCTTTATTTCACGGGCAACGCCCCCATTGCGGATACGTCTATTTTTCTCCAGGCGAGCCAGAACGTAACCGTTTATTACTCGCCGGGAACCACTGGTTGGGCTGAATTCGCGACAAAGACAGGCGCCTCAATCGCACCTTGGACCTTTGCGAACCCACAGATATTAACCAACGGACCTGACTTTGGCGTCCAGAACAACATGTTCGGATTTACTGTTTCCTGGACGACAAATACTCCTATCGTTGTGGAGGCTTGCAGCAATCTGGCTAGCGCCTTCTGGTATCCTGTGGCGACGAACAATCTGACCAACGGCTCGTTCTACTTTAGCGAGCCATTGCAGAGCAGCACAGGTGGACGGTTTTTCCGCGTCAGCTCACGATAACGTTGAATCGCCTCAGAACGCGAAATCGTCGGTCACCTAAGTGAGCGAACAAAATTGAGGAGGGACAGGGACAAGATAGCCGCGCCACATTTTTTAAGTTGGTCGGCTATGGTTTCGGTGGTTCTGTGAAATCAACGGGAGTCGCGCCAGTGTCTGCGGGCGTCGGTTCCGATGAAGACGCGGATTTTTTGTTGTCTTTTTTATCGACCATGAGTTGGGCGCGGTCGCGGATCAAGGGGTCGATCAACCACGAATTCACGATGTAGGTCCATTTGGACAACGCCTTTTCCTGATCGAGCTTGGCGGCGGTCGCTTTTGTTTTATCGAGAAATTCCTTGTCGAGACGTTTTTTGTCGTCGGGTTTTTCGTCCTTGCCTGGAGTTCTTTCCGCAGGGGCGGAGCCGGAGACGGCGACGGTCAAGTTGTAGTCGTTCTCAGGAGTTTTCTTGCCGATTTTGATGTTGTAAGTGAAATGGTCGAACGTCTCGATTGTCAGACTCAGCGGTTTGTCCAAACCGGTTTTGTCCGGGGCCTGGTCGGCGGCGACATCGACGAAGCTCGGGTAGCTCAACGTGCTGGCGAGCGAGGAAAGTTTGTTTGTGTCCACTACCTCGTGAGTTTTGACATTGGCGAGAATCCACGGAGACGATTCGGTTTCGCGGCTGAGCGTCCAGGAGTTTGAGGCGTTGGTGGAGACAAAGGAAATCGACTTCGGTTTTTCGACTTTGAAGAAATCCTTATTGAGCCAGGTGGCCGGTTTCGGATCCACGCTGTTCAACGCGTCGGGAATGGTGAGGACGTCGTTTGGGTCGCTTTTCAACATGACGAAACGGCCATCGGCATAGCCATCGTCACCGAATTGGCCGGGCATGGGGCGCGAGGATTTCTGGGTGTGCTTTTTGCCCAGGAGCAGGGATTGGAGGACTTTTCCCGAGGCGTCCTTGAATTCGAGAAGCGTCGCGGAGTCGGGGCCTTTGCCGGGTTCGGCAAGGTGCATGCGATCCAATTGGGACGGGCCGATGGGTTCAGATTGCGCGACTTTCAAATCGCCCATCTTGATGAGCAGTTCGCTGATCTGTGAGAAATTGGCGGGGTAACCGCCGCGTTGGGCGATTTCCCAACGCCCGTCCTTCTTTGTCAAGTCGAGATCGGTGTCGCCCTTGATGTGAATGGAGGCGACGTCGTTCATCTGGAAATTGTTGAGCAACTTCTGCCCGATTGCGGCCTCAGAATCCGTGAAGGACTGCTGGTGGCGCTTCATGAGCATCAACGCGGCCGTGCCGATAATGGCCAGCGCAACTATGAGCGTGACGAGTTGTTTGCGATTCATTTTGCGGCAGTGCGTTTGCGTTTGACGATGGCAAGGACCACGCCCGTCAGGGCCACCAGGACCGGCACCGCGCCGATGTTGGCGACCTTGGTCCACAATTCGAGCGAGTCGGTGTCCTGGCGCAATTTTTTCCGCGTGTCCTTCAAATCTTTATTGACGGTTGCAACGGACTTTTGATAGCTCTCCAATTCCTTCTGTTGCTCGGGAGAGAGGATGAATTTTTGCTCCGCGCCGCCGGTTTTGCTGGCCTGCAACTGCTGGATCTTAATTTCTGTTTCGGATTTCTTGGACTCAAGTTCCTTGAGTTTTTCCTGCCATTCGCGGCCGGCCTTGGCTTCCATTTCGTTGAGGCGAGTGAACGGGCGGTTGAGGCTCGCGCGGCTGCGCAAACTGATCAAGTCGTTGTCGCCGGAAAGCTGTTCCACGAAACTCTCGACAAGGTTGAGATTGCCGTTCATCGGGCGAACAAGCCTGTAGCCCATAAAATTCTGCACCTGCACGCAAACCTGATCGTTCAGCAGGTCGGTGTCCGCCACCAGGACCACGACGCCGTCAGCCTTGGATTCCTTTAGCTGCGGTTCTTTGGAGGCGTCGGCTGCGGGTTCGGACTTGTCTTCCTTGGCTGGCGGCTTGGGAGGGCCATCTGGAAACGCGGTTTTGAATTTGCCAGTCAGACGCACGGCGAGGGCGTAAGGGACGTTGGCCGCTTTGAAGTCTTTTATAATTTGTTCCGCCCCGACGCTCGCGGTGACGCCTTCGACCAGTTCGGATTCGGGTGATGTATGGATAAGCACGGTTTCCTTGATGCCATCCGCGACTTTGCCGGTGAAAGCGCCGGCGAAGGGCATGACGAGATTATCAATCTGGCTGGTGACAATGTCGTCGTTGTTGATGCCTTCTTTATTTATGACAAGAACAGTCGGCATGACGTTGCCGTTCGCTCCGGTGTGACCGGCGAAGGTCATGTCGGCATCGACTTTGTTCACGTCCATTTCCAGGCCCCACGCTTTGAGCAGGGCGGGAAGAGAGGATTGGCCGGAGCTTTCGCCGAGGACTTGCGCCATTTGATCATGTTTTTGATCGAAGTAAGCATGCGGGTCGAGGAACGCCAGGAGTTTGCCGCCGCGCAACACGAATTGGTCGATGGCGTATTGTGTCGCCTCGGAAATATCGCGCGGATGAACCACCATCAAAACGTGGATGTCATCGTCGATTTTTGTCGTGGTCATCGGGATTTCGCGAACTGTGAAGTCCTTCTTCAATTCGCCGACGAATGACCAGGGTTCAGAGGCTTGCTGGCCCATTTGCTGCATCATCGGGTTCGGAGCAGAACCAAAAATCGGCAGCGCGCTCATGATGCCAACGACGGCGGGTGTGGGATTGATGACGCGGGCGATGGAGCGCGAAATGTCGTATTCAAGAAGCTTTTCGCGATCGGGCGGAAGCCAGGGGATCGATTCTTTTTGATCAAGCATGCTGACGACGAGGCCGAGATAGACTTTGTCGCCGCCGAACGCGGAGGTTGCCTGGCCTTCGATGCCGTCGAGGCGGGCGGAGTCTTCGGCGTCGGAGTCCGGTTCGGGATCAAACTTCTTGACGACGATCTTGCCGTGGCTGGCTTCCTGGTATTCGCCGAGGAGGTCTTCGACGTGTTGGGCGTAAGTGCGGAGGGAAGGGGGCATCGTGGCACCGCTTTGGGTGCAATAGAAACGGATGGTGACGCGGGAATCGAGCTTGCCGAGAATCTTCCGAGTTCCCTGGGAGAGGGTGAAGGCTTTGTCGGCGGTTAGATCAACGCGCTCCTTGGCGGCGCTGGTGACGATGTAAAATGCGATGACCAGCACGAGCATGATCCCGATGCCGGCGGTGGAATAGATCAGCGTTTCAAAATTTTTCTGCTTCATGGCTTGAACCAAATGCGATTAACCGGCGCGATGGCTGCGGAGAATTACTCCTGTTGTGAACAGTGAAAACCCGATGACGCACAGGAAGAAAATAACGTCGCGGGAATCGACGACGCCCTTGGTGAAATATTCGAAGTGCGTGATGACGCTGAACGACGCCAGCGTGTGAACCAGCCACGGGGTGTCCGTGAGTTGATTGAGGAAGTTCGTCGCAGGCGGAAATCCGCACAGCACGAGCACCAGGCAGATCACGATTGAGAGAATCAGGCTGACGACCTGATTGCGCGTGAGGGCGGAAGTCATGCAGCTTACAGCAAGATAGGCCCCGGCCATCAGGAAGCTTCCGACGTAAGAGGCAAAGATGACGCCATTATCAGGGGAACCGAGATAGTTGACTGTTATTACGACCGGAAACGTCAAGACTAAGGCCAGAAGGAGGAAGACCCAGGAGGCAAGGAATTTTCCTACGATTGCCTGCCACGCGGTGATGGGCAGCGTCAGGAGCAGTTCGATGGTTCCGACGCGGCGTTCCTCGGCCCAGAGGCGCATTCCCGCCGCCGGCACGAGGAAAAGATAGAGCCACGGAAACCAGATGAAAAACGAGCGTTCAAGGCTGGCCTGTCCGTAATCAAAAAAACCGCCCAGCAGAAATGTGAACGATCCGGTGAGGAGCAGGAAAATAACGATGAAGACGTAAGCGACTGGCGAGGAAAAATATCCCGCCAATTCGCGTTTTGTGATTGCCCTGATGTTGCTGATCGAACTCATACGCTTGCCTCCTGCCGTGGGGCGGACGCTTCTTTTGCCGCGGGTTGTTTTGCTGTTTCGGAAAGTGTGATGCCACGGAATACCTCGTCCAATCGCCCTTCTTCCGTGTGCAATTCCTCGACTTGCCATGCGCTGGCGGCGGCGAGGACATTTCGGGCGAGGTCGCCGTTTCGATTTTCGCTTTTGGGATAAACTCGCGCCCAGATTTTGCCGTTTTCCTCTTTAACGATTGCTGCGCGGCGCGCATTTGCAACGCCGGAAAGGCGTTCCACCAATTGCGGCGCGGTTGCGCCACGAACCACCAGAAGAACTGCTCCGGTTGTGTCGGATTGCTGTTTGAGTTGTTGCGGGGTGCCGTTGGCGACGATTTGGCCGCGGTCAATGATGATCGCGCGGGAACAAACGGCCTCGACTTCCTCGAGAATGTGCGTCGAAAAAATAATCGCTTTCTTTTCGCCCATTCGGCGGATCAGGCTGCGGACTTCGTGCTTTTGATTCGGGTCCAGGCCGTCGGTCGGTTCGTCCAGAACGAGAACTTCCGGGTCGTGGATGATCGACTGCGCGAAACAGGTGCGGTGGCGGTAACCCTTGGAAAGTGTATCGACGCTTTGGTAAAGGACGGATTCCAGAAAGCACATTTCCACGACGCGGTGGATCGCCTTTTTCTTCGCGTCACCGCGCATTCCGCGCAATTCGGCGATGAAGCCGAGAAAACCTTCCACCGTCATGTCCGAGTAGGCGGGGGCGTTTTCCGGGAGGTAGCCGATGAGGGTTTTTGCGCCAATGGGGTCCTCGATGATGTCGTGGCCTCCGATGCTGACGGTCCCCTCGCTGGGAGGAATAAAGCCCGTGATCATGCGCATTGTGGTGGATTTTCCAGCGCCGTTCGGCCCCAAAAAACCAAGCACTTCGCCGCGCTCGACCGTGAAGGTCAGGCGATTGACGGCCACTTTCGTGCCGAAGGATTTGCTCAGCTTATCAACTTTAATCATTTTCGACTCTGATGCCGCAACGCAACGCGAGCGGTTGTATCAATCTGACTAATAAACCCGGCGACTGTTCAAAGGCAAACATAATAAGCCCCGGTAGCTTTTTGAAAATTGAGACGTTGATATGTTCAAAAAAATTCGCGAAACAAAATGTTTTGTATATGCGACCGCGCAAACCGCGCCTTTTGAATTGAAGTTTTTGGGACAGGGGATATTGTGCGGCATCCAAACTAAAAATGACTGCGAATCGCCGCGCTTTTCTTAAACAACTCGGCCTGAGCGTTGCCGGGTTGAATCTTGCATCGTCGGCTCCGTTTTGCGTTCCAGCCAACGCGGCGGAGCTTCGCCAATTGCCGCGAGGAGCGCCGGAGGCCAACGGAGTTTCTTCGGAGGGGATATTGGATTTTCTGAGTGCCATCACGGAATCCAGGCACGAATTCCACAGTTTCATGATGGTTCGGCATGGGCATGTTGTCGCGGAAGGCTGGTGGGCGCCGTATCGAAAATCGGCGAGGCACATGCTCTATTCACTGAGCAAAAGTTTTACTTCGACGGCGGTCGGTTTAGCGGTGACGGAAGGAAAATTTACGGTTGAAGATCCGGTGACGTCCTTTTTTCCCGATTATCTGCCGGAGCATGTGAGCGAGAATCTGGCGGCCCTGCGCGTAAAGCATTTGTTGACAATGTCCGTCGGGCATTCCAAGGATTCGACGCCGATCATCACGAAAGAGCAGAATTGGGTGAAGTCATTCCTGTCGCTGCCGATCGACAACGCGCCCGGCTCCGTTTTTCTCTACAACAGCGGCGCGACTTACATGCTCTCGGCCATTGTGCAAAAAGTTTCGGGGAAGAAGGCCATCGACTTTTTGCGTCCGCGCTTGTTTGAGCCGCTCGATATTTCGGGCATGACCTGGGAGACTTGTCCGCGCGGGATTAACACGGGCGGATGGGGATTGAGCGTGCAAACGGATGCGCTTGCGAAATTTGGGCAATTGTATTTGCAGGACGGAATTTGGAATGGACGGCAATTGCTGCCTTCGGCTTGGGTTGAAAAGGCGACGACCTTCAAAATTCAGCAGCCCGCCGCTGACCTGGAAAAAGCGAAGCAGACGAGCGATTGGAACCAAGGTTATTGCTATCAATTCTGGCGTTGCCGACATAACGGATTTCGCGGGGATGGGGCGTTTGGGCAGTACGCAATTGTGCTGCCGGAAAAAGATGCGGTTGTCATCATTACCAGTGAGACGGGCGACATGCAGGGGGAGTTAAACCTGGTTTGGAACCACTTGCTCCCGGCAATGGGCGACGGTGCGCTGCCCGCCAACGAGTCCTTACACTCGCAATTGCGCGAAAAACTTGCCTCGTTGGCGCTGCCTCCTGCCGATGCGCAATCGGACTCGCCGACTGCGGGCAAAATTTCTGGCAAGACCATTCAGGTTGAATCGAACGCGGCTGGCGTTCAATCCGTTCGGTTTGATTTTCACCGCGATGGCTGCACATTCATCTTGACAGACGCGAACGGCTCGTATCCGATCCGCTGTGGCCTTGGAAAATGGACGGACGGCGAAACCAATATGCCAGGAACGCCGCCCAAAATAACTGTCGGCGATCTGCGTCCGGCTAAAATCGCGGCCAGTGGCGCTTGGAAGGATGCGGATACGTTCTCGATGATATGGCGTTTTTATGAGACGCCGCACCATGATACCGTCACCGCCCATTTTGACGGCGACACTGTCAAACTGGAATATCTCAGCAGCATTGCGGAGAAGTCTGCGTCAAAAAAAGATTCGCGACCGTCTTTGGTTGGACGCTTGGTTTAAGTCGCAAACGGCCACTTGCGAGGTTTTAGAATTGCCGGTTCATACTTCTCTGCGTACCAACTACTATTTACCGCTAAATTAACCAACAACGGTCCTGCCTCGTAGATCGCACTAGGCTCGCTAAATCCGGCGTCGTCTTCGTGAAAACCGACCGATCCCGCGCAGATATACCCTTCCCAATCTTTGCTAATAATCTTGAACCAGCGAAGCCCTGGTTCATTGGTGATTTCCGAAGCAGGGACTTTTCCGACAGTTTCGGTTGAGTCGATTTCATTGAACATGATCGATTCAAAAAAAGTACAAACTTGAATCGTCCTTACATCATTAAAGACAATATCAACACGTTTTTGGGTCGTGTTGGCCGTCATTCTTCGGAAGAGCAAGCGACCGTGAGTAGGGTCGTAAACCCACATTTGAAACTTTCCTTCAAAAGACTGTGGTTGCGCTTTCATGCGACATAAATAATTAATTCAATTTCACGGTTCCATGTTACGCCATTAAAGTCGTCTGCGGCTAAGAAAATCTTTTAACCGCGAAATACGCTAAAGACGCGAAAAAGCACATAAGGAATTTCCGTTTTCGCGTCTTTAGCGTATTTTGCGGCTCTTATTTGCGTTAAGGTTAGTGGCTCATCCTTATTATCGTTCCGCTTATGGCAAAATAAAACAGCGCAGAATTTTTTCGACGTTACGCCGTCCAACAGGTAGCGTGTGGGCGATTCAAGAATGCGCTGGAATAATATCAGTATAATTGGCACCGGGCTGTTGGGCGGCTCAATCGCGCTCGCCGTCAAACAACGGAGCATGGCGTCCAAGGTCACGGCTTTTGTCCGAAGCGATTCCACGCTAAAGCTTTGCAAGCGCCTGGAGATCGCTGATGTGGTGACGCAGGACATCAAGACGGCGGTGGAAAACTCGGACTTGGTGATCCTTTGCACGCCGCTTTCGCAAATGACCGAGCTGGCGACGCAAATGCAGCCGTTCCTCAAACCGGGAACGATTGTGACGGATGTTGGAAGCGTCAAAGGTTGCGTTGTCACAGAATTGGAGCCGATCCTTCGCAAGGGCGGCGTGGAATTTGTCGGGGGCCATCCGATGGCGGGTTCGGAAAAAACGGGCGCATCGTCGGCGCGCGCGAATTTGTTTCAAAACGCGATTTGCCTTGTCACGCCCAGCCCGCGAACTTCCGCGAAGGCGGTTGCGGAGATCGAGAATTTTTGGAAGGCGCTGGGGGGAAATCCGATTCGCATAAGCCCGGACACGCACGACGATTTGGTCAGCCGATCCAGCCATTTACCGCATGTCGTCGCGGCGGAAATCGCCAATTATGTGCTCAGCCCGGTTCATCCGAAGGAGCAGGCGATGGTTTGCGCGAATGGTTTTCGGGACACGACGCGCATCGCATCGGGTTCGCCGGAGATGTGGCGCGATATTGCGTTGGCTAACCGGAAGAATCTTGGCCGCGTGCTGGGCGTTTTCATTGAAGACTTGCAGGAATTTCAATTGGCGCTGGAGCAGAAGAACGTTGAGGCCATTGAGGAATTTTTCGCCAAAGCCAAACAGCGCCGGGACGATTGGCGCGAGCAGTCTCCGGCGGCGACGCCGGAATGAGCATGATGTCGTTGCCGGAGATCATCGAAATTATTCCGTTGAACACGGAGACGCCGGCGGACATCACTGTGCCGGGGTCCAAGAGCATCACTAATCGCGCGCTGATCATGGCGGCGCTGTCCAAGGGGCGGGTGACGCTGCGCGGCGCGTTGTGGAGCGAGGATACGCAGGTGATGACGGATGCGTTGCGGCAGCTTGGATTTGAGATCACGGTTGCCGCCGACGAACACGAGGCATCGAATCGGACGATTACCGTGCAGGCGCTTGGGGGAAAAATTCCGAATGGCGGCACGGCGGAGAAGCCGCTGGAATTATTCGTTGGCAACGCGGGGACGGCGGCGCGTTTTCTCAGCGCGCTCGTTTGTCTTGGCGACGGCGTGTATCGCTTGAGCGGGGTGAAGAGGATGCATCAGCGTCCGCAGGCGGCTTTGCTCGGGGCGTTGCGGGAGTTGGGTTATCGCATTGATTCGCCGAACGATCAGCTTCCAGCCGTGATTTACGGCGGCGGGCCGCGAACTGGGACTTGTCGCGTTGATTTGGAGGAGAGTTCGCAATTTGGCTCGGCGCTTTTGCTGGGAGCGGTTGTGGGCGGATGGAAGATTGAGTTCACCGGAACCGAGCCGGACGAAGCGCCTTATTTGAAAATGACGCGGGAATTGATCGCGGCTTTTCCGCGCGAGGGCGGGGAATTTGTCATTGAGGCCGACGCTTCGAGCGCGAGTTATTTTGTCGCGGCGAACTGGCTTTTGAATCGAACGGCGGAGACGCGGATTCAGGTGGCGTCGTATCCGGTTTCGACTTGGCAGATTGATTCGGTTTTCCCGCGGTTCCTGCCGTTGCCGGCTTCCGTCTCGCGGAAAAGCGACTTGGGAGACAGCATCATGACGGCGATTGCGATTGCGCCGTTTGCCTCGGTGCCGGTCACGTTCACGGATTTGGAACGGCTGCGCGTTCAGGAATCGGAGCGAGTGGCGGGGTTGCGGATTCAATTGACGAAATGTGGGGCTAAAGTTGAGGAGAAGGGGGAAACTTTGACGGTTTTTCCGACGGGAGGAAAAATGCACGGCGCGGAAATCGAAACTTACGACGATCACCGAATGGCGATGTGTTTTGGCGTTCTGGGATTGAAAATTCCGGGGATTAAAATCAAGAATCCTGCGTGCGTGAAGAAAACGTTCCCGGACTTTTTCCAAAAGCTCGCCGCGAAACCGCCGGCGGGGCTTGGAGCGGTGATTTTGGATGCGGCGACGTCGCGGCCTTTGCGCACGGAACAGCTTTTTGCCCATTGAAGGAATTTTGAACTCGAAAAACATCGTTATTGCAATCGACGGGACCAGCGCGAGCGGGAAAAGCACCAATTCCAAGCTCGTCGCCAAGGCGCTGGGGTTTCTCTATGTCGATACGGGCGCCATGTATCGGACGCTGGCGTGGTATTGCCTGGCCAAACGCGTGGATGTCAACGACGCTAAGGCTGTGGCCACGCTTTGCCGCACTTGGAAGACTTCGCTGGAATGTGTCGAGCGGCAGGTGCGGTTTTTGGTGGATGGCTATTATCCTGAGAAGGAAATTCGCACCGCGCCGGTCAGCGAAGCGGTGTCGCACGTCGCGGCGGTGCCGAAGGTGCGGGAATGGATGAAACAGAAACAGCGCGAATGCCTGAAGTTTGGCAATCTGGTGATGGAGGGGCGCGACATCGGGACGAATGTTTTTCCAGAGACGGATTTTAAATTTTATCTTGACGCGACTTTGGACGAACGCGCCAAACGTCGGGCCGCCGAGGGAGTCCAGGAGAACCTCGCAGCACGAGATCGTCGTGACAGCCAGCGCGCGGCGGACCCGCTGATGATCGCGCTCGGCGCGACTGTCATCAACAACTCGAACATGACGCCGGAGGAGACGAGCAATTTGATTTTGCTTGTCGTGAGAAAACAGCTTCCGGCGAATTTGCCGGGCGCGGCGCAGGGGAAGAACTGATGTTTGACAGGATGGACGGGATTTACAGGATGGAAAACTTGATGGTTCTTGCTATTGAGTTGCAAATGAAAATATGCGATTATGCGGGGCTGATCTCTTTTCATCCATTGGGTTAAACGTGAATCCAAAAATAATCGAGTCTCTGGCGGCGATCTTGTTCGGGGTCTTGTTGGTCGTACCATCATCGGTGCAAGCCCAATTAGTGTACACCGTAAATGCTGACAACACTATTACGATCACCGGCTACACCGGAGCGGGCGGCGACGTGATAATCCCGACTACCATTAACGAGATGCCTGTCACGAGCATCGGTGAGTATGCCTTCGAGAACTCCGAGTTGATCGGCGTCGCGATTCCCTATGGAGTCGTCAGTATTGGACAGTCTGCATTCCAGTTCTGCTCCAGCCTTGAAAGCGTGAGCATTCCTGGGAGTGTCACCAGCATCGGGGAAAGTGCGTTCTCTGAATGCTCCAGTTTAGCGAGCGTCACTATTGGCAACGGAGTTACAAATATTGGGGATTATGCGTTTAACCTATGCACTAGTCTGGCCAAGGTGACTATTCCTGGCAGCGTATCCAACGTCGGGGCGAGCGCGTTCTTCGATTGTCAGGGCCTGAACAGTGTCACGATTTCCAATGGAGTCACTAGCATTGGAGAGCTTGCGTTTGATAACTGCTCGGGCCTGTCTAGCATCATTATTCCCAATGGGGTCACCAATATCGGGGTTGGAGCATTTCAATTCTGTGGTGGCCTAGCTAGTGCCACGATAGCAGGCACCGTCACCAGCGTCGGGGGGAGTGCGTTCATGAACTGCTACGTCCTGAAGAGCGTCACGATTTCCAATGGCGTCGCCAGCATTGGCAATTCCGCGTTCAACGGAGACGCGCTGACCAGCATTACGATTCCAAGCAGCGTCACCAATTTAGGGTTATTAGCGTTCGCGAATTGTTCTCGCCTGACCAGCGTCACGAATGACAACGGTGTCACGAGTGTTGGGAACTCTGTCTTTGTTGGCTGCCCAATAAGGAGCGTGACGCTCCCAAAAAGCGTGACAAACATCGGAAATGCCGCGTTCGAAGCGTGTGCCGCCCTGACAAGCCTGTTCTTCGCGGGTAATCCCCCAACTGTAGGTTCGAAGGCGTTTTTAGTGGACAGCAACATTACGGTATATTATTTGCCCGGCACCACCGGCTGGGGTGCCACATTTGCCAGTTTTCCGACTGTGCTGTGGAATCCGCTAATCCAAACTGGCGATGGTAGCTTTGGTTTGCATGACAATAAATTTGGGTTTAACGTTACAGGTACAACTAACATTCCTTTCGTGGTCCAAGCTTGCACCAATTTAGGAAGCCCCAGTTGGGTTCCGATTCAAAGCTTCACGCTCAGCAGCGGTATGGTTTATTTCAGCGATTCGCAGTGGATGACTTATCCTGACCGTTTCTACCGCATCAGCTCGCCCTGATACGGACTAACACATGCAGAACGTCACGCTCATTACTGCTATTGCGGGTTTGGTATTCGGATTTGTCGGCGCGGTGCTTGGAATCTTGAATACTTGGCGAGCATTTAGCCGTGACCGTGTCTGTGTTAAGGTCATCCCGGTGTCTCTTAAATCTGAGGGCGGCGCAGACGGATTTGGCATCGTGGTCACAAACCTTAGCTACTTGCCAGTCACGGTAACTAGTGTTGGATTTACGGTCCGGGACGGGAGTGGGATTGACCGTCTAACATTTTTGCCGTCTGACATTGGCGGATGTGAGTTGCCGCAACGCATGGAGCCTCGCACATCTTTCACTGCAATCCTTCCGGTCATAACGGGAGATCACCCGAAGTGGTCGTTCATCCACAAGGCTTACGCAGAAACTGCTTGCGGAATACGGTTCACTGGTATGAGCGGGGCGCTGCGGCAGAAAATAAAGTACGGGGGTCGTGCAAGACCATAATTCAAAGGCGCGTTTGAAGACAAAATTCTCCTTTAGCGTCCAGCTTTTAGAGTTTAGCCTTCGTTCTGCTGCTATGCGCCATTTAGTTCACATTCTCGGTTTGGTCTGACCGCTTTTAGACTTCGCGCCGACTGTTTCTATTGCCGGAGAAGCTTACGCCCCTTTTGCAGCCATTCGATTGGTGAAAAGGCCGTTATTCCAGGTACTTTCGCAAAATCCTTGTCATAGGAAAGGATGGGTGGATGTTGCAGTGTGTTTTGAGCCGCAACAATCAGGGCGGCATCGCCGTAATCAATGTCCCTGGTTTCACAAATGCTGAGGGTCTCAAAAACATTGCGACGATTCTGGACCTCTATGCCCGGTTGGTGCAGTAGCGCAGAAAGCTGGCGGGCGGCGGCGGCCCTTGGAATCTTCATCATCGGAGCGGTGAGTGTATAAAAGATGTCGGCGACGACGATCTCCGGCACTTGAAGGATGACGGCGCCGGCAGCAGCTTCCTCAATCACCGTTTTGGCTGCCGCCGAGTGTTCCGGGTGGTCATTGCGGAGAAACCGCAAAAAAACGTTGGCGTCCGCCAGCATGACGACCGGTTTCATTTCATTCCCTTTTTCATGACGCGTTCGGCGCGGGCATTCCATCCCCTGGCCGATTCATCGGCTTGCGGCTCGCGTGTGCCCTTTAGGCTGCCAAAAAGGGCGTCCAGTGTTGGCAGGGGGCGGACCACGACCTCGCCGTTTGGCCGTGATTCAAATTCGATTCTGGCTCCCTTTCCGACGCCCAGAAAGCGACGGACGACCGCCGGGAGAACCGTGTGGCCGTTGTTGCTAGATATTTGAGCTGTTGCTTTCATATTTATCTGTAACAAATTTTATATAATGTTACATATGTAATTAAATGCAACGATATGAAAATTTCAAGTGCATTTGAGCTTTTTTCCGATGGTCCTCAATGAAATAGGGTAAGAGTCAGGGACGTAAATTACGACCGTAAAATTCTCCTTTAGCGTCCGGGGATTGGAGGTTAGTCTTTGTTCCGCAGCTATGCGCAGTTTAATTCACATTCTAGGTTTGACGATTGTTTTCTGGGCGGCGGGGGCGCGCGCGGATTGGACGGATTTTCGCGGGCCTTGGCGCGATGGGCGCGTGGCGCCGGAGGGGAGCAGCAATGTCATCGGGCTGCCGCTGCATTGGAGCGACACGGAGAACGTCAAATGGCATACGCCGATTCCGTATAAGGGATGGTCGTCGCCGGTTATTTTTGGCAGGCAGATTTGGCTGACGACTGCGACGCTCGATGGACATGATTTTTACGCGATTTGCGTGGATGCGGACTCCGGGAAAATTCTTTTCAATCAACGGATGTTTCACTCGGACAATCCCGAACCGCTGGGGAATAACCTGAATGGCTACGGGTCGCCTTCGCCGGTGATTGAGGCGGGGCGGGTTTATGTGCATTTCGGGAGTTACGGCACGGCTTGTTTGGACACGGCGAATTTTAATGTCCTTTGGAAACGCGACGATTTGCCTTGCCGCCATTTTCGCGGGCCGGGTTCTTCGCCGGTCATCGCGGGGAATTTGCTCGTGTTGACCATGGACGGAATCGACGTTCAATACCTTGTCGCGTTGGACAAAATGACGGGGAAAACCGTCTGGAAAACAAACCGGTCGGTGGATTATGCCGACCTTGACGCGTCGGGAAAGCCGATGGGCGGCGGCGATTTTCGCAAGGCGTTTTCGACGCCTCTTCTTATTGACGTTGATGGCGGGCGGCAGTTGATCACCACGGCTTCCAAGGCGATTTACGGTTACGATCCTGACTCCGGCAAGGAATTGTGGCGCATCCGTCATGGCGGTTATACGCCCGCTTCGCGTCCGCTTTTTGAAAATGGCGTCGCTTACGTCACTTCGGGCAATGGCAAACCGGAAATGCTCGCGATGCACGTCGATGGGCATGGCGATGTGACGGATAGCAAGGTGATCTGGCATTTCAGCCACGGGCCGCCGGTGCAACCTTCGGCGGTCATCAATGACGGGCTGATTTTCATGGTCAACGATAATGGCATCGCGACTTGCATCGGAACTGCGACTGGCGCGGAGGTTTGGCGGGAACGGATCGGCGGGGAATATTCGTCCTCGACGCTTTACGCGGACGGGCGCGTTTATTGTTTCAGCCGGCAAGGGGTTGCGACGGTTCTCAAAGCGGGGCGGACGTTTGAATCACTGGCAGTCAACAAAATGGGGACGGGCTTCATGTCTTCCCCGGCGGTGGATGGGCGCGCGCTGATCTTGCGCGACACGACTTCAATTTACCGGATTGAGGATGGGGCGTCAGCGACGGCGAATGGTTCGCACTGAGACGTAAGCGGCCTGCGGGATGATAAATTTTTTGACTTCGACTTCGACCGCAGCGGGGCCGAATTCGCGCAAAATCGTTTCCGCGATTTCCATGGCGAGGGTTTCGATCAATTTCCATTCCCGGTCCTTGCCGAATGAGAGCAGGCGTTGCGACACGGCGAAATAATTGATCGTGTTGGCGAGGTTGTCGGATTTGGCGGCGGCGGTGAAGTTGTGTTCCAGTTCGACTGTCAATAAGAGCCTTTGCGCGGCGCGGCGTTCCTCGTCCGGGACGCCGACGCGGCAGAAAACTTCCAGGTCTTTGATGAGAATGCGGTCCATTGGATTGGTTTTCTACACGACTGGTATTCCAATCCGGTTGAAGGGGCGGGAATCTCGCACAGAGACGCAGAGGTCGCGGAGAAATTTCAGAGTGATGATTAGTGAAGAGGTTCTATGCATCAGGATTTCAAATAAATTTGGCCGAAGCTATTTAAAAGCCCATGTCCGCAATGTGGCGCTGTGGTTTGAAAGCGGCAGTCCTCCGCCGCTTTTGTAATTAAGCCGTGAGTCGAAATGAGCTGATGCCCACTTTTTTTTGGTCCTGTAAATCCTGTTCATCCTGTCAGATGTCGCTTCTTCGCATGGACTGTTTATGATCGAGCACGGTTTCCAGGAGGGTGCGCGTTGGCTGGTTGAGTTCCATTTTCACCGCCTCGCGCGTTGTGACCCAGCGGAATTCCTGGGCTTCCTCGTTTAATTTGACAGCGGATTTGCCTCGGACGTGGCAAGTGTAATTCAGCAAAACAAAGTGCGCCTTGCGGTAGAATTCCTTCGAATAAACGCAGTCCTGTGCCATGACGAATTTGACGCGGTTCACGTCAAGACTGGTTTCCTCCTTGATCTCGCGGCGCAAGGCGTCGATGGACGGTTCGCCAAGTTTGATCTTTCCGCCGGGGATGCCCCAAAGGTTTGACCATTTTTGCGTGCGAATCATCAGCACGCGCTTTTTGGAATCGAAGATCAACGCGCCTACGGTGCAAATCGGTTGTCTCTGCGCGTTGCCCTCCGTGGCGATTTTGGGGCGCTCCCAGGCGAATCCCGTTCGCTCCAGCACGTCGCGCAATTCATTGAGATGCTCGACGATCAGGTCGGGGTCGCTGGCGCGCAATTGATCGAGGCTGTTGTATCCGGTCAGGACCGCGCACGAACCAACCCCGCCGAATTTCGCGGTTTCGATGTCATGCTGCATGTCGCCTATAAAAAGCGTTTCCGACGCGGCGAGTTGATTTTCCGCGAGGAGTTCGAGGATTTTGGCGCGCTTGTCCCAGATGCCGGGATACGGCTTGTCAATATATTGATCAAATTCCAGCGCCTTCGCCTGAAGATCGTAATAAGTCCGATGGACGGTGCTCAAAATAAATGTGCGAATCTTGTGCTTCCGGCAAAATTTCAAAAACTCTCGCGCTCGGGGGAGTTCGGTGACGGCATTTTGGACGCCTTGAAAATGGGAGTGAAAGTTCCGCTCCAGGTCGGCCACCGGAACACCGGGAAGAAATCGTTCGTAAAAGCCCTTGAAGGGGAGGCTGAATTCCGCGCGAAAGGTTTCAAGGGTCATCGGTTTGACGCCGCATGCCTCGAAAACGAAATTGGTCGCGGCGAGCACCGCGGGGAGGTCGTCCACGAGAGTCCCCGACCAATCGAAAATGATGTTTCGGATCACAGGTCTGGCACTCTAAAGCGGAATCGCATGGTTGAAAACGTGAATTTTGAGAGGATGAACAGGATTTACTGGATGGAAATGTGCGCGGCCTGCTGGCAAAACATCGCACAGTAATCAGCGCCAGGGATTAAGGACTTTACAACCCATCCGCTCGAAAGGAGCAACGTCGCGCGTAACAACCCGATATCCGCGCGAGCGCGCGATTGCGCCAATAAATGAATCGCGCAAAGGTAACGGGCCGCTTTCCTTCGCTGTAAGTTCTCCCCAAATTGCCGCCGCACGCAGATCAAACTTTAAGACGCGGTAAGTGATTGGCAGGTTTGTGATAAAACGCTTGACGCCTTCGTAATCAGAGTGGTTTGGCGGCAAGCGGTGGAGCCCAAGCCATGCTTCACCCAAAGTAATGGTGGTAATAAATAGGTGCGCTCGATCTTGTGCGTTTCGCCAAGCCATGAATCCTGGATTGGGCAGAGGCTTTCTGGTTTCGCTGACGGCATTCGTGTCGAGCACGAAATTCACAGGCGAAACGCATCCATTTTGACCAAGTCGTCCGGCATCCGCGGAATCTCCCAATCGGTAGTTCCACGAACCGAGTCCTCCCACGTTCTAAGCTTGTTCATGCGCTGACGCGCTGTGCCCCTGCGCCACCAAGGTTGGCGGCGCCGTTTCGGGGGCGCGCTGTTCGCCGGGTGTTTATCCAGCCAGCCCAACAATTCCCGCGCCTGGCGGGGAGACAATTTTTTAACTTTTTTGACAGCGAGTTCGACTGCGCTCACGGGATGCAATTTACCGACAAATTGGCTTCGGGGCAAGCGGGCAATCGTTTGGATTAGAATTATGATTACGATTAGGATTAGGATGGGAAAATACTACTGCTAAGGGAGTGATTGAGTGTCAGGACGGCGACAGCGAAAGAGCGTTGGGCGGGTGTCGTTGGGATGATGTTTGCGGGCGAGGCCGTTGTTGTCGGTGCATAGCCAGAAATAATTCTTATCGACTGCAAGACCCTCCATGACGCCGGTCACGAGCGGGACAACTTTGTGGTAAGCGTTGTCGGGGTCGTTTTCAATCGCGGAAAAATCGTATTCGGCGAGGACTTTGTGGGTCTTGGGATTAATTTTTAAAATGACGTGGTCCTCACGCATGAGCGCGTAAAGAGCGCCTTCGAACCAGCACAAATCCGAATAGTGCGCGTCGTACCAGATGCTGTGGCTCGCCGCCGCGACGAAGTCGTCTGTTACCTTGAGCATGTTTAAATCGACGACGATGATGCGTCCGCGCTTTCGCTCGTTGGCAACGTAAAGCGTCGTGCCGTCGATGGCGATTCCTTCCCAAGCGGCATTGCGGTCGCTGGAGAAATATTTTTTGACTGGCGACCAGTCGATGTCGAGGCGCTCAACGGCTTTGGTCTTTGGGTTCCAGCGGAGAATCCAGCGGTTTCCTTCCTCGCAAAGGTAGATTCGGCCCTGGGCGTCTTCGGTCACGCCTTCGCAATCGTATCGCCCGACTTTTTCGGAAGCGAATGGCGACAATTGAGCGGGAGTAAAGCAATCGGGGATTTGGGCCAGGTCCACGGAATTATCGCTTTGCGTAAAGACGATTTTATATGCGCCAATTCTCTGATCGCTTTCCGTGAGAAGCGCACCGGATTTATCGAGGAACAGGCCGGAGGCGTCGAACCGTTGATTGTTCGGCAAGTTCATTTGCCAGATATGATCGGCGGTGAGCGTGTAACGGGCGAAGTTGGCGTCGTTCTGGGACACCGGGCGGGAATAACAGCCGGCGATCACCGCCCACACGAGAGCGGTGAGAAGATTTTTCAAGTAATCAATCATTTCAAATTTGACTGGCGCTGGACGTGGCGGACTCAAATAAAATGAAAACTTTAAACTTGTCAGGCTAAACCATAAACTATCCGCACATGGGCAATTCATTTGGAAACCTGTTTCGGATCACCACCTGGGGCGAATCTCATGGGGGAGGAGTCGGCGTTGTCGTCGATGGCTGCCCTCCGCTGCTGAATTTATCCGAGAGCGATATTCAACCGGACCTGGATCGCCGGAGGCCGGGGCAATCCTCGATTGTGACGCCGCGACAGGAAGCCGACCGTGTGCAAATTCTTTCCGGGACGTTCGAGGGCAAGACGATCGGCACGCCGATTTCGATGCTTGTCAAGAACGAGGATGCCCGGCCCGGCGCTTACAGCGAAATGGCGACGAAATTCCGCCCGTCGCACGCCGACTACACGTATCAGGCGAAATTCGGCATCCGAAATTGGCAGGGCGGGGGCAGGACGAGCGCGCGGGAAACGATTGGGCGGGTCGCCGCCGGCGCTGTCGCGAAGAAAATTTTACGCGAACAATTTGGCGTCGAAATTCTTGCGTATGTAAAACAAGTGCAGCGCATCGTGGCGAACGTCGATTTCAACGCGGTCAAATTTGAGGAGATTGAAAGGAACATCGTCCGGTGTCCTGACCAGCCAAGCGCCGAACGGATGATTCGGCTCATCGAAAAAATGCGCAAAGCCGGGGACAGCGTCGGTGGCATCATTGAGTGCGTTGCGCGGGGCGTTCCGGCGGGGTGGGGCGAGCCGGTGTTTGACCGTCTCGAAGCGGATTTGGGCAAGGCGATGTTAAGTCTGCCTGCGTCGAAGGCATTCGAGATCGGTTCCGGGTTTGGAGGGATATTATTGACAGGATTGCAGCACAACGACGCTTTCCGGACGCGCGGCGGGAAGGTGCGGACTGTCACGAACAATTCCGGCGGCATCCAGGGCGGCATTTCCAACGGGGAACCGATTTTTTTCAGGGTCGCCTTCAAGCCAGTCGCGACGGTGATGCATGAGCAGGACACTGTCGATATGAATTTAAAGAATACGACGCTCAAAGGGCGGGGGCGACACGATCCGTGCGTCCTGCCGCGCGCGGTGCCGATGGTCGAGGCGATGGCGGCACTGGTGTTGGTCGATCACGCGTTGCGCCAGCGCGGCCAGTGTGGAGGCGATTGAAGCCCCGCGAAATCGAGCTTTACGACGGGACGCTAATTCCGATCCTTTACGAGGACCGAAGCGTGATCGCCATCGACAAGCCGGCAGGCTGGCTGCTGGTTCCTGAAAAGTGGACGCGGACAAGCCGTAATCTGCAACGGGAATTGATGCTGTCGATTACAGCTGGCGAGCATTGGGCGCATTCGCGGAATTTAAAATATCTCCGGTTCGTTCATCGACTTGACGCGGAGACGAGCGGTGTGTTGCTGCTCGCGAGGAGTCCGGGCGCATTGACCGCGATGAGCGAACTTTTTGAGACGAGACTCGTGCGGAAGAAATATCTCGCGGTGGTGGAGGGAGTTCCGAAAGAAGCGGCGTGGGAGTGCAATCTGAAGATTTCCGAGGAAATTGGCGCAAGAGGGTTCATGCGCGTGGATGAAAAAAGCGGAAAAGACGCGCAGACGGGGTTTCGCGTTTTGCAGAAGCGGGAAGGCAGGGCGTTGATCGAGGCGACGCCATTGACGGGGCGGACGCACCAAATTCGCGTGCATCT
This sequence comes from Verrucomicrobiia bacterium, assembly GCA_036501665.1. Classification (GTDB taxonomy): domain Bacteria; phylum Verrucomicrobiota; class Verrucomicrobiia; order Limisphaerales; family Palsa-1400; genus DATAUD01. The sequence continues at coordinate 135,949 of DASXZW010000108.1, forward strand.
CGCGGCAGCGGGACACCCGGTGGCTGGCGATCCCTTGTATGGGAAGGGGGCGCGGGATTTTGGGCTTCGGGCGGTGGAGCTGGAATACATGGATCCGTTCCAAAAGCGTCCGGTTATTGTGAAAGCGCCGACAGTGAAATTTCTGCGTCAATTTCATTTTGAGCCTTGAACAGGCGCCCGGGGCGCAATAGCATGTCAACCATGATTGGACAAGAGGTTGACGCAATTGTTCCAGCGGAAATTGCCGGAATGACGGCCCGTGTGATTTCCGGCGGCGAAGTGACGCGCGACGAGGCGCTCCAGCTTTTTGCGCTGGAATCCACGGCGGAGATTTTCGACTTGATGGCGGGAGCCAATCGCGTTCGCGAACATTTCAAGGGAAACAAGATTCATCTTTGCTCCATCGTCAACGCCAAGGCCGGCGCGTGCTCGGAGAATTGCAGCTTTTGCGCGCAGTCGTCGTTTTATCAGACCGATTCGCCGAGGTATGGTTTTATTGACCCGGAGCCGGTTGTTGATGCGTCGAATGAAGCCGGGCGAAACGGCGTGACGGCATTGGGCTTGGTCGCGGCGTGGAAGGGGCTGAACGAAGGGCCTATGCTTGACGAAGTGTGCGACCGCATTCGTGAATTGAAGGATGGCGGCAAGACCCGGCCCGACGCTTCGCTGGGAATTATCAAAAGCCAGCGTGTGGCGGATCGCTTGAAGGAAGCGGGCCTGGAATGTTACGGACACAACCTTGAGACCTCGAAGCGTTTTTTCCCGCAGCAATGCTCCACGCATACTTACGAAGATCGCCTCGGGACGATTTCGTATTTGAAGAAGGCGGGAATTAAGATTTGCTCCGGCGGCATCATCGGAATGGGCGAAACGCGTGAGGACCGTTGCGACCTGGCGTTTTCGTTGAAGGAAGTGGGGGCGAACGTCGTGCCGATCAATATTTTGAATCCGATCAAAGGCACGCCATTCGCCAACAACCCGCCGCTGCCGCCGATGGAAATTCTGAAGACGATTGCGTGTTTCCGGTTTATTTTGCCGCGGCAGGAAATCATGATTGCAGGGGGACGCACGGTGAATTTGCGCGACATGCAGAGCATGGTTTTCATGGCGGGCGCGAGCGCGCTGATGGTGGGAAACTATTTGACAACGCTGAACCAGCCAGTGGAAAAGGATCTTCAAATGCTGCGTGACCTGGGCCTGGACCCGAATTGGGACAACCATGGATTCGCCGATCAAGAGCCGTGCAGCGCCTAGGGAAAAATGTTGGCGGCTATTTTGGCGAGCCGATTGACATCCGTGACGTGCTGGAAAAAATCGACATCGCCGCCAAGGCAAAAAACTGGCAGCGCGACCCTTCCTTTCTCGCCTATCTAAGAGCGCCAGTTTCGCCGCGAGTTAAAGTTTATGTTTCCACCGGGATTCACGGCGACGAACCGGCTGGGCCTTTGGCAGCCCTGCAATTATTACTTGACGATGCGTGGCCCGCGGACGCGGCGCTTTGGCTTTGCCCGTGCTTGAACCCGACGGGATTTCCGCTGAATCGCCGCGAGAATGCCGATGGGGTCGATTTGAACCGCGACTACCGTCATTTGAAAACGAGGGAAGTCCGCGCGCACACGGAATGGCTTGCACGGCAGCCTTCATTTGACTTGACGCTCTGCATGCACGAAGATTGGGAGTCGAACGGTTTTTATATGTACGAAGTCAATCCGACCGGGCGTCCGTCGCTGGCGGAAAAAATAGTCGAAGCGGTGGCGAAGGTTTGCCCGATTGACACGTCCGCTTTAATCGAAGATTGGGCGGCAAGCGCGGGGGTGATTCGGCCCGAAATTAACCCTTCGGAGCGCCCGAACTGGCCGGAAGCGTTATATTTGATCACGCATAAATCGACGATGAGCTACACGTTGGAAGCTCCATCAGATTTTTCGCTCCAAACGCGTGTAGAGGCGCTGGCGACCGGGGTGAAAATGGCTTTGAGTCTGGTCTAATTGTTCGCGGTTTAGCGTCGAACAAAATTTTAAAGCAACTGTCAAATTGACATGGATGAAACAGCGAAAAAGGAACGGACGAAAAAGCTTTGGCGCGAGTGGCGCGGGCTGATGCTCACCATTCTGATCCTGACGGCGGTGCGCTCAGCCATCGCCGATTGGAATGATGTGCCCAGCGGTTCGATGAATCCCACGATTGTCGAAGGCGACCGGCTGTTCGTCAACAAACTGGCTTACGACCTCAAAGTTCCGTTCACCACCAAGCATATCGCGCAATGGAGCAATCCCAAACGCGGCGACATCGTCGTCTTTTTTTCTCCGGTTGACAGGATACGGCTTGTCAAGAGGGTTATTGGATTGCCCGGCGACCGCATTGAGATGGTCAACGATCACTTGTTCGTGAATGGTGTCGCGGCGCAATATGAACGGTTGCCCGCCAGCGTTGGAAAAGACCTTCCCTCAACAAGGCTCGGGCCGCGACTGTTCGTTGATGAAAAGGTTTCCAATATTCCGGTTCATCCGGTGACGATTTTGCCGGCCCTCCCTCAGGCAAAACGGACCTTCGGGCCGATTGACGTGAAGGCGGGGCAATATTTTATGATGGGAGACAATCGCGATGACAGCAACGATTCGCGTTATTGGGGAACGGTGGATCGTCATCTAATTGTCGGGCGCGCGACGATGGTTGTGATGTCGCTCAACCATGAGCATTACTTCCAACCGCGCTGGCATCGGTTTTTCAGTAATCTTTTGTAGGAATTGCCAAGTCTAAAGTCTCTTGGCGAGATTGCGGCCCAGGCGTTGGAGGGCAGGGGAATGATCCGACGGATCAAGATGAACATCCAGTAGCGAAAAAGTTTTCATTTCCTTTTCCGCGAGGGCCAGCGCTTCGTCCAATTGGTCTTCCGTTTCCACGAGAAAACCACGACCGCCGCAGATCACTTCAGGGAGTCGATAATATTCCCATGGAGAAATGTCGTTGTATGGACCGTCCTGGATGAGCCGTTCTGTGGCGTAAGAGAAGTTGTTCAACACGATGACGATGGGGTTCAGTCGATGGCGAAGCGCGGTGGTCAGTTCCATGCCGGTCATTTGAAATGCGCCGTCGCCAACGAGCACGAGCGGGCGGCGTTCGGGGATGGCCAATTGCGCTCCGACTGCTGCTGGAACCGCGAAACCCATCGAGGCGTAATAAGCGGTGCCAAGAAATTGGGTGTCGTGATGAATATTCAAATCGACCGCGCCGAAGAGGGCGTCGCCGACATCGGAGATGACGATAGTGTTGTCACGTAAGAAAGAATTGAGGCGCTGGAAGAGTCGAGATATCAGGATTTTCCTACCGTGGGTTGATTTGAACGCGGGCAGACTGGGTGGACGCGGGATTTTTGCGGCGGCCCTTTTGCGCAATGGGGCGCGGAGCAGTCCGCGCAGAAAATCCTTGAAGCGGACGCCTTCAAAATTGTGGTAGCGAATGGTCAGTTTTTCGCTCGTGACGGAAATGCACCGGGCAGGATTGAGGCGCGCGGTAAAGATGCCGAGGTTGATGTCGGTCATGAATGTGCCAAGCATCAGGAGGCAATCGCTTTGCTCGACATAGCGGCGCACGGTCTCCCGGCCCATTGCGCCTTCGTAAACTCCGAGGTAAAATGGATAATTTTCGCCGATCACCGATTTGCCCATGATGGTGGCGGCGGCGGGGATGTTTGATTTCTCGATCAATTGGAGCAGTTTCTTCTGCAACCCGAACCGATGCACTTCGACGTCGGCAAGGATGCACGGCTTTTTGGCGCGATTGAGCATCGCGACGGCTTCGGCTAGCGATTCGCGCAAGACGATTGGGTCGCTTGTTTCGTGGATCTCGGCTGGTTTGTGATAGGGAATTCCGCGCGCGGTCATCATGTCGCGCGGCAATTCGATGTAAACCGGACGCTTGAACCGCAAGGCGGCGTGAAGAACGCGGTCGATTTCCTGCAACGCCGTCTGAGGATTGTCCAGGACCGTGGAAGCAACAGTCAATTGATCGAACACGCGTTTCTGCGTGTCGAATTCGCGCACCTTATGGTGGAGGAGGGGATTCTTTTCCCGTTCGCTCATGCCGGGCGCGCCGCTGATAACGACGACCGGGGATTTTTCCGCGTAAGCCTGGGCGGTGGTGTTGGCGATTTTCAGGCCGCCGACACAATACGTAACGCAAACGACGCCCAGCCCGTGAACGCGAGCGTAAGCGTCCGCGGCAAAACCGGCGCCTTGTTCATCGCAAGTATTGACAATCTTGAGGGGGCTTTTTTGGAGGGCGTCGTAAAAGCCGAGAACGTAATCGCCGGGAATCCCAAAAACGTGGCGGACGCCCAGTTTGTAAAGGCGCTCAATCAGGTATTCGCCGATGTGGCGAGAGGCCATGTCGTACGTTCGCACGAAGTCATTAAAAGCACAACGGTAGAAAGAATTTAGCGAGAATTCAGGATTCAGAATTCAGAAAACAGAAGGAGGGAGGGGATTAGGATTATGATTAAGATTGAGATTAGGAGGGAATAGCCGAGGGCGAGTTGACTTGGCGGGCACGTGGCCTAAATTTTTTACATGGATGGACGGAATCAATGCGACTGTTGTGTCATTGGAGGAGGGCCTGCGGGCGTGATGCTGGGATTTCTTTTGGCGCGCGCGGGAGTCGCTGTGTGCGTGTTGGAGAAGCATAAGGATTTTTTCCGGGATTTCCGCGGCGACACACTTCATCCCTCAACGCTGCAAGTCATGGATGAACTGGGCCTGCTCGAGGATTTGCTGAGCCAGCCGCATCAGGAAATGCGGGAGGTCACAGCGCATTTTGGCGATGAAATTCTGCATTTCGGGGACTTCTCATCAGTGCCGGGGAAATGCAAGTTTATCGCTTTCATGCCTCAGTGGGATTTTCTCAATTTTATCTCTCGTCACGCTAAAAAATATCCGCAGTTCGAACTTCAAATGGAAACTGAAGCGACGGATTTGATTGTCGAAAATGGGCGTGTTGTCGGAGTCAAAACGACCGGGCCGAATGGTCCGTCAGAGGTGCGCGCCACTCTGGTTGTCGGCGCTGACGGGAGAAGCTCGACCGTTCGCGAAAAGGCCGGACTTGAGGTGATTGATTATGGCGCGCCAATCGACGTGCTTTGGTTTCGGTTGACAAGACAGGCGGACGATCCGCCGCAAGCCTTCGGATTTGTGGGAGTTCAGCAATTCATGGTGTTGATCAACCGCGATGAATATTGGCAATGCGCCTTTGTGATTCGGAAAGGCAGTTTTGACGAACGACGCGCGCGTGGCCTTGAAGCTTTCCGTGACGAGATCGGGCGGTGCGCTCCGTTTTTGGCATCGCGCACCGACGAACTTACGGATTGGGACGCGGTGAAACTTCTCTCTGTTAAAGTTGATCATCTTCGCAAGTGGTATCGGGAAGGTTTGCTTTGCATCGGGGATGCCGCGCACGCGATGTCTCCGGTGGGAGGCGTTGGAATTAACATTGCGATCCAGGACGCCGTCGCGACCGCGAATTTATTGGCCGAACCTTTGCGCAATGGGAGTCTTGCTTTGGACGACCTTGAGAAAGTCCAGCGTCGCCGTGACAAACCGGCGCGGCTGACGCAGAAGGTCCAGATTTTTCTGCACAAACACCTGCTGGAACGAATATTTGACAGTCCGGAGCAAATCAAACCGCCGCTCCTTATGAAGCTTTTTGAAGATTTTCCCGCCACGCGCTCGATTCCAGCGAGGATTATCGGCGTCGGTTTTCGTCCTGAGCATGTAAAGTAATTTGGAGCGGCTTCAACCCCTTCAGGGTTGTGATAGTTTTTCAAACTTACCCAGCATAGGCCCTCTGGGAATCGGGCCAATGCTGGGCTGAATGCTCCAATCCCTTTGGGATTGAAGAAACGCCGGGTCGATGCTGCTCTCGAATTGCTAGTCATCCACTTGAAATGTTGTGGAACTTTTTTCAAGTGCGCTAGTGCGGTTTAACTTAAGTTGTAGCCGCCGGGTTAGGACGGTCTGGGGGGAGCGCGGTCGTCTCGACCGCCGTGTCTGGCCTCTCGCCAGACGCTCTTGTCGAACATTTTATATGCTGCCGTAGTGTTGGATTGTTCCGTCGGCGAGACGCCGACGGATGCGACCGAGACGGTCGCGCTCCCCTGCCGCACCAAAATTCGTGGCTACAGTTGTAATTAAAATGCTATAGTCTCCTGAGTCATAAAAAGCTGAAGTTATTCCGAGGAGATTTTTGCCCGTGAAATTTGAAAGGAGCATCCTCTCCCCAACCCTCTCCTCCACGCAGCGGCGTGGAAGAGAGGGAGAGAAGCACTCGCCAATATTAATTATGTAAAAAATCAATGACTCACGAGACTAGGGAGCGGGGCGGGCGGTTCGGAAACCGATGTTGCTGGCGGTGTCGGTTGGAGAATTTCCGTAACGGTAGGAATCGCGGCAGTCCACCGCGTAGAAATTCCAATTCCCGCCGCGACCTACGCGCGTATCGCCTGAACTTGGGCCACGCGGATCGGTTTGCATGTCGCTGGAATAATTTCCCGCGTAGTCCCAGCACCACTCCCAGACATTTCCGGCTGTGTCGTACAAGCCGTAGCCGTTCGGCGCAAAATAACCGACCGGGCTGGTGTAGGGCATCATGTTATCGACGAAGAGCGGATTGTAGCCGGACGTTGGACTGACATCGTAGGTGTATTGGTTGGTGTCGCCGGAATAATAATTTGCCTGGCTGTGCGATATGGTGTCCGTATTCGTCCAGGGGAATCGATGCCCGTCAGCGCCGCCGCGATCCGCCTTTTCCCACTCGGCCTCGGTCGGGAGGCGATAGCCGGCATTCCAGTCAACAAACGGTTCTACTTCGCCCGTGCGATAGATTTGCGTCAAATTTGAATCGGCAAAATACGAGGGCAACAACCCCTCCATTTCAGAGCGCGCGTTGCACCACTTCACGACATCGTACCAGCTCACCATTTGCACGGGGTGATTTGTTGCCTTGTACGCGCCGGGATTGTCATAGGTGTATCCGTTTGTGACGCTCCAGGCGACCACGTTGGACCACAAGGCGTAAGTGACTTCGTACTTATCCATGTAAAATGAGCTGACATAGACGGCGTGGATTGGAATTTCGTACTCCGCACCTTCGTAAAATGAATCGCCCATTTCAAAAATGCCCTTGGGAATGAGAGACATTCCGGGCGGCGCGGATGGCGTATTCGTATTGGTGTTGGTGGACTCGGTCAGCTCGGCGATGCGATAGAATCGTTGGGGACTGGGCGAACTTATGATGTCGGTAAAAGTATAAGACGACTGCGAAACGACGATGTTGGTCAGCACGGTCCAATTGGTTTGTGTGATGTTGGTGACGCAGAGGATTTCGTTTGTCGCGCCGACATCGCTGAGGATTGTTAATTGCGGGGCGCTGCCGGACATCGTGACGTTCGTTATGGACGGGAAAGTGGACGCGGTGGACGCGCCCAGAATGGACAGCGCAAAATAAATGAGCGCCTTGGACGCGACGCGAATAGTTGTGCAACGCATGTTCGCATTCGACCGCTGAAATCTTTAACGCGGGATAGAGAGTTTACCCCAAAATAGTTGACGGAAGACCTGATCACTGCGGCCCCGACAGCAATTAAAAATCCCTTAAGCGACCCATTCTTATGAAATTGAAGGAATGTCAGAGGCGGCGACGCAGCACCGCCCTACCGTAAAGCTAGTCGTGCGCGATGTCGTCTGAAAGCTGGTTTTTGTCCCCGGCGTGGCGGGGAAAATGTTCGGCCAGCAATTTGCCGGCGCGGGCGACTCCGTGAATGGTTCCATCAGTGAAAAAGCCCTCGCGGAATTTAGTGGCGATTTCGTGTGCGACTTCCGTCCAGAATTGATCGCCGCATTGCGCGTGGACGGCGGCATCGCCGATGATCGCGAATTTGCGGGCACGCGGCGCGATAAAGATCAGCACACCATTTCTATCTTTTGTCTTGTGCATGCCCAAATGCTTAAAGGCTTTCTGGGCCGCGGCAACGGCATCCTTGGGTTCCTTACGGCTGACAAATACGCGGATTTCACCACTGGTGTTTGACTCGGCATCACGAATCGCTTTGACAATAGCTTCGTGATGCAGCTTGCTTAAAAAACGGCTTGTTTTCATATCACCAGCTTGAGCCGGCGCCTCCTCCGCCTGAACTGCCGCCGCCGCCGGAGAATCCACCACCGCCTCCAAAAGACGAATTGCCACCGCCGCCGCCTCCTCCTCCCCAATTGCCTCCGCCCCAACCTCCGCCGCCGCCGTAAAATCCTCCCCAACCGCCGCTGGAGTAGGACCAACCTCGTCTCCGCGAACCAAAGATCGCCCTGAGCAAAATGAAACCGATGATTACCAGGATGATGACGACATTGGAGAAGTTTTGGGAGTGACGAGCCTTTCTGCCGTTAACTGTCGTGCCGGTGCCTTTATACTCGCCCTTGGTGGCGGCGATGATCGCATTGACACCGGCGGTCAAACCGCCCGAATAATCTCCGGATTTGAAGCGCGGTTTGATTTCATACTCGGTGATCTGCTTGCAAGTCGCGTCGGGCAACGCGCCTTCCAGGCCATAACCGACTTCGATGAACATTTTGCGGTCTTGGATGAAAACGAAGAGCACAGCGCCATTGTTTTTGTCTTTTTGTCCGACGCCCCAGGCCCGGAATACGCGGTTCGCGTAATCCGCGATCTCCGAATCGGATTCCATTTTCGGATAGATCGCGACGACGACCTGATTGCCGGTCGCTTTCTCGAAATCCTCAAGTTTTGTGTTGAGTTGATTTTCTACCGATTGTGACGCGACGTTGGCGTAGTCGTTGAAATACCGGGTGGGCGCTTTGGGAATGACTTCCGCGCCCCACGCGAGGAACGACCAGAGGCAGCAGCAAATGAGCGCCAGGCGTTTCACAGAAATCAAGGTTTCGCAGGGGCGGGATTATTCATGTCAAATTGAACTTTGGGCGCTGTCTCCGCGCCGGCTGAGGCCGCAAAATACGGTTTTTCCTTGAAACCGAGCGCGGCGGCGTAAAAGACGGCGGGGAATGATTTGATCGCGGTGTCGTAGGCTTGCGTGGCGTTATTGAAATCGCGGCGCGAGACGGCGATGCGGTTTTCGGTTCCTTCCAACTGCGCCTGCAATGTCACGAAGCTGTTATTGGCTTTGAGATCGGGATAGCGTTCGGAGACGACCAGCAATCGCGAGAGGGCGGACGACAGACGAGTCTGCGCCTGATCGAACTCGGCGAGTTTCGCGGGATCGGTTGGGGCAGCGCCGGGATTTGCGGTGACTTTCCCGACGGACGCCCGCGCGTCGGTGACCTCGACGAGGGTGGATTTTTCAAAATTAGCCGCGCCGGAGACGGTGGCCACGAGATTCGGAATCAAATCGGCGCGTCGCTGATAATCGGTCTGCACGGTCGCCCACGCGCTGTCCACTGCCTGCGATTTTTTGACAAGGCCGTTGTAGCTTCCGCCCGCGATGGAAGCGATGATCAGGACGATGATGCCCAAAACCACCAGCACACCGCATCCAATGCCTAATTTTTTCATATGGGCACAACGTAACGCAAACCGCGCTGCGGACAATTACAATAGGGGAGGAATTTTGTAGTGGTTCCAAGGACGTCGCCCTTACTAATAATTTCCATCGCGTCAGCCTTTTGATTTTCCTGCGATGATGGGATAAGCTTCAACAGTGCGAACGACCTTGGATATTGACGACGATGTTGTTCAAGCAGTCAAAGAAATCGCGACGCATGAACGCAGCACGGTTGGACGCGTTGTTTCGGCGCTGGCGCGGCGAGGTTTGGCGGCGCGATCAATGAAATCCAGAAATACCCGTGTCGGAAGGGGCGGTGTCCCGCCATTACCGTCGCGCGGCGAAATCATGACGCTTGGCCATGTCCGAAACCTGATGGATCGCGACGGTTTTTAGTAACAAAATATTCAGGCAAGTTGGCTCGCCACTTTTTTCCCGAGCGCGACGGCTTCTTTTACGGGGGCGCGGCCTTGGGCGCGGCGGGCGGTGGGGCCGAGAAAGGAGACGGCTTGCAATTCGATTTTTGTGCCGTCGATGCGGGCGTAGGCGGCGACGGGGCTTTGACATCCGCCGCCCATTGCGCGGAGAAAGGCACGCTCGGCTGTCACGCATTGGAAGGTCGCCTCGTCGTTCAGTTCTCGGCAGAGCGCGGCAATTCGGTCGTCGTCTTCGCGGACTTCGAGTCCGAGCGCGGCCTGGCCGACGCATGGGAGCATTTCGTCGAAGTCTAGAATCATCGCAAAAATTTTATCGGGAACATCTTTGCCTTCCACGCGGCCGTCTTCGAAAATTTCGATGCCGAGACGTTTCATTCCTGCGACGGCGAGAATTGTCGCGTCGAGGTCGGGTTGATCCGCGAGCTTGCGCATGCGGGTGCCGACATTTCCACGGATGTCGGTCACTTTAAAATCGGGACGGAGCGCGAGCAATTGGGCTTTGCGGCGGGTGCTGCTCGTGGCCACCGTCCAGGACTGGGGAAGTCCGGCGAGCTTGACGCCGGGTTTCAACGGCGTTTTGTAAAGTAGAACATCTCGGGCGTCTTCGCGTTTGCCGGCGACGGCTCCGAGTTTCAGTCCTTCGGGCAGTTCGGTGGGGAGATCTTTGAGGCTGTGGACGGCGATGTCGGCTTTGTTTTTGAGCAGCGTGGTTTCCAGTTCCTTTGTGAAAAGGCCCTTCGGCAACGCCGCTTCCGCGTTCGCAAGCGAGGCGGTTTGCAATTTATCGCCAGTGGTTTTGATGAGTTTCAGCTCGAATTCCATGCTCGGAAATTTTGCGCGGCATTGGGCGAGCACCGCGTTGGCTTGGGCCATTGCCAGGGGGCTGCCTCGCGTGGCGATGAATACGGGCTTCCGTTTCACGCGCTTGCGTTGTCCAAGCCGGCGAAGTCGGTCTTCAGCCGGGTGGGAGTGTTGGCGGGCGGCGAGAGCAGGGCGAGGACTTTTTCGCGGATGACGGACTGGCAGCGCAACGCCTCTTCTTTGCGCTGTTTCAACGAATCGTCGGCGATCGCCTGCAAATCGTCGATGTTGTAAAGATAAACATTCTCCAGAAAATTGACTTCGGGGTCGATGTCGCGCGGCACCGCGATGTCAATCAAAAGAAGCGGGCGGTTCCTGCGCGTTTTCATCAGCGATTCGAGTTTCGAGCGGTCAAGAATATAATGTGGCGCGGCGGTGCTGCTGATCAGAATGTCGATGCGCGAAAATTCCACGGCCCAATCTTCAAATCGAATGGCAACGCCCCCAAGTTCTTTGGCGAGTTCCACCGCGCGTTCATGGGATCGGTTCGAGACAATAATGCTGTGCGCGCCCCGGCTGAGCAACGCGCGCGCGGTTTTTTCGCCAGTCTCTCCCGCGCCGATGATCATCACTTGATGCTTTTCCAGCGAACTGAAAATCTTTCGCGCCAGTTCCACCGCCACCGAGCCGACGGAGACATTGCCGCGTTGAATGGTTGTCTCGCTGCGAATCTGCTTGGCGACGTTGAACGCCTTTTGGAAAGCCTTGTTGAGACGGCTGCCGGTATGGCGGCATTCCAACGCGGTTTCGTAGGCTTTTTTTAATTGACCGAGGATTTCGGTTTCGCCGAGCACCATCGAATCGAGGCCGCAGGCGACCTTAAACAGATGCTCCAAAGTTTGCTGTTCGCCGTAGCTGTAAATTTCGTCGCCGGGCGGTTCGGAGTTGCTGTTGTGGTCAAGAAGGAACCGGCGCAACTCGGCCATTGCCTGCGTTTCAGGAAGATCGCTGGCGGCGTAAATCTCGACGCGATTGCACGTTGAAAGTATGACCGCTTCGGCGGCGATGCCGGTGGAGCGGAGCTTTTCAAGCGCGCCAGGAATCGCGGCGTCGGCAAAGGCGAATCGTTCCCGGACCGTGACCGAGGACGAGTGATGGCTCAAGCCTATGACGATGATCGGCATCTTAGAACCTGTGGGAAGGAGAAAGCAGGTTGACGCCCCAAAATGTCAAGACTACAAAAGCAAACGTCCCCACGGCTCCCCAGGCAAATTTCCGGCCGGATTGCGAAAAGCGCCCGTGCATCACCAGAAGCCCCAGGTAAATGCACCAGACCAGCGCGGACCAGAGCACCTTCGGGTCCGAGGCGGCGCGGGGCTCGGGATGATCCTTAAGAATAAATGGAATGAACGCCAAACCCGCCGTCAAGAGGATAAAACCAGTCCACAAAAGGCGGTTGGTGATTTTTTCAAGCCGGTCGATGGGCGGCATCAGCGAGAAAACAGCCCGGAGTTTGTGAAACTTGAGATCGTGCTCCTGGGTCAAGTACATCGCGGCGGCCACTGAACTTAATCCGAATGCGCCGTAGGAAAGGAGCGTCAACGCGGCGTGCAGGCTCACCAGGCCGTTGCCGAAATTCGGCTTTGGGCCGTAGTGAGTATCCAGCGACGGCATCAGGCCAAATACGCCTATGGCAAAAATCACGGGTGACGCGAACGCGCCCAAATATCGCAAGCGGGGAAAGGCTCCGATTGCCAGATACGCCGCGACAATCGTCCAATCGACAAACACCATCGCTTCGTAAAGGTTATTGACAGGGCACCGGTCAAAAGTCAGCCCGCGCATCAGCATGGCTTTGAAGTGCAGGGCGAATCCACATACCAGCAAAATATAGTTGATCCGGTCGTGCGTGCGAAATCCTTTGCGCCACAGAAACAGCGAGTAAATGACGCTCAAGCCGTAGAACACCACGGCCAGAAAAAAATATTGGCGGTCTGTCAACATGCGAATGTCATCTCACCGGAGGGGCGGGCGCGACTTTCATGACCTGGCTCGTGGCCTGTTGCAAAGTCATGTGATCCTGGTTGACGAGATAGGCAATGGTCGCGCTGGTGGCGGCGGTCGCGGGCGACGTTCCTTCCACTTCCCATGTTTGCCCATTGACGGACATAACAATGCTTGTTCCTGGCGCGATAACTGCGGTCGATGGCGTGTCATTCGCATACGACGCCAGTTGCGGCTGGCCGGCGGGGTTGCCGGAAGTGATTGGCCCGGTGACAGTTTGCGTGGATGCGGTAACGCCTATGACGCCCGGATAATTCGCCGGGTAAACGTCCCCTTCGCCGGGCGAATTGCCCGCTGCCGCGACAAAAACGATTCCTTTTTGGACACCTTGCTGAATCAGACTTTGGAGCAATTGGCTGTCTCCCGTTCCGCCGAGGCTCATGCTAATGGGATTCGCGCCGGCGTTGACCGCGGAGACAACGCCCTCGATCAATTCAAACGTCGAAGTCGATTGGGCGCTTCCATATATATCCACTGGCAAAACGCGGCTCGGGTCTGAGGCCATTGCGCTGAGCATCGTTTCGAGCATCATCGTGCCGTGGCTCGGCTCGGTCGGTGTCGGCGCGTCCGTTTCTCCAGTGACGTTGATTGGCGTCATCATGTAGGGCTTGAACTGACTCGGCGGATCAACGCCCGTATCCACCAATCCCAGAACCGGCCCGTTCGCGTCCGGCGTTGGATTCAGATTGAAGCTATATGGCGTTGAAGGCGAAAAATTCACAGGGGTCATCTGCGCGGGTGTCGGGCGGTCCACGGAATAATTTCCATCCGCCGCCGACACGGAAGGATCGGAAGCCATCGCTTGCAACGCCGCGTCCGCGTTTGCGCCATCGGCGAATTGAAGCTTATAAAGCCCCAGGCCGTCGTTGCGCCCGATGACTTTGGCCCCAAGCTTCGCGGCCAGCTTATCAATGGCATTCGTCTCCGCGCCGTGCTTGAGTCTCACGAGATCTTCGTTGTGAATCCGGTAATCCTTCTTCTCAATGCGCACCGCTTGCGTCGCGGCCCTGGCGGTAGTGCGAAAAACCAGGAGCCTGCTGACGCCGTTGGTTTTGTCTTTCGCGAAATTATATTTGCCGAACAACCGCCGGAGCGCTTCGTCCTGGGGAAGGTTCTTGAACTTGACAGAAACTGGTTCGTCCACGCCTGGTTCGAAGTAAATCTTCCAGCCGGTGGCGCGGGCGATTTTCTTGAGGACTGAAGGCATCGGACTGTGATCGATATTGGCATCGACCCGGTTTTCCTTCACGCGCCAGTTTAGAGAGTTAGTTTCCGGCGATTCAGCGAAGGCCCGGCCAAAAGCCAGCCCAAACGCCAACGCGAGGAATACCCCAGTCCTTCTCATTCCGGCGAATATAACCGGGAAACCCGATGCTGGCAACGCAATCTCAGCCATCGCGGTCTTCGATGCCTGAGACGAGATTCTTCGTTACCTTCGTTTTCTTGGTGTAAAAAGTTCCACGCATCTTCTTTTTTGAAATTCTTTTAGCCAGCAGGGGAAAAACAGTAAGAGAAGAAGATTTAACATAAGGAAACAAAGCCAACGAAGGGGCGGGGCAGCGAGGTATTGGGCGACATCGGGATTGTCTCTGGAAAGCAAGCAGCTCAAAGAATTTTATGCCGCGTCCGGTTTTCAAGGATCGTGGCAATCACACAAAGTTCGCGGACGTAAGGAATAGTTTCATTGAAATCAGACGATTCTCCCCGCATCTTTTTGTAATGAAACAGTTTGTTTTCATTGGTTTGATCGCGGTTGCCGCCTTGGTGGGATGCGACAAGAAGGCGGTTCCCCCCGCGCCCACGCCAATGCCCGCGCCTGTAGCGGCGCGCGGGCAGCTTCCAGAGCCAACTCACGCGCAAGGGACTCTTCCGACGATTCATCTCTGGATTGGGCCGGAAGACTTGACCGCTGAAATGGCGCGCACCGATGAGCAGGTGATGACCGGCATGATGTTCCGCACCAACCTGGACGAAATGAAAGGAATGATTTTTGTTTTTCCGGGCGCGTGGCGTCCGGGGTTTTGGATGAAGAATTGTCCGCTGCCGCTGTCGTGTGCTTACATCAACCCTGACGGCACAATCGCCGAAATCCACCCGCTTAACGCGAACGATACCAATGCCGTCGTCGCCGATTCCAACCAGATTCAATTCGTGCTCGAAGTCAATCAAGGCTGGTTCGACCGCCATCACATTAAGCCCGGAACGGTGGTCCGGACGCAGGTGGGGACGTTGCTGGAAACTTTCATTCGCCGGAACCAGTGAAGATCGCGCTGGCGCAAATCAACACGACCGTCGGAGATTTGGCCGGAAACGCCGAAAAAATTCTTGGCTACACTCATCGCGCGCAGTCCGAGCGCGCGGATTTGGCGGTTTTTCCCGAGCTGACCATCACTGGGTATCCGCCGCGCGATTTGCTGCTGAAAAAGGATTTTGTCGCGCGAAATCTTGAAATCCTCGGACGGCTTGCGGCGGCGAGCGGCCCGACTGCGATGCTTGTCGGTTACGCGGGTCAAAACAAAAAAGGTCCCGGTCGCGATGTGACGAACGAAGTCGCGTTGCTTCAGAACGGCAGAATTGTCGCCACAAGAACCAAAACGCTTCTGCCGACTTACGACGTTTTTGACGAGGACCGATACTTCGAGCCGGGCGTGGAAAATGCGCCGGTAAAAATCGACGACCGCGTCTGCGGATTGACAATTTGCGAGGACATTTGGAACGACGAAGATTTCTGGCCGCAGCGCCGTTATCGCGCCGATCCGGTGGCGCGGCTGGTTTCAGCGGGCGCTGGACACATTTTTAACATCTCCGCCTCGCCGTGGCATGTGGGAAAGGAAAAGCTCCGTTGCGAAATGCTGCGCAGCCTCGCGAAGAAATCACAGCGTCCCATCGTTTTGTGTAATCTGGTGGGAGGCAACGACGAATTGGTTTTCGACGGCAACAGCCTTGTTTTCAACGGGGCGGGAGAGTTGATCGCGAAAGGGAAATCGTTCGCGGAGGATTTTATTCTCGTTGACACGGAAAGCGCCCCCGCGATTCATCCCGTCGCGGCGCCCGACGAGGAATATGTCTATAGGGCGTTGGTGCTCGGCTTGCGCGATTATTTTCACAAATGCGGATTCAAATCGGCTGTACTCGGCCTGAGTGGCGGAATTGATTCCGCGGTGGTCGCGTGTCTTGCCGCTGCCGCGCTGGGCGCTGAACATGTTCACGGCGTTTCGTTGCCGTCGCAATTTTCATCGCAAGGCAGCCTGGATGACGCGCGCCTGCTTGCCAAACGCCTCGGAATTCGTTACGACGTTATTCCGATTCAGCCGTCGTTCGAGGCGACTCGCGCGCAATTGAAGGACGTTTTTGCGGGCCGGCCCGATGATACGACGGAAGAAAATCTTCAGGCGCGCCTGCGCGGCGTCCTGCTCATGGGGTTGTCGAACAAGTTTGGTTCATTATTATTGACGACAGGAAACAAGAGCGAATTGGCCGTTGGCTATTGCACGCTTTATGGGGATATGTGCGGGGGGCTTGCGGTCATCAGCGATGTTCCGAAAACGATGGTTTACCGCATCGCCCATTGGATAAATCGCCACGGCGAATTGATTCCCACTGCGTCAATCACAAAGCCGCCGTCGGCGGAATTGCGTCTGAACCAGACCGATCAGGATTCGCTGCCGCCTTACGATGTTTTGGACGCAATACTTGACCAATATGTCGTGCAAGGCCGGGGCTTTCGGGAGATTTTGGATAAGGGCTATCCTGAAACTGCTGTGAGGCACGTCATCCGTTTGATTGACACGAACGAGTATAAGCGTCGCCAGGCCGCGCCGGGATTGAGGGTCACCACCAAGGCGTTCGGCGTCGGGCGGCGGTTTCCGATTGCGCAACGTTACCGCGACGCATGAGTCATAGAATTACCACAAAGTCGGAGCAGTTATTCGCGGAGGCGCTTCGCTACATTCCGGGCGGCGTCAATTCTCCCGTGCGGGCTTTTCGCGCCGTTGGAGGGCAGCCTTTTTTTGTCAACAAAGCGGCGGGCGCGCATGTGTTTGATGTCGATGGCAATGATTATGTCGATTACGTCGGCACCTGGGGGCCGGCGATTTTGGGTCATGCGCATCCGGGGGTGATTCGCGCGGTGAAGGCGGCGGCGGAGCAGGGGACGAGTTTCGGAATTCCCAACCCGCTCGAAGTCAAAATGGCGCGATTGATCTGCCAGGCCGCGCCGAGCGTCGAAAAAGTGCGGATGTGCAATTCAGGCACCGAAGCCTGCATGTCGGCGATTCGTCTGGCGCGCGGATTTACGAAACGCGACAAGATCATCAAGTTCGACGGCTGTTATCATGGGCATTGCGATTCGTTGCTCGTCAAAGCGGGTTCGGGCGCGTTGACATTTGGTTCGCCGGACAGCGCTGGTGTCCCCGCCGCTTTCACGCAGCACACGATTGTTTTACCCTTCAACGAAATTGACGCGGTTCGTGCGGCGTTCCAGGCCAATGTCGGGCAAATCGCTGGGATCATCGTTGAACCGGTTCCGGGAAATGCCGGCCTTTACTTGCCCAAACCGGGCTATTTGGAATTTCTTCATGACATAACAGCGCAGAACGGCGCGCTCTTGATTTTCGATGAAGTGATGACGGGGTTCCGTCTCGCCTGGGGCGGGGCGCAGGAGCGATTTGGTATTCGCCCAGACCTGAGTTGCTTCGGAAAAATTATTGGCGGCGGATTGCCGGTCGGCGCGTTTGGCGGACGGGGCGAAATTATGGATTGCCTCGCGCCGCTTGGGCCCGTGTATCAGGCGGGCACACTCAGCGGCAATCCGCTGGCTATGGCTGCTGGTATTGCGATGCTGGAGGAATTGTCCAATGGCGCAGCCTACGCGAAACTGGAGGAATCCGGCGCCGCGCTGGAAAATGGAATGTGGGAAGCCGCGAAATCCGCCGGAGTTCCCATGCAGTTTAATCGAATAGGTTCGATGTTCTGCGGTTATTTCACGGAGCAACCCGTACACAATTTGGGCGACGCGATGAAAAGCGACCGCGAGCGTTTCGCAAAATATTTCCGTGGTATGCTGGACCAGGGAATTTACATTGCCCCATCGCAATTCGAGGCCGATTTCATCTCGACAGCCCACACTTCAGAGGACATTGAGAAAACAATCAAAGCCGCCCGCACCGTTTTCGCCACACTGTAGAATTGTCTCGCGCTTTGATTAGTCGGGCAGAGCCAGGTAGTCGCGAGCGTTGGCGTAGCAGATGTCGCTGATTGTTTTTCCGAGAAGCGCGTCGTCGTTGGGGAGTTCGCCGCGTTCGACTTCCTGGCCGATCAAATTGCAGAGCACGCGCCGAAAATATTCGTGGCGCGGGTAGGACATGAAAGATCGCGAATCCGTGACCATGCCGACGAATCGTGAAAGCAATCCGAGGTTTGACAGCGCGTTGAGCTGCCATTCGATTCCCTCTTTTTGGTCGAGGAACCACCAGCCGGAGCCGAATTGCAGTTTGCCGGGGATTGAGCCGTCCTGAAAATTCCCGATGGCCGCCGCGATGGCGTAGTTGTCCCTGGGATTGTTATTGTAAATAATAACTTTTGGCAAATGGCCGTCGCGGTCGAGCATGTCCAGATAGCTCATCAATGACTGGACTTGCGCCCAATCTCCGATGGAATCCAAACCTGTGTCTGGCCCGATTTTTGCGAGCAGGCGCGTGTTGTTGTTGCGCGACGCGCCGAGGTGCAGTTGCTTCACCCAGTTTTTTTCCGCGTCCCAGCGACCGAACAAAAGCATGAGAAAAGTCGCAAACTGCTCGCGCTCCTCGGATGAAGCTGCCTTGCCGCTTCGCGCTTTTACAAAAATCATTGCGGCGACTTTGTCCGCGCAAGGCGACGCCGGGCACTGGTTCAGTCCGTGATCTGACAGACGGCAGCCATTGGCGTGAAAGTAATCGTGGCGCTTTTTCAATGCAGACACAAAGTCGGCCAATTTTCTAATATTGACGTTGGCCGCGCTTTCCAGTCGATCAACCCAGGCGTTGAAGGCAACCGGCTGATTCACTGTCAGCGACTTGTCCGGGCGAAACGCCGGGAAGACGCGCGTCGCGACGCCGTCCGCTGCAATTTTTTTGTGGTGCGACAAATCGTCCACCGGATCGTCCGTCGTGCAAAGCGTCGTGACGTTGAACTTCTTCAGGATGCCGCGCGCCGTGAAACCGGGCCGGGCCAATTGTTCATTCGCCTTTTTCCAAATCCGCGCCGCGCTCTGCTCATTCAACAATTCGTCGATGCCGAAATAACGCTGAAGTTCCAAATGCGTCCAGTGATAAAGTGGATTTCGCAATGTGCGCGGGACGGTTTTTGCCCAGGCAAAAAACTTTTCCTTTGGATCCGCTTTTCCGGTGCAAAATTCCTCGGCGATGCCGTTGGCCCGCATCGCGCGCCATTTGTAATGATCGCCTTCGAGCCAGATTTCAATGAGGTTCCTGAACTGACGGTCTTCCGCGATGTCTCGCGGCGAAAGGTGACAGTGGTAATCAAAAATCGGCTGGCGTCGCGCAAATTTTTCGTAAAGCCGCCGCGCAGTGCGGCAGTGCAGCAGAAATTTTTCGTCGATGAACTTTGTGCCGGCCATACTCGAATAAAATCAGCTCTGGTGGATTGCTGCAAAAATTCGTTTCACAAATTTACGACAAAATATTAGTGGCGGCGACGCAGCACCGCCCTACCAAATTATAAAGGGAAACAGCTTTAAGGCTTTGAGGCAAGATCAGCCATGCCGGTATTAAAATCAACGGGCACTGAAACGTGTTCGTGAACAATCAGCCATTTTCCGTCGATTTTTTGAAAACCGTCGGTCACGCGAATTGTTACTTCCACTTTCTTGCCGTCTTTATCATTCCAGGCCGCGTGTATAATGCAGTGAGTAAAGCCGAGTTTTCCGCTCGTAGTAATGCTCAGGTCGCTCATTTCACATGAAATATTTGGTCCCTGAGCCATGGCGAAAAAAGTTTCCCAGTCTTTCTTGTAAGCGCTGGCTCCGACGTATTGTCTCGGAATTGTGGCATCGAAGACAAACAACGAATCATCCGCGATGAAGTTCGCCATGATGGCCGCGGAATCCTTTGCCTTGATGCCTTCGACGATTCTCTGTTCAGCGGCCGCAATGGCTTTTTCGGCTTTCATCTTCGCTTGTGCCTGAGATGTCAAAGTGAGGGTGGTTAAAATTGTCGCAGTCAAAAGGAGGGATTTTTTCATATTGGTTATGCCTTTCGTGGAATGACATTAGTCCGGGGCGCGGCGGAGTCAAGAATTCTTACTGACCAGAAAATGCGCCGAATTGCGGCTAAAAGACGGCCAAATACGCATCAGAAAGCAATAAGCAGAGGTTCCTTTCTCACGGCAAATAAAAAAGAATAATACTTGAGCGGGCGATAAAAAAAACTACTGTAAGCGCATGTCTAAGGTTAAACACGTTGTTTTGTTGAAGTTTAAAGAAGGAACGACTGAGGAACAGACTGGGAAGTTCTTCGACGATCTTCTGGACTTGTCCGAAACAGTGCCGGGAATTGACGATTACGTTTCCGGCTCTAATTGCAGCCCGGAAGGCCGCGCCGAGGGGATGACCCACGGCTTCATAATGACTTTTTCAGACGCAGCCGCTCGCGACGCCTATATCGTTCATCCTGAACATGAACGGTTCAAAACGGATGCGCTTCCGATCGTTGACGGTATCCTTGTTTTTGATTTCGAGGTTTAGGCGGCTTTCGCAGGAAAGGCCTGATTAGGATTACGATTATGATTACGACGGAGGCAGAGAGAAGCGGTTTTTCTAATCGTAATCTTAATCCTAATCTCTAAATTCATCCGTTCGTCACTCAATGAAACGCACTCATCATTGCAACCAATTGCGTCCCACCCATATCGGCCAGACGGTAACGCTGTCGGGATGGGTCCATTCCCGGCGTGATCTCGGCGGCCTGATATTTATTGACATCCGCGACCGCGAAGGCCGCACGCAAACGGTTTTTGATCCCTCCGCAATGCCGCGCGAGGTTTTTGACCAGGCGGCGTCGCTGCGGAGCGAATGCGTCATCAGTGTCACCGGCCCCGTCCGGGCGCGTCCATCTGGCACGAACAATTCAAAGATCGTCACCGGCGAAATCGAAATTGGCGCAACGGCCCTGGAAGTTCTCAACATGGCCGAGGTGCTGCCGTTTCCGCTCGACGACCCGGAGGCCGCCAAATTGGTCAACGAAGAACTGCGTTTGCAATATCGCTATCTCGATTTGCGCCGGCCCGAAATGGCCCGCAATCTTCGCACCCGCAGCAAAGTGGCCACCGCCACGCGAAATTATTTTGATGAACAGGGCTTTCTCGAAATCGAAACGCCCACGCTGTTTAAATCGACCCCCGAAGGCGCGCGCGAATTCCTGTCCCCAAGCCGCTCGAATCCGGGAAAATTTTACGCGCTCCCGCAGTCTCCGCAGCAGTTCAAACAGATCCTGATGGTTGGCGGAATCGAGAAATATTTCCAGCTTGCCCGCTGTTACCGCGACGAAGCGTTGCGCGCCGACCGCCAGCCGGAATTCACGCAGATCGACGTTGAAATGTCGTTCATTGAGCGCGAGGACATATATAATCTGGTGGAAGGTTTGCTGAAACGAGTTTGGAAAACCGCACTGGACACCGACATTCCCACGCCCTTCAAGCGCATTTCATTTCAAGAAGCGCTCAATCGCTACGGAATCGACAAGCCCGACACGCGATTCGGCATTGAGCTGGTCGATTTTACCGAAGACTTCCGCAAAAGTTCGTTCAAGGTTTTCAGCGGCGCAATCGCCAACGGCGGTGTGGTCAAGGCGATCAACGCCAAGGGCTTGGCCGATGCCACCCAGGGTCAAATCGAGACGATGACCGAGTACGCCAAGAGCTTCGGCGCGAAGGGTCTGGCGTTCATCAAGGTCGAAAAAGGCGAATGGAAATCGCCCATCGTCAAATTCTTCAGCGAAGCGGAAAAAGCCGCGTTGACGGAGAAACTCCAAATTGAAGAAGGCGATCTCGTTCTGTTCGCCGCCGATCAATGGCTGGCCGCCTGTGAAATTCTCGGCAGAATCCGTCTTTATTGCGCCGATGTATTAAAATCGCGGGGAAAGCTGACATTTCCGCCGAATCGGTTCGATTTCCTCTGGGTCGTCGATTTTCCGCTCCTGTCGTTCGACAAGGAACAGAACCGTTGGTATTCCAGCCATCATCCCTTCACCGCGCCTGTTACGGAAGATGTTTCGTTGTTGACCACGGACCCGAAGAAAGTTCGCGGGCAGCATTATGATATTGTGGTCAACGGCGTCGAATTGGGCGGAGGATCAATCCGTATCCACCAACCGGAACTCCAAAAGCTCGTTTTCGAGCAAGTCCTCCAGATCCCTGCGGATGTCGTTCAAGCCCGGTTTGGCTATATGCTTGATGCGTTCCGGTACGGCGCTCCCCCACATGGCGGAATCGCACTTGGGTTCGACCGGATGAACGCCATTCTTTGCGGGACTCCCAGCATTCGCGATGTCATTGCGTTCCCGAAAACGGCCAAGGGCACCGATTTGATGACCGATTCCCCGGCTGCCGTTGATCCAAAGCAACTCCGCGAGCTTTATCTGGAACTCCGCGTCCCGACAAAGGAAAATCCGTCCAATCAAGGCTAATCAAGCCTGGTAAAGGTTGCTTTTGGTAGGGACGGCCCGCCGGGCCGTCCGTGGACACCTCGGCAAGGTGTCCCTACCTCGAAGACTTAACCTTTGGCTTGTTGAACGAAATTCGATACCACTACTTATTGTACCCTAGAGGGTTTCCACTACTCGCAGTTGGGAGTTTTTCCTTGTTTTAAACTCAGCGGAGGCGGTTTAATGTTGAACAAGCCGGGCAAGGACGGCGTCGAAGTTGAGGCGGCATCAGGGAAAACTGTATGCAAAACGAGGTAGATCGGAATCGCTGGGTGTGGTTCGTGTTGTGTATCGCCTTTGCGGGGCTCATGTGGCTTTGCGGTTGGGTGATACCGATGCATCTCCGTGCCGTCGAACCGGTCGTTCTTCAAAGGGCGGGGTTCCACTCAAGGTCTCTGGTTGATCGCGGCATTCAATTTGCGCGCGACAAAAACCCCGAATCCGCCCGTCTAATGCTTCAAGCAGCTCAAAAGGAAAACATCACCGGTGTCGGAGAGGTCGCGCTCGCTTTGAGCAATCCCGAGTTACTCAAAACAAACTCCGTTTCCGCGACTGAATACGCCATCCGCCTGGAAAACCGCCAGCGGATGATCGACGAATTGACTTCCGCGCCGTCGCCTGCGGTTCGCGAAGTCATGCGCTGTCGGGACCTTACGAACACCGTGCTCTTTCCACCTTCCGCGTCCGCCGAAGGTCAGGCGTTTGATGCGGCGTTGTGCGTTTGTGGAAAACTCATTCAAGACAATGCTTTTTCCAAAAGTTTGCGTGAAACTTTGTTGCAACGGGCCGTGACGGCCAATCGTGGCGGTGATACGGAACCATTTGAGGACATTGCAATCGACATGATGTCTCTGGGACAGCGGTTCGACTGGGAGCAATTAAAGACATTTATCGTCAATGTCGATGATTCTGGGACGCTTGATATGCTGGCTGAGCAAGCTCGCAATGCGGGCGACGACTTGCCGGTTTTATTTGCGGCTGTCGCGCTTTCGCAAAACCCGGCTCACGTGGCGGCGTATATCAATAATTTCAGCACGACCGGACTGCACGACATGGGCGTCGCGCTACGTTATGGTGCCGGTGGGATTGAAGAATTAACCAAGAGCAATCAGCAATTGTACGAGTCTCCGGCGGTGCATCGCCTGACGGGGTCGGGACCGCTGGCTTTGATTTATCGGGCGGGGTCAGATTACACCTTGCGCGTTCCGTGGTTCGCGATAACAGTTAAGTGGTTCTTTTACATCTCGAGCGGATTTCTAATCGCGCTGGCGATGCATTTTGCGCGCCCGCCATTTGAAGGGATTGATGAGCCGCTACGGGTGCGCGGCGTTCATCTCGCGCGCGAATTGCTTTTTGCGTTGGGGTTTTTGCTCGTGGTTTTGCTTGTGAGCGAGCCGTTTCTCGCTCAGGAAAGTCAGAAAGCGGAGGTTTCGTTCCATCTTCGGCTGCCCGGGGTGGCCGCCGCAGCCGGGGGCGCCGCAACAACCGTTAAACCGAAAATGTTTATGCCAAATAGCCTATTAACTCTGTGTATCTTCTTCGTCCTGCAAGCGCTGCTATATTGCGCTTCGCTGGTTAAACTGGCCGAAATCCGCCGGCAAAACGTTTTGCCGCGCGTCAAACTGCGGCTGTTGGAAAATGAGGAACATCTTTTTGACGCCGGACTGTATTTGGGATTCGGCGGCACGATTGTCTGCCTCATCCTGGCGTCGCTGAACATGACGCAGTTCAGCCTGATGGCGGCGTATTCCTGCACCGCTTTTGGCATCCTGTTCGTTTCCGTCTTCAAAATCTTCCAGCTTCGACCGGTGCGCCGGCATTACGTGCTGGAAGCTGAAGTCGAACGCGAGGCCGAACTGGCGGCTGCCACGCCCGCGACACGGTCAACACTTGTTCCGACCGCATGAACCGAAGCATTCTCATCGTTATTTGCGACTTCCTGCTGGTCAGCCTGCTGGCGTTTTCGACGATTGACATCACGAAGATGCAAAAGCCGGGCGGCGCGCCGGTGCTGACTTTGAACCAGGCGACCAACCGCGTCACGGGGCGTCAGGACCTGGGCACAGTCATGAGTCTGGCGTTGCAGGAAGAACGCAAGAACCGAGACGCGTTGATGGGCGAGCTTTCCCGGACGAAGCAAACTGTCAGCAGGCGCGAGCAGGACATTCAGTCAGCTCAAAACCAGATGCAAACCCTTCAGGCTCAGTTGCGCGCAAAAGAGGATTTGGCGAGCCATTTGGAGTCCGAGCAAACGAATTTGCAAGGGCAGGTTGCCGCGGCGCAGGCGAATATCGAGCATTTGAACGAGCAATTGCACACAACCACGGTTGAGTCTGTCATTTCAAAGGAACAGCGGGCCGCGCTCGAGGCGGCGGCGCACAAGGAAGCCGAGAAGGAGCATGACCTCCAGCAAAAGTTGGCGGAACTTCAGCATAACAATGAATCGCTTCTGGCCGAGCGCGGCAATCTCTCCAGTCAATTGCAAATGAGCGAGGCCTCGAACCGGATGGCGTTCGGGCAGGTTTCCCAATTGCAGGATGAAGTGAGTTCTCAGCGGCAGCAGAACGCCAAACTTGCGGAAGGCGTGACAACGCTCGCGACGAAGTCTTCGGAATTGGCGAAGGAGATTCGCGAAAACCGCGCGCTGGCGCCCAACGAGATTTTCGACATGATCGTCACCAACCGGCTCCTCGCGAGCTTCTATGGGTTGAAGTCCGGGGCATTCGGCGATACTTCCAAATATAAGCAGGCTCAGACTGTCCTGGTGAACGACGGCACAAATACGTTCGCGATTTTGCATGTGCAGGATACGCCGCTGACATTGTGGACTCCGGGAACGCAGTGGAGTGAGTTGAGCGGGACGCTGGCTCGCGGTCCGGGCGTCATGCAAATCCAATCGCTCGCATTTGACTCGGTTGATCCGAGGGTGGTCATGATTCCTGTTTCAGACGCGGCGGTGAAGGCTTCCGGGTCGCAACCGTTCAAGGTTTCGGCCGATCCTTTCAAGTTTCAGAATGCCGTCGTTGTCGGCACGCGGGAGGATTACTACGGCGAGAGCAATTTTCAGATCGACTTGACAGCGCCGCAATACCTGAAAATGGACCATAGTTCACTGCGGGCGTTGTTCGGCAAATTCAATCCCTCGAGCGGCGACCTGGTTTTCAGCAAGACCGGCACTTTGCTTGGGGTCATGGTCAATAATAACTATTGCGTGTTGATTCGCGGCTTTAGCACTTCGGCGACTTTGAGATTTGGGCCTGACGGCCGCAATCAGCCGACCGCGAACACTCTCTCCAAGCTCTACGCGGTGGTGGCGGAACTGCCCTTCAAGCTGCAATAGACGTCGGTTTTAGCGGATGTTGAGCATCCTTGCCAAAGGCTCGCCTCAGATACGAAAAAATATCCACCAGACGATCAGCACCATCGGTATCATGTAAGGCAGGGTATGGCGGAAAACGTAGGCGAGAAATGTCGGCGTATGGATTTTCTGATGATCGGCAATGGCTTTGACCATGAAATTGGGACCGTTGCCAATGTAAGTATTCGCCCCGAAAAAAACAGAGCCAAAACTGACAGCCAGAACGTAAATGCTTAAGCCGGCATTTCCGAGCAAGTAGGCAACCTGAATCTGGTCCGCAGTGACCGCTCCGGAACTCAATTCGCCCGGGTGATATTGCTGGAGCACTTCAAATGTATGCCTGATTTGAACCGCGTTTGGCCCGGTGAGCGATGCCAGATTCAAGGCATGAGTCTGCGCCAATTGCATCACCTGCGGGACGACATCGCTCGGGATGTATCTTCCAAACGCGGCTTTGAGGAAACAAATATAGGTCGGCGCGTTGTCAAGAACGCTGGACAGCGTGCCCGATCCAAAATAAAAGAAGCCCGGGGTGACGCCGCTCAGCTTCGCGGCTCCAGCCTGCATCCATTCCAGCGCGGGCATCATCGTGGCGAAAATTCCGATGAACAGGATGGCGACCTCCTTGACCGGTCCGAGGGAAAAGTGATTTGACTCATGCACCGGCTTTTTGGTCATGAAGTAGGAAGCCACAGCCGCTCCCACCATCAATGCTTCGCGGAGAAATAGAGGATGGTTTATGAAAACCGAACCCAGAACAACCGCCAGAAGAAACACGTTTTCGATTCCATCGAATCGCCATTCTTCCGAGTGACCCGTTTGGGAGGCGCGAACATTGCGAGGCGCGCGCAAGTAATTCCGCGTGTCAACGGCGAAAAACATCGCCAGCAAAATTCCGATTCCCGTGATCCAAATCAGGTATCCGCGAACTGCCACCCACCAGAAGGGAACACCCATCAGGTAGCCAAGGAATAGAGGCGGATCGCCCACGGGCGTCAGACAGCCGCCGACGTTTGAAACAATAAAAATGAAAAATGTGACATGATGCGCGCTGACCCGGTACTTGTTCATGCGCAGCCACGGCCGGATCAGAAGCATCGACGCGCCCGTCGTCCCGAAAACATTCGCCATCAATGCGCCGACAAGAAGGAAGATCACATTTACGGCTGGTGTGGCTTCACCTTTGACATTGATGTGAATTCCTCCAGAAACAACGAAAAGCGAGCCAATGAGCACGATAAAACTGATGTACTCATGGGCCGTGCTCAGGACGTGGGCGGGAGCGTGGAGAAAGCCGAAGTAATAGACGAGTACGATCAGCGCCAGCGCCGCAACAACTTTTGGGTAATTCCGCCCCCACCAATCGGCAAAGAAAAGCGGTCCCAAGGCGATCATCGCCAGAAGCGCGCAAAACGGGAGCGTCATCCAGGCGCTGACGGAAATTAATTCAGTTTGGGGATCCATTTAAACAATTGAGAAAAAAGCGGCGCGAACCCACCACAGATTCACGCCGCGTTTGTCGTATGGAAGACGCTGCAATCATCAACCACACGGCAGATTCCTCGAGACCAACATTGCTGACTGTCATTAATTATTTGCCATCCGGCGTCGCAGGTTGCGGTAAAGGCACCAGCCGTAACCAGCGGCGACTCCGCCTGAAACCCACCATTGAAATCCGCCATTGAATATGAGCGGGCAAATTATTTGAATTGCCGCAAGGAGAATGAGAAACCCTGCCGTCCGGCGCATTGATCCGGGCACAACAGCCCAGGGAGTGCCAAGTTTGCCATTTCCGTAAAGTTGCTGGTTTTTGGAGGCCGCGACTTTCTGCCAATAGCCGAACGCAACACCAACTGCAATTCCGACGAGGAGAGATGCCAAACCGGAGATAAGATAAGGGAGTGTGGTGGTCATATAATTTTTTCAGTTTAAGTTTTTAAAAAAGCCGCGCGGGGAGAATATCCGCCGCGCAGCGCATTTGTCATTCGATTTATGCTGAGGCCGCGGATTTGGGCTTGGAAGCGAGAGCGCCTCCTCCGGAGTAATGATCTCCTGGCATCATCGGCGTTTCTGACGCCTTGTCCATCACCATGCCGGAATATCCGGGAACGCCCATTTCGGGAACATCCAATCCTTCGATTTCCATGTCTTTGGACACACGGTTGCCGACCAATGCTTCAACGCCGTAGTAAACAATGAGCGACAGCACGGAGAGGGTGACGAAACAGGTGACTACGCCGATTATTTCAGCTTCAAGCTGGCCGAAGCCACCGCCGTAGAACAAACCGGTCACTTTTCCTGCAACGCCGTTCCAACCTTCGCCGTAAGTGCCATCGGCAAACAAACCAAGCGAAATGCAGCCCCACGCACCGTTGACGCCGTGGACTGAAATTGCTCCAACGCAATCGTCAATGCCGATTTTATCGAAGAAGAATACCGACTCGACGACCAGGATGCCAGAAATCAGACCCAGCAGCGATGCACCGCCAGCGCTCACAAACGCGCAAGGGCAGGTGATTGCAACCAAGCCGGCCAACATGCCGTTGCACATCATGGACGGGTCCGGCTTCTTTGTGCGAACCCACCACATCCAGAGGGTTGCGCCTAACGCGCCAGTTGCCGATGCAAGCATCGTGTTGACTGCCACGACTGCGATGCGAAGTTCAGTGCCCGCCAAGCTGGAGCCGGGGTTAAACCCGAACCAACCGAACGCGAGAATGAATGTGCCCAACATGACGTACGGAATGTTGTGGGGAATAATCGGGTTAACGATTTTGCCGTTGGCATCATATTTTCCATATCGCGGTCCGATGAGCCAGCAGAAGATCAGGCAGATGACGCCGCCCTGCATGTGAACCACCGATGAACCGGCGAAATCCACATGGCCGTGACCGATACCCCAGTTCATTCCCATTTGGGAGAGCCAGCCACCGCCCCATACCCAGTTGCCGAAGACGGGATACATGATCGTGCCGATGCAAGCGCCGTAAATCATGAAGGCTGAGAACTTCCAACGTTCGGCTGCGCCGCCGGTGGGAATCGTCGCGGTGGTATCCATGAAGACCATCTGGAACAAGAAAAGCGCAAAGGCAGCGGTATCGTAGCCAGCGCCCTGAAGCATGAATCCTTTGAATCCGAGCAGCCCGATAAAGTGGCCGCCCAACATGAATCCCAGTTCATGGTTCAGTCCCCCGTAACCTCCCATTGTCGATATGGCTGCGGGATACGGCGTCAGCGGTGAGTTCATTCCTCCAAACATGAACGCAAAGCCGCAAACGTAGAACCCAAGCATACCCAGCGGGTAAATCATGAAGTTCATCGACATCGTGTGGCCAGCATTCTTCGCGCGGCACAGGCCAGTTTCAACAAGCGCGAATCCGGCTTGCATGAACATGACCAGGAAGCCGGTAACCAGCGTCCACATGAAGTTGATTGCCACGCGGTTATGACCAACGCCGTCCATCACGCGCACTGCCAGCGGTTCGTTCTTGGCTTGCGTGGTGTACGTGTCGAAGGCCGCCTTGGCTGCGTTGAAGGTTGCCACTTTATTGGTGTCCTTCTTGTCGGCGTCGCTCAAATCCGTTGGCGCGGGGACGATTAAAGGCGTGTTGCTGGCATCCGCGGCATCGGAGGCGGCGCCAGTGTTATAGCCTTGGGCGTCTGGAGTTGGCGGAGGCGGCGCTGCCGGCGCGGGGGCATTAGTCGTTTGGGCTAATGCCATTCCGCACGCGCAAAAGAGCGCGAGGGCGGTGGTAAGTTGAGTTAGGTATTTCTTGAACATAATTTTTTAAATAGAAGTTGCTGTTGTAAGATTGTTTAGTTTTTTCTTTTTAGATCGCTGTCGCCCCTTTCTCGGCCGTTCGAATTCGGATGACATCATCCAGGCTTGTGACGAATATTTTGCCATCCCCGATTTTCCCGGTTCGGGCCGCCTTGATGATGGCTGCCACTGCGTTGTCCAACTGTTCATTGTCCACCACCACTGCGATCATCACCTTCGGCAGAAACTCCAACGTGTACTCGCTTCCGCGATACGTTTCCGTATGGCCTTTCTGCCTCCCGAATCCTTTAACCTCGATGACGGTCAGACCGTGGACGCCAATTTCAATCAACGCGGCCTTAACCTCGTCAAGTTTGAATGGCTTGATTATCGCTTCGATTTTTTTCATGAGTTACAGGCATTTGTGATCGATATGTTTGTTCGAGTTGCTTGCTTGCTGCCGAATGCTGCGTAACTAGCCCGGCACAAAACGTTCCCTAGCAGCAGACGTGCCAGAGACTAAAAGGGGTTGCCCGTTCAAGGTCGTTGTTGACGTTAGGAGCTTTGATTCTCCGAGGTCGAAAATGTTCCTTACTGTCAATACTTATTGTGCCGGGCTTAATTGCCAAGGAGGTGGTGTATTAGCGTTTACTTAATTGTGTTTCTTATGCGACCCATTTTGGGTGAAGCGTTGGGATGGTTTTATTGATAAAAAAGGAAGATCTTTGTGATTCAAAAAAATTTTGATGAAGCTTGGCCGGCATCTCGTTAGCACTCAATTTGAATTGGAGTGTTAATGAGGAAATTTCATCAAAAAGGCCTAGGAAAATCGCTTTTGTGCTAAGAAAACGTTAGAAAAATTAGGTTTGTGTGGAAAGCCTGGGGAAGCCATATTTCTGCTTCGCCATGACGCGAAAAGCGCTCTTAAAAAAGTTTGAAAATTCAGGCAAAAAAAGATTTCGTTCTGACCGACTCTAATATCGCTGAACGGCGACGTTAAGAAACAATTGACCAGTCTGTCTAAATAGAGACAGTGGGATGCTTGAGGGATTCAGTCAGCGGAAGCGCGATGGTAAACTGAGCTCCGCCACCCGCGCAATTGTTCACCTTGACAGTGCCTCCCAGGGCTTCGATGAAGCCTTTGACCAGGGAGAGTCCGAGGCCGGTTCCACCCGTCGGCGCGGCGCTGCCACGGAAAAATTTGTCAAAAATTCGCGTCAACGCCTCGGGATCGATTCCTGGGCCGCGGTCTGTCACCGAAACAAAAAGCGATTCATCGTTGTTCCAGACGCGCAGCGACACCGGAGTTCCAGACGGAGTGTGCAAGGCGGTATTGGTCAGGAGGTTCATCAACGCCTGCTGAAAAAAAACAAAATCGGTGCGAATGAATGGAAGGTTGGGCGCAATCTCCACAGTGAGTTTGTGGCGCGCCATTTCATTTTCGGTTTCGGCGACGGCCAAATTAATGATGTCGTTGACTTCGCACTCGTTAAACTGCGGCTTGATGTGACCCGACTCCAGCCGCGTGATGTCGAGCACTTTTCCGACAAGGCGATTCAAGCGTTCGGCCGCCTCCAGAATTTCTCCGATCAATTCGACTCCGGGACTACCGCCGAATTTGAATAAGGCCAGGTCAGTTGCCGCCGCTTTGATGATCGCGACCGGAGTGCGAATTTCGTGCGACATGGAGTTGAGCAGGGTCTTTCCAAGGCGCTCGGATTCGGCAAGCAATTTAGTTTGCTCGGACAGCTCGCTCAGGCGCTGGCGATCGAGCGCGAGGGCGATTTGACGCGTCAGCGCGTCGAGGAGATTCCGCTGGTGAATTGTAGGAAGGAATGTTTGGCCGACGCGCAGGCCCAGTGCGCCAAGGAGACTGTTGCCGCTTTCCAACGGGACAAAAAGGGCGTCCGCCGATGAAAGGTTAGCCGTTGATTTCCCAGCGGATTGGCGATGTTCAAAAACCCAGGTTGCAACGCCCAATTCTTTCGGGCCGATTTCGAGTGTGCCGGCTTTGTGTGGTTTTAGTTGATTTCGTGCGTCGGGCAGGAGAACGGCGATTTCCGCGTTGAAGGAGCGCTCCAATTCGCTGACGACTTTGCCGACAATTTGGTCTGTCGTTGTGGCTTCGGCCAGTTCGCGGCCAAGCAAATAGAGGGAGGTGGCACGGGCTTCGCGCTGGCGCTCTGCGGCTTCCTGGGCGCGAATACGGGTGGTCAACTGGCCCAGCGCACCTGCGACGACGAAGTCCATCACCAGCAGAAGCGCGTCTTCCACGTGCGACACGCGAAACGCAAACACGGGTGGCAGAAAGAAATAATCCCAAATGGCGGCGCTGAGCGCAGCGGCAAGCAGCGCCGGTCCGCGCTCCACGAACAATGCCAGGACAACCACTGCCAGCAACGAAAGGAACGCCATGGCGTGCGCCCCAACCTCTGTAACTTGTGGTGAAATCAGCCAGCCCGCCAGCGCGACTAAAATGACCGCCGCAACCGCGACCAGGTACTGCAGCAATCCTGATTCGGCAAGGCTTCGGCGCAAAGGACGCCGCGCTGTCTCGCGATTAACAGGAACAACGTGAACACCGATTTCCCCGCTTCCGCGAATGAGCCGCGCTGTGGAGGGATCCTGTGGAAACAACCGCCACCACGGCGGCGGGCCGGGTTTTCCGACAACGATTTGTGTGATGTTTCGCGAAAATGCCATGCGCAAAACCGTGTCCGTGAAATCATCGTCAGCGGTGGTGATGACTTCCGCGCCCAGTTCCCGCGCCAATTCAAGATTTCGATTCAACCGTGTTTCCTCTTCCAGCGGAACGCTTCGCAAAGTTTCAACGTACAGAACGATCCACGATGAATTCAGGCTTCCCGCGAGGCGTCTCGTCCAAAGAATGACTTGCTCCGAATCCATGCCGGCTTCGACAGCAACGAGGATGCGGTGGCTGGATTTTGAGGGGCCTTGAACATTGCTGATCTGGCGCCAATTTTGAACATCCTTTGTGATTTTCTCAGCGTAAAATCTCGCCGCCATTTCGCGCAGCACGAGAAGATCGCCTTCGCCGAACAAGCGCGGCTGCTCCTCCCGCTCCGGCAATTTTGACCGCGCGAGTTTCTGGCGCTGTATTACTTCCGAAGGCGGCAGATCGACGAGAACGACTTCAGCTTCATCGAGAAAGCCATCAGGAACAGTGGCGAAGCGTCCTTCAATCCCCGCTGCCTGCCAGAGTACGCTCGACCTGCTTGCAATCTCATAAACGTTTAACGTCGCATAAACGTCGATGCCCGCGACCAGAAGTTCGAGAACGTCTTGAAATCGTTGCGGATGGCGCGCTTGCGCGGAGTTGGCATGAGCCAGTTCATCAACCACAACCATACGTGGATGTCGGCGAATAATTTCGTCCACGTCCAATTCGCCCTTCGACTGTGCTCCAAGTTGCGGGAATTTGCTTGCGAGGGTTTCCACGGTCTTGACCCCGCGAGGCACAACAGTCGAAAGCAAAACGTCGCGTCCGGCCTGCTTTTCCGCCGCCGCCGCTTGGAGCATCGCGGCGGTTTTTCCAACGTAGGGGGCCATGCCGAGGAAAACTTTGAGTTTGCCACGACGTCCCGGCCTTTCCGGCGGGGAGACCGGGACGGTTGCTGAAGAAGGCTTGTTGGAAAGCTTGTCCGCCACGCCCTCGACGATAGACGAATCGTTCAAAGATTCAACACTGGTGGGATCTGCTTCAACAATCAGGCTTGGAGGATTTTACGCGGGAAGGGTTGAAATCGTCGCGTCAGTGCTGTATCTGAAAAGCGATGCCGACTTACGAATACGTTTGCTCCAAATGCGAGCACCAGTTTGAAAAGTTTCAAAGGATGACCGAAAAAGCGTTGACCGTTTGCCCGAAAGAGTCGTGCCCGCGCAAGCCCTGGGGAAAAGGCAAAGTCAAACGCGCGGTGAGCGCCGGGGCGGGGTTGATTTTCAAAGGGAGCGGTTTCTATATCACTGATTATCGGAGCGAGGGCTACAAGGCAGCGCAGAAAAAAGAGTCGGCGGGCGGATCGGCTAGTTCAAGCGATACTGGCAAGAAAGAGACAAAAAGCACGAATGGCAAAGGGGAGAAGGCCAGCGGCTCCTCTCCCCCTGCTTCAAAAAGTTCCAAGCCGGATTGACCGGCTGGTTTTATCCTTAATTCACCTTCAGGGCTTTATTGATTTCCCCGATTGCGTCGTGGATGTTTTCAATTTCTTTTGGGTTGTGCCCATTCTCTGTGCTTAAGATTTCCGATAATGCCTTCTTGGCTTCGTGCAGACGTTCATCGGAAGTACCTTGTTTATGCGGGCCTTCGTAGCCCTTTCCGTGAAGCTCAATGCCATATCTTTCGCCGCTTTTCTTGATATGCTCCATTGCTTTGAGTTTGTGGCCTTCGTAGTTGGCGTTGGCATGTTCCAGAAGCCAATAGGCTTGCCGCAACAAAGTCTTTTTTTTTCCGTCCATTCGTAAGCGACCGGTTGTGCTTGCTGAATGACGGTATCGCCCAGCGGAACGGCGGGCGCCGCGCTTGCATGGGCAGCAAGCGTTCCAATCTGCAAAACAGCGGCCAGCGCCGCAGCCGAAACGAAGTTTGGTATAGACCTTACGTTCATAAGATAATGTTATTAATGTCCAATTATTGTTTAGACTAGCTCTTACAACATGTGCGTCCCTGTGCCGCCTGTCAATGGGGCAGCGCCCCGATGGAATTATGGAGGCTTTACCTCTCTCGCAGACCGAAAACATTAGGCGTAACTTCTCGCTATGAAGACTCAATGCGGGGTTTTTATGGCAATTCTGGGATTTTCGATGACGAGCGCGAATATAGTGATTGCCGCGCCGCAAACTGTGGTGATAGCGCCGACGGCAAACACCACCTTGAACGCGACCGTGAATTCCTCTGGCGTTAGCTCAATTTTGCCGCCAGCGGGAGGACAATTAAGCGCTGGCGGTGTCGGAGGCCAGTTCTCCTCAATGCGGCCCGGAGGGCAATTCATGCCGGGAACTTCACCGGGCGGACAACTTGCGCCAGGCCAGATTCCGGGCGGAACCGCGTCGGGGACCATTCCAGCATTGCCTGCCATAAATCCTTTTTCTGCACCGAATTTTGGGCAAACCTTTAATCAAAGCGGAAGAGTGATTGTGACTGGAAATTCTTCAATTGCGGCAGCGCCGGGCGGGATGATTTCAGGAAGCGGGGTGGGCGGAAACAGCAGGGTAATTGTGACAGGCGCGAATACCACAGTTGCGCCGGGTGGGGCGATCAGCGGCAATGGCGTGGGAGGAAGCAGAGTCATCGTTACCGGAGCTTCCGCCACCAACACATTTGCCGCGCCGAGCCAAAGCAGTGTTATTGTCACGGGCAACACGCTGACCGGGTCGGGAGTGGGCGGGACAAATTTGGTGCCGGCGCTGCGCTGAGGCTCCACAATCGGACATTTTCAATTGCAGCCCAGCGACGTAACCTTCGTTGATGTCGGAGCATTCGGAATCGCAAACGCAGGAACAACCCGATCCCTTGGCGGATAGGTTCCTCCAGTATCTTGCGGCGAAGGGCGGGTCCGTTTATACAGCGCGCAACTACCGGCAGGCGCTTCGTGAATTCGCCGCGTGGACAAAATCGCGCAATGGCGGCGGGCGGGATTGGGCCAGCCGTACCCGCGATGATTTTCGTGATTTCCTGAGAGCGCTTGGACGCAACAAAATCAGCCGCGCTGCGGTGCGACTTAGGTTTTCGGCGTTGCGCTCGTTTTACAAATTTCTTGTTCGCGAAGGTGTCATTGTTGCTTCACCGATCAGAAATATTTCGTTGCCGAAACTGGAAAAACGCATCCCGATGTTTCTGACTGTGAAACAATTTGAAGCGCTCGCCAACGCGCCTGCGAGCGAAATGAAGCGGGCGTCGAAAGACAGGGAAATCGAGAGCGCGGTCTTTTTCCGTGACGCGGCGATTCTCGAAGTGATCTATTCGTGCGGCTTGCGCGTCAGCGAGCTTTGCGGGCTGCGCGGCGGTGATTTGGATTGGAACGAGGAGTTGGTGCGAGTTCGCGGCAAAGGCAAAAAAGAAAGGCTGGTTCCCATTGGCCGACCGGCGCTTGATGGCATTCAAGTTTATTGGAACCATGTCAAATATAAGCCTGACGCGGAACAGCCGGTTTTTTTTGGACAAAAAAAGGGAAGCGCGTCGCTCTCTCCGCGAACGGTGCAATTACGATTGAAACGGTACCTTTGCGTCGCGGGACTGGACCCGAAACTGACGCCGCACAAATTGAGGCATAGTTTTGCGACGCATTTGCTGGATGCGGGGGCGGACTTGCGGAGTGTCCAGGAATTGCTGGGTCACGCACATCTCGTGACGACGCAGGTTTACACGCACATCACCACCGAACGGCTCAAGAAAACCTACGACAAGGCCCATCCGCGCGCTTGAGTCAATTCTAAATACTGCTGAAACTTGGAGTTGTTCCGTAATTTATGCAGCATGCGACAGTCGGATGGATGAGAAGAATGGGAGGGATGGGACCAATGGGCTGCGATGGCTGCTGCATGATTCTGGCTATGCTTAATGGTAATGATTACGACTGTTTTATTTCTACGCCGGAGAAAAGACTTTCCAAATTATTCAAGGGCGCGTCCTTCTTAGGAGTGGGATTGAGAACATTCCGCAGATAGTCAACGGCATCCGGGATGTTTCGGATCGAGCGGGGCAGGGTTGCGCCGCAGGCGTTGGCGTGGCCGCCGCCTTGGAGCAATTCCGCGAACTTTAACGCTTCGCCGCCGCGACTGCGAAAACTCGCGACGACAGTGTTGTTGGCCTTGCGAAAAAGGGTCATCAGCACGGGGTAAACGGTCGCTTTCGATTCCAGCAGTTGATGCACGATCAAGTTCGTGTTGCCGATCACGGTATCGACGCAACCGACTGACGGGCAAATTTCAATAATGTGCTCCTTGCTCCAGCGATAGCCCAGCGGGTCTTCGAGGCGGCGCTTGACTGCCATGACTTCGAGCAGAGGGTGATCGAGCACGCGCTCCAATTTGCCTTCGATAACCGAATGAAAATTCCAGAAACCGTAGGTCTTGATGAGGTTGGCATAATCATTGGCGATGGCAAAATCCGGGTCGTCCTCAAGAAAAAGGTCCGAGACGTTATTCAGATGAACAAGGCGGTCGAGGGCAGGGGAGCCGAGGCCGCGTTCCTTGCACAGTTCGTAACAGAGCAACCCGGCGGATTTTTCCAGGCTGTGAATCAGGAGCGCGTTCTTCGGCTGAATTTCGGTGGCGTGATGGTCGATGATTGTCCAGTCCGGTTTGTCCAGGCGCGCCTCGAAACTCAAATCGCAAATCCAGCCGGCTTTTTCGCGAGGTTCGCGCAGGCGCCAGTTATTATAATGAAAAGCCTCAAGCCGCACATCGGCGTTGTAAAGGCTCCGAGCCAGGCGTTGCAGAAGCAAGCCGGACACGAATCCATCCAAATCGCTTTCATGGGTCAGGATGACATCAGGACGCACTAAATCTTTCACGCGCGGAAAGTATCGCACGAGGCAAATTCATGCGAGTAAGAAAATCCTTTTTTAGGTGCGCGACATGCTTTTCCTGCCTGAATCTTGACAGTGGCGACAGAGAACAATATGGTCGTTGGCCAGCCCATGCTGCTGTTACGCACAACTTTCAAGTGGTCTTTGGTGATCTTCATGCAGGCAGGCGCACTTCACGCAGCGCCTGCGGTTTACCCTGTCAAAGTCAGCGCGAACCATCGCTATCTGGTGGACCAAAACGACAAACCGTTTCTTATCACGGGTGATTCGCCACAAAGTTTGATGGTCAATCTTTCGACAGCGCAGGCGGACGCTTATTTTTCCAATCGCGTGGCGCACGGATTTAATACGATGTGGATTAATCTCGTCTGCGACACCTACACCGGAGGGCGAAAGGACGGGAGCGCTTTCGACGGAATGTTTCCGTTTACCGATTATCTTCCGGGCGGCGGAAAGGACCTGGCCCATTTCGATTTGTCGAAGCCGAAT
The DNA here is from genome assembly GCA_036501665.1 of Verrucomicrobiia bacterium. GTDB lineage: Bacteria > Verrucomicrobiota > Verrucomicrobiia > Limisphaerales > Palsa-1400 > DATAUD01. The sequence goes on from DASXZW010000108.1 coordinate 173,665, forward strand.
GAAGCTTACTTCGCGCGTTGCGACGAGATGATGAAGTTGGCGGTCAAATATAATCTGCTCGTTTTCCTCGATCCATTGGAACCGGGCGGGTTCATGACGAACATGCTGAACAACGGACGCGACGCTTGTTTCGCGTACGGGAAGTTTGTTGGGAATCGTTACAAAGGCTTCGATAACATCGTCTGGTTAAACGGCAATGATTTTCAGACCTGGCGCAAACCGGCGGACGATGCGGTCGCGACGGCGGTCGCCAAGGCAATCCAGGAGAGCGATCCGCGGCACATTCACACCATCGAATTGGATTATAACGTGAGCCTTTCCACCGATGACCCGACGTGGGCGGCGCTCGTCTCGCTCAATGCGGCTTATACTTATTATCCGACTTACGCGGAAGTGCTGAAGGGCTATAATTATCCCGGCACGATGCCGGTGTTCATGATCGAATCGACTTATGATTTCGAGGACAATGTCCAGGCGCACGTCGCCACCCCCGGGACGTTGCGGCGTGAGGAATATTGGAGCGACTTGAGCGGAGCGACGGGGTTGATTTACGGCAATCATTATACGTGGACGTTCGCGCAAGGGTGGCAAACTCATCTGGACACGCCCGGCGCGGCGCAGATTGCGTTTTTAAAATCATTTTTTGAATCGCGCCCGTGGCAGAATCTGGTTCCCGATCAGGATCATAAAATTCTTACCGACGGATTCGGCACATTTTCCAGCAAGGGGACAATCGACGCGAACGATTACGCGACCGCCGCCCGAACGCCGGACGGACGCCTCGTGATTGTGTATGCGCCGACGATCCGCGAATTGACTGTTGATATGAGCAAGCTCAACGGTTCGGCGACAGCGCGGTGGTTTGATCCTTCAAACGGCGCTTATATCGCGATTGACGGGTCGCCAATTGCCAACGAGGCCAGCCATAAATTTACTCCGCCCGGACGGAATCACGACGGCGATGCGGATTGGGTCCTTGTGTTGGAAGCAAATTAAGTTCAAAGACGCATTGATTTTAGCGCCGGGTTTTTTAATTCTTCACTATTCATGAACCGATGTTTTTTTTCACGCACCGCTCTCTCGGTGTTAATTTTGTTTTCCGCCATAATCACGCGCGCCGCTGACGCGAACGAACAAGATCAGATCGCCATTCTGCAATCGACCGCATCAACGCGTGACAAAGACGCGGCGTGTATGCAATTGAAGCGCATTGGGACAGAGCAATCGGTGCCCGCGCTGGCTGCGTTGTTGACGGATGAACAGCTTTCCCGCTCCGCCCGTTACGCGCTGGAATCCATGCAGTCGTCAGCGGCGGGCGAGGCCCTGCTCGCGGCGCTTCCAAAAACTTCAGGACTTTTGAAAGTGGGCATCATCAATTCGCTGGCCGTGCGCAAGGACGAAGCTGCGGTCGAGGCGATCAGCGGATTGCTGGCCGATGCGAATGAACAAATTGCCGTGGCCGCGTCCGAGGCTTTGGGAAAGATCGGCGGGGCAAAGTCGCTCGCGGCGCTGGAATCCGCTCCAGCAAGTTCTGCGAATGCCGTCAATGATGCGAGGCTTGACGCGCGACTGATGATCGCGAATCAAATGTTGACGCAAGGGGACGATGCCGGCGCGCGAAAGGCTTTTCAGGGAATTTATGACGGCCAAAAAAACGAGTCCCTTCGAGATGCGGCGTTTCGTGGTTTGATTTTGTCATCCGGCCAGGATGGGATTCAATTGATGACGGACGCGATTTCCAGCGATGACCTCGCGCGTCAAGGCGCCGCCTTGCAAGTGGCTTCCACTTTGAAAAGCGACGCAGTGACGCGAGCGCTTGCGGATTTGCTCCCGAAAACTCAGGCAGCAGTGCAAATCGCGCTGTTGCGATTTCTGGCGCAGCGCGGTGACGCTTCAGTATTGCAGTCAGTCGCAACCCTTGCCGATAGCTCCGATGCCAGTGTCCGTCTAGCGGCGATCACCGCGTTGGGCGATTTAGGTGATGGGACGGTGGCTCTTCTTTTGGCGCGGAAGGCGGCTGGATCAATTGGTGCTGACCGCGCTGCGGCTCGTCAATCCTTGCTTGATCTTCGTCATGGCTCGGTCACGCATACTCTCGTTGGCGCGGTTGCCGATGCCGATTCCAAAGTCCGCCTCGAATTGTTACGCGCTATTGGCAATCGCGGCGACATGTCGGCTGTTCCCGACTTGATCGGATTTGCGCGGAATGACGACGATTCAATCCGGGCCGCGTCGTGCCAGGCGCTTGCTTCTTTGGCAGGAGTCGCGCAGATTCCGAATCTCATTCAACTTGTCGTTGACGCGAAAAGCGACGACGCGCGCAACGAGGCCGCGGAAGCCCTGGGTGTGGTTTCTCAGCGGGCACAAGCGACCGCTGGACACGCGGCGGCCTCTGCGCTCGCGGCGGCGATTCAAAATTCTCCAGTTGAAGCGCGAGTGACCTTGTTGCCGATTTGCGCGGGGTTGAACGAACCTGCGGCGCGCGACGCTGTGCGGGCTGCCATGAAGGATTCAGAGCCGCGAGTTCGCGATGCCGCAATTCGCGCCGCGTGTGACACGCATGATCCTGAGATGTTGCCAGACTTAATCCAATTGGCTCGCGAAGGGGACGGCAACAAGTTTCGCCCGCAGGCAATTGGCGGTTGCGTTCGGTTGATGACGCAGGAGGAGAAAGCGAATTTTTCGACCGATGAAAAAATCCGCGTTTTCAAACAAATTGCTGACAGTCATCTTGACGCGGCCGAGGAGCGCATGATTCTTTCGGGTCTCGCTGGAATTGCTGATGAGCGAGCAATGGCGCTGGCGTTGCCGTTGGTGGATGACGCCGCTGTTCGGCCCGAAGCCGCGCGCGCGGTTACGCAGATTGCCGGCGCAATTTGCGGCTCGAATCAGGAAGAGGCGAGCGCCGCGCTGAAGAAGGTTCTTGCTGCCGCTCCCGATGAAGACGCGCAAAAAGCGGCGAACGCAATCCTTCAGCGCATTCACGAAATGTCCACCTACATCACTGCGTGGCAGGTGTCGGGGCCGTACGTGGAAGCTGGGAAGAATTACTCCGCTTTGTTTGACATTGCTTTTCCACCGGAAACTGGCGCGGACAATTCCGTCAAATGGCAAACGCTGCCGGTCGGAACGGATCCTGCGATTCCGGGCAAGTTGGATTTGCTAAAATTCCTCGGAGGCGAGCAGCGCGTGGCGTATGTTCGCACGTGGATTTATTCGCCGGATGAGCGCAAGGCGCTGCTGGAACTCGGCAGCGATGATGGCAACAAAGTCTGGCTTAACGGAGAGCTGATTCACGCGAACAATGCCTCGCGTGGTTTTCAAGCCGGATCGGACAAAGTCGATGTCACTCTTAAGAAAGGGTGGAATCCGTTGCTCCTTAAAATTACGCAAAACACGCTGGGCTGGGAATTCAGCGTTCGCTTCGTGGGGATGGATGGGGCGGCGCTGTCGGATATTCGCGCCTCGCTGAATCCTTCGTAAGCGAGGTCAGGCGCGTCGGGATTGGGCGACCACTTCTACCGCTAAGCGGGCGCGTTCCTGGATTGCGGCCCAATTGCCTTCCGCGAGGTCTTCCGGTTTCGCGATCCATGTGCCGCCGGCCGCGGCGACGCTTGCGGCGCGGAGATATTTTTCGAGGTTGCTGGTGGTCACGCCTCCGCTGGGCATGAACCGGACGCCGACGTGTTTGAACGGCCCCCAAATGGCGTCAATCATTGCCGCGCCGCCGAGAGCTTCGGCGGGGAAAAATTTCAGCAGTTTGCATCCGAGCGAAAGGCCGATTTCAATTTCGCTTGCCGTCGATACTCCCGGAATAAACGGGAGGCCCAATTGCCGCGCGTGATTGACCGTCGCGGGATTTAAACCGGGAGAGACGCCGAAGGCCGCGCCGCTGGCTTTTGCCGCATCGACATTTGCTTGCGTCAATAATGTTCCGGCGCCGACGAGCATTTGCGGGCGTTCCTTTGAGATGATTCGGATGACTTCGGCGGCGGCGGCGGTGCGGAAGGTGATTTCGACGATTGGCAGATTGCCGGCAAGGAGTGCGCGCGCCAATGGCAATGCGTGTTCGACGTGTTCGATGACGACGACGGGGACGATGCCGAGTTGGGCGATTCGGTCAAAAACTGTTTCGCGCGATTCTGCGGAATTGTCGATGGGCTTTTGCATTTTGCTCGCTCTATTTTTAGCGGGGAGAGGTTTTCATTTTGGAGGCGTTTAGTCCATCTGATTTGTGTCAAGAAATTCAGATTTTTTATGCGGATGAGGGGTTTTGAGATATCAGGATTTTCCTACCGTGGGTTTTTTCCGTTGGGAAGAAAATCTTATTTGCTTACAAATTTTATCAAGGTCAACGACGGTTGGATTGTGCGGGGTTTTTTCGGATGGCGTCGTATTTCTCCTGGTATTCCTTGAAGACGTCGCGTTTTGAGTCCTTTTTTATATATAACAAGAAGTCATTAAAATTGGTCGGACTATTTAAAACTCGGTTATAGTGATAGGAACCAATAGTGTCCGATTTATCGAGGTTCAGATTCATCAGGGCAGTTCTTGTGTCAAGGGCCGCAGTAAATTCCGATCTCAAGATTCCCCACGCAAAGTCATCTCGCGATATTTTACCTTCTCTTGCTTCCTGGGTTAATTTTTTAAAATCGGCCTCGCTTCGGCTGTTTAGTGTTTCGAAAAGCAGACAGAAATACTCGTCAAGGGGCACTTGATTCTCACGCACACAAATGATTACTTCGGCGTCTCCTTGTCCGCGAGGGTAGTAATGGTATGCCGGAGGCTTGGTGTTGTCATCATCATCGTAAAAGTAAAAAAGATCGACGGTGCGATTTGAAAAGACCTTGCTGATTGTGTTCGTGAGCGTCTTTTCGGCAAGCGGGTGTTCAGAAAGAAATTTTTTAAGTTTGGGCGATTCCCGGCGCTCGATTGGCGGTGGCTGGGAATGGGATGGCGATACAATCAACGTGCAGAGCGCGAAAGCCGCCAACCCTGTTCGCAAATAGGGTGAGTTCATGGCACGCATCATTGCAGCGTGTAGCGAATTTGGAAGCTATTATAAGCCATCTCATAAATATCCGCAGCGGCGGAAGCGGTCGATCTTTGGGATGGGTGCTTCGTTGCGCCTCAGTCACAGTCCCCTGCGAGAGACGGCCCAATATAAGATAAGAGATGCTCCAAGCGGATGCCATGCTCCTTCGGCCCGTCTCGCCCCCCGGCCCCAGTCTTCATTCACAGCTATTTGTGAGATGGCTTGTAGTTTGATGCAGCATCGGGCTGGCTCGACGGTTTCATGGCTCTATTTGACAGCCAGCGTGACAAATGAATGCCGGGGCGATCTGCCAAGACGTAAAGCGCGTAGCCGAGTATTACCGACAGGACGCATGTTGCGATTGAAACAAGGAGGGCTGCGGTTTGCCGACCCATGAACGGAAAGGTTGCGAGATATGCCCAACTTGAAAAACTGCAGATCACAGGAACATGAATCAGGTAGAGGCCGAATGAAATCCGGCCCAGGAACAACGGAATTGCGCTCGATAAAAATCGCTGTGTAGATATCGAAACCAGCGTCAGAGCGATGGCGATGATTCCAATGAGGAGATACGCAAGGTCGCGGTAGTTTGGTGGCACGTCGTGGTAATTGAAAAAGCCCGAAGCGATAATTATCAAACTCCAAATGAGAGCAGCGAATATTGGACTTCGGCGGACAAAGCTGAAGAACGGTAGAGATGAGACTCGTTCGACGGAGGGGAGCCTGGTTCGATTGACGTATAAATCACAGAGGGCGATGCCAGCCACAAATGTATTCAGCCAAATCAGATTAGACGTGTAACCGACTATTGCGATCAATGGATACGCGAAGAAGCGGATTCCGCGGTGTCCTAAAATGGCCAAAAAGGCGAAGAGAAATAGCGAGCCGTAAAACTCCATTTCCATGGTCCATAGAACCGGGTTGTATGTAGAGTCCCGTCGAAAAGCAAAGAAGCTTTCCCATGCAGCAGATTTGGCTGCGCCCAGGGCGCTCGCGGGAAAGGCATACCAGCTCGACAGCCAGCCGGATTCGTAAGGTTCGCCAAGTGTGTGAGACAAGGCTATGTTGTGCATCAACCCCAGGGCATGAATCGCAAAAGCGAAGGCGACCGAAACGAAGACGGGAAGCAACAGGCGGGGATACCTGCGCAATAGTGCGTCCTCCAGGTAGTCGTGGGAGCTTGTCGATGATGTTTCGTGGGCGCGCAGGAAAAATTGGAAGGACAACACAAATCCGGACATAATCCAAAAAAGCCAGACCGCAAACGTCCCGTTAATCATGCCCTCAATTGCGGCCAGGAGGAGATGCGATCCCGCACGCGGGAGATGAGCAAATTGGTGAAGAATATCTGTCGTGGAGGTTGCGTAAAATGTCAGCCGGAGGTGATGAAAGACGACTATGAAGGCGGCGATCCCTCGAAGACCTTCAAGGGAATGCAATTTGTGCGATTGGTTCATAAGTGTCTGCATGCCAACATTTGCCGGTATGGGGGAATTATCGGTCTTTGCAGGGTTTTGCTTTAGTTGAAAAAAAGTCGGAAAAGTCTCTTAGAGAAGTGCATAACACGTCAGTTTGGTTGTTTTTTTGACGGGTTTCTGAGGATATGAGGAATGGGAGGGATGGGACGAATAGGATTTGCGGCAGTCGCTACATGATTCCAGGCAATTCTCTAAACTCCGAGGTGCGGACGCCTCGGAGTCAGAACAGAATGGGATGCACCGTTTGCGGACGCCTCGGCGAGGCGTCCCTACCAGTCAACTATTAATATAGGCGTTAATCTTCAACGGGAATTGCATTTTTGGTCGATTTATTTGGCAGGTGGATTGTTGTTGCCGGCGGCCCAGAGGATGGCGTTGCGGAGCATGGTTTTGTAATTTTCGTTGTTGAAGAGGGTGGGGTGGTGGCCCATTTGAAAGTAGATGTTGCGGGCTTTCATTTTGTCGTTGGTCCAGATGACGGGGTGGTCGCCCATTTTTATGTCCGAGGGCGGGTCGTAGCTGGATTCATCGACGCGGGCGAGGACGTGGACGTTTGGGCGCGGATCTTTGTTGTAGGTGTACCATTCTTCCTCTTTGACGGTGAAATGGGGCGGCAGGCCTTGGAAGGCCGGATGGGTTGGCTCCTCGAGGATGACGTCGCCGGAGACGCGTTTTGCGATGTAGTTTTTGAATCGGATGCCGCCCATGAATTCGGAAAACCAGGGCCACATGGGGTAGCCGTCGAATTCGCCGAGGAGTGTGGCGTGGTGCATTCCGACCCAGCCGCCGCGTCCATTTTCAATATAGTCGATGAATGCGGCTTTGGCTTCATCGGTCCAGCGGTAGGGAGGGTAGTTGAGTTGGATGATGAGTTGGTATTGGGCGAGGAATGGTTTGGTGAATTTGTCGGGGTTTTCAAGAACGTCGATTTGGAAATGGTCTTGTTGGGCGGTGGCCTTGAGCCAGATTAGCGCGGCGGCGACGAATTCTTTGTGCTGGTCGCCGCGTTCGGCGAGGACGACGGCGCGAAAGCGGTTGGTGTCGGGTTGGGCCTTGGCAATGAATGTGGAAAGCGAAAAGAACAGAACGGTCAGCGCAACGGCCAATTTATTTTCCATGCGAGTCAAATATATATTCCGGCAAAGCTTGCCCTCCCAGTAAACCTATCGAGAGAGAAACCTCCTCTCCCCGGCCCTCTCCTCCACAACCTGTGGAAGAGAGGGAGCTGGGGTGATGGACGGTTCAAGGGGTCGCGGGGGCATCTTGACACTGCTATGATAACGCAATAACTGATTTGGATTTTGGCATGTCGCGGTTCGGCCAAGCCTCAGCTCGACGGATTGCCGCCGCTTTCTCCAAGTGCAAAAGCTCCGGCAAGCCGGAGCACTCCAAACGCTTCGCGCCGCCTTGCGAGTTGATAGCGGTAGCAATGTCGAGACGCACCGATGGTTCGCTGTCAGTCTGTTTTTTTGATTTCAAACGAGGACCTTGGGAGTTCATTTGGTGAATTGGGCGAGGGCGGCTTCTTTGAATGCGGCCTGGCTTTTGTTGCCGTTGTTGGGGAAACCGGCGTGCTGGACCATCCATATCAGCACCAAACCGTGTTTGCGGTTGATTTCCATATTGGTCGATTCCGCGCCGCCGTGGCTGGCCCAATCGGGACCGACGCCCCAGCCGAATCCGTAGTTGTCCTTGACAGCATCGCCGGTTTGCTTGCTGGTCATCATGTTGACAGCGTTTTCGGAGAGGTAGCGTTTGCCGTCGAGTTGGCCGCCGTTGAGAATCATCTGGCAGAACCGCGCAACGTCGTGGGCGGTGGAGAAAAGTCCACCGGCGGGCATCGGGTAACGAATGGGGTGGTCGGACAGCGGATAGTGGAGTTGGCTGATTTGGATTTCTTCGAGGTCGTTTTTGGCGGTGTTGGGCTTGTAGGATTTTGCGATTCGGCTTTCCTGGCTTTTCGTGGGCCAGAAGGTGGTGTCTTTCATGCCGAGCGGTTTGAAGAGGCGTTGGCGCATGAATTCTTCGTAGGGCATGCCGCTGACGATTTCGATGATGCGCGCGGCGGTGTTGATGCCGGCGTTGGCGTAGGCGTATTTTGTGCCCGGCTCAAATTCGAGCGGGGACATGGCGTAGCTCATCACGGCTTCTCGCAACGGGAGGGCGTCGAGGGTCGGTTGTTCGGGGCGCGAAGAAAAGGGGAGGCCACTGGTGTGCGAGAGGATTTCGCGAATGAGAATTGGGTGGGACGGTTTTTTGAGAAGGAGACGGTCGCCGTCGCGTTTAGAGACGAGCATTTGGCCCTTGAATTCGGGCAGGTATTTTTCAACGGGATCATCGACACTGACTTTTCCTTCATCGACAAGCATCATGAAAGCCGTAGTGGTCATCGGCTTTGATTGGGAGGCGATCCAGAACATGGTGTCGGGCTTCATCGGTTTGCGGGCGGCGACATCGGAGTAGCCAACGCAGTCGATGCTGAGAATGTCGTCCTTGTTCGCAACGAGCGTGACTGCGCCGGCGAGGGAATGACTGTCGATGTAGGGTTGGAGCGCGGCGGAGATTTTCGCGGAGGGTTCGGCGGCTTGCGTTTTTTGTGAGATGGAGGCGAGGCAGAGGAAGAGAGCCAAGCTCAAAAAGGAGTAACTGTCGAAAAAGGAGCCTCCTCTCCCCGGCCCTCTCCTCCACACACGTGTGGAAGAGAGGGGGGTGATGGCGGGCGAGACAATGGAAGTTTCGTTAGGTGCCAAGACCACTTGACGGGGATTTTTGTAGTTCATAAAGATTTGGCGAGGGCATTTATGAGGCGGCGCAGCAACGCCGTCCTACCAGATTATTCGGCTTCGATTGCGAAGATGTGGCCGTCGTTGTGCTCGGTCATGGTTAGGACATACAACTCGCCAGCAGAGTCTTCCGCGAAACTCACGATGTTTTTGGGTTGTTCCAGAACTGTGCCGTAATCGGTGACTTTGCCTTCGTCATAGCGGAGGCCGAAAATTGTGCCGAGGCTGAAATCGGCGTAGAGATAAACGCCGTCGAGTGGCGGATACTTTGCGCCGCGATAGACGTAACCGCCGATGACGCAGACGCCGATGCCGTGTTTCGGGAATTGGGATTGAGGCAAAAGTTTTGGCGAGTGCGGGTATTCGATGATGGGTTCGATGAATTGCGCGCCGGGAGCCACGGGTTTGAAATGGTGCGCGCCTTCGCGGGCGTTCCAGCCGTAATTGCCGCCTTTGACGATCAAATCGACTTCCTCCCAAAGGTGCTCGCCGACGTCGCCGCCCCAAAGATCGCCCGTCTTGCGGTCCCAACTGAAGCGCCAGACGACGCGGAATCCCCAGGCGTACATTTCCTTGCGCGCGCCGGAGTTGCCCATGTCGATTTCGTCAACCCAGGGATTGTCGGAGGGAATGGCGTAGGGGAGTTCTTTTTTATCCTTGCCGGAGCCGGTGGCGGCACGGGAATTGACGTCAATACGAAGGATCTTTGACAGGAGCGAGCCGGGGTTTTGTCCGCTGCCGTAAGGGTCGTTGTTGGAGCCGCCGTCGCCGAGCGAGATGTAGAGAAAGCCGTCCGGGCCGAAGCTCATCTGGCCGCCGATGTTGTTTTTGAACGGTTCGGGAATGTCAAAAAGAATTCGTTCGGAAGAGAGGTCGGCCTCGTCGGAATTGCTCGCGGATGTTTTGAATTCGCTGATGATGGTGCGGTTGGGGAAGGAGATGGCTTTGTTGGTGTTCGGTTGATTGTAAAGCGCGTAAAAGAGGCGGTTCGTCGCAAAACCGGGATGAAATGCAAGGCCGAGCAAACCGATGGCGGTGTTCGGGCCGTTCTCGATGAATGGCGAACGCTCCTTGATGTTCATGAATTCCTTGGCATCGCTGCCGTCGCTTCCTTTTTGCAGGATGAGGACGCGGCCGGTTTCTTCGATTACGTAGAAGCGGTCGGCGTCGCCGGGAGCTTGGCACATCCAGACGGGGCGATCAAAGATTCGGCTCTTGAAGATTGGCTGGAGTTTGATTTTTGGAAGCGGCTGCGCGTGTGTTGCACTCGGGAGGATTGAAAGCAAACCCGCGAACAGTAGAGGGGACAAAAAACGTTTGGTCATTGGCATCGTAATAGGTTTCGTTGGAAGCAAAGTCCAGTAAAGACTCAGGGTGGGGTTTTAATATTCAAAAAGTTGCGGAAATGAATGTGGCAATGTTTCATTTCAAAATTGATGTCACTCCTGGATGATGAGTGGGCGAAACCTCCTCTCCCCGGCCCTCTTCTCCACGCGCGCGTGGAAGAGAGGGAGTAAAATACGTTCTTTGGAAGTTACCGCGTCTGTGGTCTATTCAGGTGCGTCTCGGTGAGGGTCTGCCGGGTAGTCCGCGGGCGCCTCGGCGAGGCGTCCCTACCTCGAAGTTGTGATGCGTTTGCTTTGAGCAAAGACTTGGCTTCCTTTGGAGCGGCGGTAAAATGGGGGCGTGAAATTTCCCGCGAAGCACTTTTTCGCAACGATTGTCGTCGCAATCGGGATTTCTGCGGGTGCCTACGCGGCGGGGCCGGGCGCGGTTATTCGGGCTGAGGCGATTTCGGGCGGGCGAATCGAACCTACGTTGTTTGGGAATTTCATGGAATTGCTGGATGACGTGGTGCCGGGTTCGTGGGCGGAGTTGTTGAATGACCGGTCTTTCGCGGGGGTGATTCAGACGGCGGACTGGGTTTATTACGATGGGTCGCATGATATTTGTGATCGGGAGTGGGACACAAATTCGACTTGGACTTACGACGCGGAAAATCCTTTTAACGGAAAACGTTGCGCAAGAATTACTGCGGGGAACGAACCGGGGAGTCTCACTCAATCCGGGCTCTCGGCGCGGAAGGGGATGGAATATAACTTTTCCACTTATCTGCGCGGGGACAGTGGAGTCAAGGTAACGGCGATTCTCAAGGTTGCGCTGCCGACGGGGGAATGGTTGACGCTTGGGTCGGCGGAAATTCCACAGGCAACGAGAAATTGGGAGAAACGTTCGGTCAAGATGACTTCCATCGGGACGACGGACCTGGCAGTGTTTGAATTGCGCGCGGAAGGACAGGGAAAAGTTTGGGTGAACAAACTTTCACTGATGCCGGGGGACAACAGGAACGGCTGGCGGGCGGATGTTGTCGAGGCGATCAAGGAGATTCGGCCCGGCATTCTTCGTTGGGGCGGGTCAACAATTGATCCGGGGCATTACCTCTGGAAGAAGGGGATCGGCGACCGCGATCAACGGACGCCGTGGCGCAATGAGAATTGGGGGCGGATTGATCCGAACGATGTGGGCATTGATGAGTTTTGCCAGTTTTGTGAGTTGGTCGAGGCCGCGCCGTTGATCTGTGTGAGCTTTGCCGACGGGCCGCAGAGCGCGCATGATCTTGTCGAGTATTGCAATGGCGGCGCGAACACGGAGTGGGGCGGCAAGCGGGCGGCGAACGGGCATCCGGCTCCTTACCATGTTCAGTATTGGGAAGTCGGCAATGAGATCAATTCCAACGACGCGGGTTATTTGGATCAATTTCCGGCGTTCATCAAAGCGATTCGGTCTGCGGAGGCGGACGCAAAAATTCTTACGTGCGATCCGTCGCAAAAGTTGCTCGACGGCGTGGGGCGCGATGTTGATTTTGTTTGTCCGCATCACTACACAACTGATTTGGCCGAGTGCCAGTTGGATTTTGATCGCATTTTTAAAATGATTGACCAAACGCCTGGCTGCTCGCACATCAAGGTGGGCGTGACCGAATGGAACATCGACGCGGGAGCTTGGGGCCTCGGGCGCGCGAGGCAATCGACGCTGTTCGCGGGAATCGAGAACGCGCGTTACATGAACCTGATGATGCGGCGCTCGGACAAAATCAAAATCGCCAATCGCTCGAACCTTGCGAACAGTTACTGTGGCGCGACGATTCTCACGGCGGCATCGGGCGCGGGCGTTCTTCGGCAGCCGAGCCATTACGTGATGAAGCTTTATTCGCTACACGCGAAACCGGTGCCGTTGCGAATTTCGCAGTATGACGGGCGGATTGATCTTTTTGCGTGCGGTTCGGATGACAAAAAATCTTTTGTCATATTCGCGGTGAATCCAACGAAAGACGAAATTGAGTTTGCTCCGGGGTTTGCGGGATTTGAAACGAACCCCCGAGTTGTCTCGGCCAGCGCTGTTTCTGATGTTTTGCGGCGACACCAGCCTGATGTGGAAAATCATTGGAATGAACCGGAGCGGGTTAAAATTGTCGAATTACCAACGGCGGGCGGCGCAATAATGCTGCCGGCGTTTTCGGCGGCGGCAATTGAGTGTGTGGCGAATTAGAGATGGGCAATTGCATCTAACATTGTGTAAGAAATTGTAAATTAACGCTTTTGTTTTGCAGTTGACTGGCGAAGGCGGCCTGTTTGATTGTTTGCGGACGCCTCGGCGAGGCGTCCCTACCTTCAAGGACTGCCTTGCTTACTTGAGTAATGAATATTGATTTTATGTCGCCGTCAAAGGACGATGTTCAGAGACCAGATGATGAAAAATAGACTAATCCCTGCTGTAATAGCGCTTCTTTGCGCAACCGTCGGACGCGGCCAGCAAAATCCCGCGCCGGAACTTAAACCCAACGACCACATTGCGTTGATCGGCAGCTCCATCGCCGACCGCTTTCAGCATTCCGGCTGGCTGGAAACATATTTTTACAGTCGTTATCCAGACTACGATTTGGTGGTGCGCGATCTGGCGATGCCCGGCGACGAAGTGGCGTTGCGCCGGCGTCCGGCCGGTTTCGGAACGCCGGACGATTGGCTGACGAAGGTGCAGGCGGATGTGATCTTTGCCTTCTTCGGCTTTAATGAATCGTTCCAAGGGCCGTTGGGCGTGGAAAAGTTCAAGGCCGACCTGGATTCCTGGATCAAGGACACCCAGGGGAAAAATTACTCCGGCAAGGGGCATCCGCGCATCGTGCTTTTTTCTCCCGCGGCGTGCGAACGGAACCAGGACATGAATTTTCCCGATCCGAAACACGACAACGAAAATATTCGTCTTTACACGACGGCGATGGCGGAAGTGGCGCGGCGGGACGGGGTGCCGTTTGTTGATTTGTTCACGCCGTCGCAACAAATGTTCGCGGCCGCCGCAAAGAAACGGCAATCGCTGACGGTCAACGGGCTTTTTCTTACCGATGAGGGCGACCAATTGCTGGCGCGAGCGATCATGCAGGCGTTTGGCAGGTCGTCGGTTGTCGGGAAGCCTGAAGTCAGCGGGCTGGCCGAGGAACAACTTCGCGCGGCGGTCAATGAGAAGGATTACCAGTGGGAACAACGGTATCGCACCATCGACGGCAACAACGTTTATGGCGGGCGTTCGGATCTGGCCTACGCGCCGAAAAAGAACATGATTACTGATCGCACGCCGCCTCAGCCGTTCATTTCAAATTTCAAGGTCATGCAGGAGGAAATGGCCCAGCGCGATACCTTGACCGCAAACCGGGACAAGCGCATCTGGTCATTGGCGAAAGGGAGCGACATTCCAGTCGATGACTCGAATCTTCCCGGGGTGACACAGGTGCCCACCGACACTCCAGGACAGAACGCGGACGGTTCGTTTGTCTATCTCGGGGGGGAGGAGGCGATCGGCAAAATGACTGTGCATTCACACATGAAAGTGAATCTTTTTGCGAGCGAGGAACAGTTTCCGGAACTGGTAAGCCCGGTTCAAATGGCCTGGGATACCAAGGGGCGTTTGTGGGTTGCGGCGTGGAAAAATTATCCGGAACGCACGCCGACGAGCAAGGTGGGCGACAGCATCCTGATTTTTGAAGACACCAAAGGGACGGGCAAAGCCGACAAAGTCACGCATTTCATGGATGACTTGAACGCTCCGACTGGTTTTCAATTTTACAAGAATGGCGTGCTGTTGATGGAAGCGCCGGATTTGTGGTATGTGCCGGAAGTTGACGGCAAAGGAGGGCCGATTGAGCGCGTCGTCATGGGAATGGCTTCGGGGGATTCGCATCACACTGCCAATTCACTCTGCCTCGACCCGGGCGGCGCGGTTTACCTCAGCGACGGCGTCTTCCACCGCACGGACGTTGAAACGATGATGGGGCCGGTGCGCAATACGGACGGCGCGATCTACCGATTTGAACCGCGCACGGGGAGTTTTGAAACGTACGTTTCCTATGGTTTCGCAAACCCGCACGGACGCCTTTTCGATTACTGGGGGAATGATCTTATCACGGACGCCACCGGCAATGAGAATTTCTTTGGGCCGGGGTTCAGCGGACATATTGATTATCCGCAGAAGCACGAGCAAATGGAGCAATTCTGGGCCCGCCCGTCGCGTCCGTGCGCGGGGACGGGGATGATCAGCAGCCGGCATTTTCCGGAGGAATTCCAAGGCGACTTTTTGAACTGCAATGTCATCGGCTTTCAGGGCATTTACCTTGTCAAGATGAGCCAGAGCGGGTCCGGGCAGAAGGGTGAATTGCTGGAGAGCCTGGTCAGTTCGTCGGACTCGAATTTTCGCCCGGTGGCTGTCAACATTGGCCCGGATGGCGCGATTTATTTCGCCGACTGGCACAAGCCGCTCATCGGCCATATGCAGCATCACCTGCGCGACCCGAATCGTGAGCAGGATCACGGGCGCATTTACCGGATCACTTACGAAGACCGCCCGCTTTTGAAGCAGCCAACGATCGACGGCGCGAGCATTCCGGCTTTGCTAGAATTGCTGAAAGAGCCGGAAAATCGGACGCGCGAACTGGCGAAGATCGAGCTGGGCAAACATCCGACGGCCAAAGTCCTCGATGCTGTCAACAAGTGGGTTAAGACCCTTGATGCGAAGTCGCCCACGCACGAGCATGATTTGCTGGAGGCGCTTTGGGTTTATGACTGGAACAATGTTGTCAACGAGAATCTTTTGCAGCGGCTGCTCCATTCTCCCGCGTGGGAAGCGCGCGCCGCCGCGGGGCGGGTGCTTTGTTATTGGCGCGACCGTGTGCCGGATGCGCTGGACCTTTTCAAGGCGCTTGCGGACGACGCCAACCCACGGGTGCGGCTTGAGGCGGTTCGCGGCGCGAGCTTTTTCCGCACGGCGGAGGCGGCAAACGTCGCTTTGACGATCCTCAAACACGAGACGGATTACTATTTGAATTACATGCTGAGCGAAACGATGCGGCAGCTTAAACCGTGGGTGTTGAAGGCGTTCGAAAACCGCGAGCCGATTGCCGCCGATAATCCCGCCGGGCTGAATTACCTGATGAATAGTTTTGACAGCGCTGAGTTGTTGAAGCTGCCGGGAACGGCGCCGACGTTGACCGCTTTGGTCGAGCGCCGGGATGCGACGGATTCTGAGCGGTTGAACGCGTTGAGCGAGCTTGCCAAGAAAACGGGCACCAGCCGAGTGGCGCAATTGTTCAGCCTGTTCGGCGCGAACCTGGATTCGGACGAAGGCGCGCAGGCGAGTTTTGCGCATTTGCTGACTTGGCAGCCGCGAGATCAACTGGAGAAGGAACGCTCGCGGCTGTCGTCGCTCGCGATGAGCGCGAAGTCGCCGGATGTCCGCCAGGCGGCGTGGGCGGCGATGGCGATGGGTGACAATTCGTTTGACAAGGTTTGGAGCGAAGCGGCGCAATCACCGGCGGCGTTCGCGGACATGGTGAGCGGCATTCCGTTTCTGAATGATTCGGACCTGCGCGCGAAACCGTATGCGCGAGTTTTGCCATTGTTGACACATCCGCTGCCGCAACCGGAAAATGCCTCGTGGCAATTAAGCGGGGACAACGAACGCGAGATTCGGCGGGCGGCGATTCGCGCCCTTGCGACGATGAATCACGATCCTGCATCCATCTTTAATGCGCTCGCGGCGTTGATTTCGCGCGGGGAGGAAGTTCCTGATGCGGCGCAGGCGTTGCGCGTGTTGCCGACTTCCGTGTGGCCCAAGGCTCGCGAGGCTTCTTCGGAAGCTGCGCTTGGGCTTGTGGCGTGGGCGAAGACGGTTCCGGTGAGCGACCGGACTAGTCAAGACTATATCGAGACGGTGCAACTGGCGAATGATCTTGCGGCGTCCTTGCCCGCGCCGCCTTCAGCGGGTTTTCAGAGCGACTTGCACGCACTGCGCGTTCCGGTTTTTGTGATCCGGACGGTTCGCGAGCAGATGCGTTATGACACGCCCCGGCTTGTTGTGGAGGCGGGGCAGCCGTTTGAAATTCGATTTGAGAACGTCGATTTCATGCCGCACAACCTGGTCATTGTGAAGCCCGGGATGCGGGAAAAAATTGGCCTGGCTTCTGCGAAGATGAAGCCGGACCAGTTGGACGGGCAGGGGCGGGCGTTCATTCCGCGAAGCCGGGATATTCTTGGAGCGACGGCGTTGATTGAGCCGCGGCACAAGACTTCGCTGAAAATTACCGCGCCGACGGAGGAGGGGAATTACGAGTATTTCTGCACTTACCCGGGGCATTACTTGATTATGTGGGGGCAACTTGTTGTGACCCGTAATGTGGATGGTTATTTGCATGATCACCCGCAGGCGACGGTGCCTACGCCAGCGGCGAAGGCGGACACGAAGTACGAGTAGAATCTTGGGATAAAAAGCTCGCGCAGAGACGCGGAGGCCGCAGAGGAAGAAGACTCTAAAATTAATTTCTCTGCGTTCTCTGCGGCTCTGCGCGAAGTCATTTCCGGGTTGGAGACAGTCTTCGAATAAGCCGCAGTCAGACTTGGTCACGGCGGCGCGGCAACGCCGCCCTACCGGGAATTGTCAAATATTGGGTTAGTGGGAGGTGTCGAATTTCAGGTCGTCGGGTTTGACGCCTTTTTTGCCTCCTTTGAAGCCGAAGTAGGTCGGGTTGTAGTCGCCGACGTAATCGACATTCGCCATCGCGGGGGCTTTGTCTTCCATGTTCATTGTCCAATAACACGCGTTGACGAACAGCCGGCGAAGGCCTTCGTTTTTCAGATCGACGGCTGATCCGGCGGTGGTGGCGACGATCCTGGATACCTTGCCCGATTCGCTTGTGTAATTCCGCGCCCAAACAAGGGGCTGGAGAGGATTGTTTTTCTCGCCTTCAACTGGCGGATCATCGTGGCTCATGCCGGAAAGCACCTGGCCCCACACGAGCACTGTTGCGTCAGAGGGGAGGTGCGACACTGTGTAAACATCCGTTGGCCACCAGAGATCGGAAACTCCGCGGAGGATCGGATTGTCCTTCGCCGCGTCGTTGATGATGCCGCGCGTGCTTTCCTTCCCGTGTTCGCCGTGATGGCTGACCCAGGTATCGCCGAGCACCTGGCGACCGAAACCGCCCAGCCACGCCGTGCTGTTCCAATCGTATTTGGCGTATGGGCTGGTTTTGTTGCGTTGATAGGAAAAGGAGTGGGTGGCGGTGCGAAGGCCGATGATCGGCTTGCCGGCGTTCAGGTAATCGACGAAATGTTTCATCTTGTCATCCGGCCATTCGCGAAAGCGGAGCAGCATGACGCAAAGATCGGCGGAATCGAGCGCTTCGAGGCCCGGTTCGTTCGTCTGGCAATCGGGATCAATGCTGCCCGCGGGGTTGATGCTAAAAAGGACGGTGCAATTGAAGCCGTGACGCTTTGCGAGAATTTTCGCAAGCATCGGAAGCCCTTCCTCCGAGCGATATTCTTCGTCGCCGGTGAGAAACACAACATGTTTGCCGCCGCCGGGGCCGGGTGCGGCTTCGTAGGTAACGGTGTCGGCGGCGCGCGAGGCTGGCGTCGAACACAGCAGGCAGCAAACGAGGGCGGGAATTCCAAAAGCAAATTTTCGCAGTGACATGGCTTTTGTTTACCGCAACCGTCATCGCTCGACAACGCCTAAGATGGCTGGCGTCCCGTTTGTTGTTTGAGTATGGTGGAGTTTTTATGAGTTCGGCGAAACCGTCGTTGAATGATCTGCGAATTGATCGAGGGCCGGAACAGGCGCGATCTTCGGGCGCTTCCTGGGGGAAATACGTTGTCGTCCTCCTCGTCGTCATTGGGTTAGCAATGGGGACGGCGGTTTTTCTGAAGGGGCGAACCGAGGTCGTCGAGGTGCAAACGGTTCTGGCTCGTCAAACGGGCGGAGGCTCGGCGGATCGCACCGTATTGAATGCGACCGGTTATGTCACGGCGCGGCGGAAAGCGACGGTTTCCGCCAAGACGA
This sequence comes from Verrucomicrobiia bacterium, assembly GCA_036501665.1. Taxonomy (GTDB): domain Bacteria; phylum Verrucomicrobiota; class Verrucomicrobiia; order Limisphaerales; family Palsa-1400; genus DATAUD01. The sequence goes on from DASXZW010000108.1 coordinate 192,345, forward strand.
CGGGCAAGGTGATCGACGTGTTGATCGAGGAGGGAATGAAGGTCAAGGACGGGCAGGTGCTGGCGCGGTTGGACGATCTGAACGTGAAGACGGGACTGGATGTGGCGCAGGCGCAATTGGAATCGACGAAGCTTTCTCTCGGCGAAACTCGCGCGCAACTCAAACAGGCTGACCGGGAATTTCTGCGAGTCTCCAATCTTGCGAATATCAATCTCAGTTCAGCTTCGGATTTGGACAAAGCGGAGTCGGACGCGATGATGCTCCGGGCGCGGCTGGCGCGGCAGGAAGTGGATATCACCGCGGCCGAACGGACAGTGGCCCAGTGGAATCAACAGATGGATGACATGGTGATTCGCGCGCCGTTCGACGGCGTTGTCACGACGAAAGACGCCCAGCCGGGCGAGATGATTTCACCGGTTTCGGCAGGCGGCGGGTTTACGCGGACGGGGATTTGCACGGTTGTCGATATGAATTCGCTGGAGATCGAGCTGGACGTCAACGAGAGTTACATCAACCGCGTCGAAGCGGGACAACCCGCGGAAGCGACGCTGGACGCGTACCCGGACTGGAAAATTCCGTGCAAGGTCATTGCGATTATTCCGACGGCGGATCGGCAGAAATCGACGGTGAAGGTGCGCGTCGGCTTCCTTAAGCTGGACCCGCGAATTCTTCCTGACATGTCGGTGAAAGTGGCTTTTCAAGAAGCGGTATCTGCGTCGGCCATTCCTGTGTCGGCGGTGATCATTCCTAAAGCCGCGCTCCAATCTCAAGACGGGCGCGACATTGTTTTTATTTTCCAGAATGGCCACGCGGAACGGCGGGCTGTCAGCATCCGAATCACCCAGGGTGACTATGCGGTGCTAAGCGCCGGGGTTTCGGCGGGTGAAAAAGTGATTGCGGAACCGCCGCCGGGATTGAAAGATGGAGCCGCAGTGAAAGAAAAAACCCATGAGTGATACTGCGACATCCAAACCGGGACTCGTCCGCGTGGATCAAGTGGAAAAGGTTTTCCATCGTGGATCGGAAGACATTCATGTGCTGGCGAATCTGAGCCTGCAAGTCGCGAAGGGGGAATTTCTCGCGTTGATGGGTCCATCAGGTTCCGGCAAGAGCACCTTGCTGAATTTGATTGGCGGGCTGGACCGTCCGACGCGCGGTTCGGTGCGAGTGGGCGAAGATCGTATTGACTCGCTGTCGGACCAGGACTTGGCGCGTTGGCGGGCGCGGCATGTCGGGTTTGTTTTTCAACTTTACAACCTGATGCCTGTCCTGAACGCGGAGCGGAACGTCGAACTGCCGCTGCTTCTGACGCATCTTTCCAAATCGGAGCGCAGGAAGCATGTCGCGGTTGCGCTGGACGCCGTTGGACTTTCGCATCGCGCCAAACATTATCCGCGCACGCTTTCCGGCGGTGAGCAGCAACGTGTCGGCATCGCCCGCGCGATTGTGACCGACCCGACGCTGTTGCTTTGCGACGAGCCGACGGGCGACCTTGATCGCAAAGCCGGCGATGAGATTTTGGATTTGCTCCACGCGCTGAACCACGACCACGGCAAGACGATCATCATGGTCACGCACGATCCGCACGCGTCGGCCCGCGCGGAACGGACGGTTCATCTTGACAAGGGCCAGCTTGGGAGCGAGCCGGCAAAATGAAATTTTTCCCGCTCATCTGGAGCAACCTCAAGCGGAAGAAGGCGCGGACAGCGCTCACAATTCTTTCCATTCTCGTGGCGTTTGTGCTGTTCGCTTTTCTGGCGGCGATCAAACAGGCTTTGACGGGCGGCGTCCAAATGGCTGGCGCGGATCGCCTTGTCGTGCGCCACAAAGTATCCATCATCCAGCTTTTGCCGGCGAGTTACAAAGAACGCATGAAGCGGATTCCGGGCGTGCTGCTCGCGGCGCATCAGACGTGGTTTGGCGGAATTTATCAGGACCCGAAGAATTTCTTCATGCAGGCGCCCGTCGAGCCGGATGAGTTTCTTTCCGTCTTTTCGGAAATCGTGCTTCCGCCGGAGCAGAAAAAGGCGTGGCTGGAAACGCGCACTGGCGCAATCGTCGGGCGGAAGACGGCGGAAAAATTTCATTGGAAAATCGGCGATAAAGTGCCGATTCAATCGACGATTTGGTCGCAGGCCAATGGCGACTTCACATGGGATTTTGATATTGTGGGAATTTTCGACGGCAAAGAAAAGAACACAGACACGACGGCGCTTTTTTTTCGTTATGATTATTTTGATGAAGCGCGCAACGCCAACAGCGGCAAGGGAAAAGTCGGCTGGTACACCATCAAAATAAAAGATCCGGCGCAGGCGGCGAACATCTCGAAACTGGTGGATGCGGAATTTGAAAATTCCGACGCTGAAACCAAAGCGGAACCGGAAGGCGCGTTCGTGCAGGCGTGGGCGAATCAAATCGGAAACATCGCGTTGATCGTGGCGGCGATTCTTGGCGCGGTGTTTTTCACGATCCTGCTCGTGGCGGGCAACACGATGTCGCAGGCGGTGCGCGAGCGGACGGGGGAGTTGGGTGTGCTCAAAGCCATCGGTTTCACGAATCCGCAGGTTGTCTCGTTCGTCCTAATTGAGTCGTGTCTGGTGTCGATTGTCGGCGGGTGTGCAGGGTTGGCTCTGGCATGGTTATTTATCCGGCGCGGCGATCCGACTGGCGGCATGTTGCCAATGTTCTTTTTGCCCGCGCGGCAATTGGTGATCGGCGCGGCGCTCTGCGTTGCGCTCGGTCTTGCGACCGGAATTTTCCCGGCGCTTCAGGCGTTGCGGCTTCGCACGGCAGACGCGTTGCGAAGAATGTAAACGAACGGCGACATGAATTGGTTTTCACAAATCGCGTCGATCACCCGGTTCGGATTGATGAGCATCCCGCAACGTCGCGGGGCCGTTGCCGCCACGATCATTGGGATTGCGGGCGTTGTTGCGGTGTTTGTCGGTGTGCTGTCGATGGCGGTGGGCTTCACGCGGGCGATGACTGTTTCCAGTTTGCCGGACGCGGCCATCGTGCTGCGCAGCGGCGCGAACAGCGAGATGGTCAGCGGTTTTTCCCGCGAGCAAACGCAGATCATCGCCGATTCGCCGAGCATCGCGCGCAACACGAAGGGGCCGCTGTCGTCGGCGGAATTGTTTGTCATTATTAATTTGCCGAAGCGCTCCACAGGCACGGACGCGAATGTTCCTTTGCGGGGAATTGAGCCGGCTGCGATTGACGTGAGCGGCAACGTGAAGATCGTTCAAGGGCGTATGTTTGACTGGGGGAAGGATGAAGTGATCGTCGGCGCCGGCGCTCAACATGAATTTTCCGGCCTGGACATCGGTTCGACGATCAAGGTTGGGCGCTACCAATGGCCGATCGTCGGAGTATTTTCCGCCAATGGCGCGGTTTCCGAATCGGAAATCTGGTCGGATGCCAAGGTTCTGCAAGCGGCGTACAATCGGGGCGATTCCTTTCAATCGGTCCGCGCGCGGCTGACTTCCCCGGCTGCATTCGATGCGTTCAAGGATTCGCTGACCGCGAACCCACAATTGAACGTAAAAGTGTCGCGTCAATCAGAATATTACGAGCAACAATCCGAAGCAATGACGCGCCTCATCACCTCGCTTGGATTCATCATCGCGTTCCTGATGGCCATCGGCGCGGTATTCGGCGCGTTGAACACGATGTACAGCGCGGTGGCGGCGAGGACGCGGGAAATCGGGACATTGCGGGCGTTGGGATTCGGAAGCGGGGCGGTCGTGGTGTCACTGATGCTGGAATCGTTTATTCTGGCGCTGATCGGCGGCTTGATCGGCGGAAGTCTGGCTTATTTTGCGTTCAACGATTTTCACACTTCGACGATGAATTTCCAAAGCTTCAGCCAGGTGGCCTTCGCTTTCCGGGTCACGCCGCAATTGTTGACTGAAGGGATGCTTTGGGCGGCTGCAATCGGATTGGTTGGCGGGTTGTTGCCGGCGATTCGCGCGGCGCGGTTGCCCATCGCGGTGGCGCTGCGGGAGTTGTAAAATATATTGTTGAGCGCGTTTGACGAATTGTATTCCGAATGCACATTCATCCCCGTTATGTTTGGAAGTATTGGGAAAAAAGCGCCGCTTAAACGAATGTCTGCTCGACAACTCCGAGCGTCTTTTATAGGAGGCACAATTATTGGGTCTATAATTCTTTGTGCGCTTTTCTTTAAACCTGCCGATCCGGCGTGGTTTAATTGGATCGGACGGGTGTCTGTGATCATCTGTCTTGCGATTTGGTGGAAAACTTATCTCGGCGAATTAATGCGACGCAAAAGAAATTAAAAGAGCGGGTAGGGACCGCTCGCCGAGCGGTCCTCGGACGCCTCGGCGAGGCGTCCCTACCACAAAAGGGAGGGGCGGTTTGAGGTGAATTTTGCTTGCTGTTGGCGGCGCAATCCCGACCATAAATTAAATGGCCATTACGCCGAACGCCTCGCCTTCGCCTGTTCCACAGGGCGCTTCCGACCGCTGGCCCGCCCAAATCAAATATATCGTCGGCAACGAAGCGTGCGAACGATTCAGTTACTACGGGATGCGGAGTATCCTGGCCGGTTACATCACCGGCGCAGTTCTCAAGGGCGGCAAGGGCGGCCTTGGCCAGGATGCCGACACTTCGACGAGCATCATTCACGCGTTTGTCGCGGCCAATTACTTTATGCCGCTGCTCGGCGCATGGCTGTCGGACAAAGTCATCGGTCGCTACTATACAATTTTGTATGTCTCGCTGTTTTATTGCGCGGGACATGGTGTGCTCGCCTTGAGCGATTACGCGGGGGGCGTTCATGGGAAGTTGATGTGCCTTTACACCGGGCTGGCGTTGATCGCGTTCGGGTCCGGCGGGATCAAGCCGTGCGTCTCGGCGTTCATGGGCGATCAATTCAGGCCGGACCAATCGCACCTGATGCAAAAGGCTTATGGCGCGTTTTATTTGTCGATCAATTTTGGCTCCTTTTTTTCGTTCCTAATTATTCCCTGGATCAAGAACAATTATGGGTACAGCCCCGCTTTTCTCGTGCCAGGAATCTTAATGGCCGGGGCGACCTTTATTTTCTGGCTGGGCACAAAAAAATATGTTCGTGTCCCGCCCGCGCGCAAAACGAAGTCTGCCGGATTCATTCCAGTTTTCCTGTACGCTTATTCGCGCTGCGCGGGATCGCGAATCGGGCCGATGCTGAATTTGCTGACGACGCTTGGCGCGCCGACGTTCATCATCGTGACGCTGACGATTGTCACTTACTCGAGCATGAACCCAATCACCCGCGCGATTGGGTGGTCGGCGATTGCTTGCACGGTGTTCTGGTATGCGTCGGTGGTGACGACCAGCCTGCTCGGCAAGCTCGATCCCGGCGACAATTTTTGGAACGGCGCGCGCGGGCGCTACAGCGACGACGAAATTTCCGCGGCGCGTTCAGTCACGCCTATTTTGTTCGTGTTCGCGCTGATTCCCGTTTTCTGGACCTTGTATGATCAAACGAATTCGACATGGGTCTTGCAGGGCGAAAAAATGGTTCGCACCACCATTTTCGGAATTGATATTGGGGCGGAGCAAATGCAGTCGATGAACGCGTTGCTTGTAATGATTATGGTGCCATTGTTCACATGGGGGCTTTATCCGCGTATTGGCAAATGGGCGTCGCCTCTGCGGCGAATGTCATGCGGAATGTTTGTCGCGGGCGCGTCGTATCTCGTGGTCGCGGCGCTCCAAAAAAGGATCGAGGCCGGAGACCAACTTAATGTCATGTGGCAGACGGTTCCATACATAGTCTTGACTGCGGCGGAAGTGCTTGTCTCGACGACCGGCCTGGAATTTGCCTTTCGCGAAGCGGCGCCTGAACTCAAGAGCACTATCATGAGTTTTTTCCTGCTCACGACGACTGTTGGCGATTTGTTTGTGGTGGGGGTGACCAAGCTTTTTTCGGAGGCTGGTTCAGGCAATCACGAAGCCTCGGTCAGCACCGGGCGTTTTATGCTTTATGCCGGGTTGACGTTTGTCGTCGCAGTCCTGTTTAGCGTCATCACTGCCAATTATAAATACCGCGACGCGTCGGTGGCGGAAGGCAAGTGATTGGAACAACGTGTGAACAACTTCCGATAACTTTTTCTGTGAGCGGTTTGCCACGGTGATTAAATCGTGGGATGAAAATCCGAAGAAGGATTCGTTTTCAACAAAACACACAAATCGTTGCGCCAGGACGGCCTTCGCGATTGATGCCCGGCCCTGATGACGTTCCGCATTACACGACCATTACTCTCAATCCGCAAAAGCCGATTCTTGGGTGTCACCCACGGCTGCTGTCCAGGCTGCTTTCTTAAATTGCGGACGCCTCGGCGAGGCATCCCTACCTTGAAAATCGGACATGTCCGCTCCTTTTTAGCGGGCGGTTCGGCTTGCCAACTGGGTCTGAGTTCGGCAGAGTCGCGATATGAAATCACTTCGATTGCACCTCGCGATTTTGCTTGGTTTTGTCTGCGTTTGTAATTTTTCCCAGGTCCGTGCCGACGATAATCCTTTCGTCGGCGGATGGGGAATGGAACTTCCCGGCGGAGGGACCGGATGGCTGGGAGTCGAGTCGAGTGGGCAGGGGATTGATGCTAGCATGCTTTGGGTGGCGGGCAGCGTTTTCAAGCTGGATGGCGCGCGCATGGACGGAGACAATCTCGTTCTCACGCGAGTTCACCGGGACCGAAAGAAAAACTCCGACGGAACGACTTCCGAAACCAAGCGCACCGAAACCATTACGGCAACTCGCGACGGTGACACCATCAAGTTTGTCAGCGTTCTTCCGAATTCCAACGGCAATGGCGAAGAGCGTTCGGAATTCACCGGCAAACGCCTGCCGCCCATGCCGCCCGCGCCAGATCTGAGCGAGGTGAAGTTTGGAGAAAAAATTCAATTATTCGGGGGCGACAACATGGACGCCTGGAAGCTTGTTGAGCCGGATGCGGTGAATGGCTGGAGCGTGAAGAGCGGCATTCTCCGCAACGTTCAGGCGCAGGAAAAAGGCAAGCCGCATAAAAATTATGGAAACCTGCGGACGGTGGCGGAATTTGAAGATTTCAAGCTGCACGCTGAAACGCGTTTGTCGAAGGAAGGCAACAGCGGAATTTACCTGCGGGGGATTTACGAGTGCCAGGTCGAGGACAGTTACGGCAAGCCGCTGGACTCGCATAACATGGGCGCGATTTACAGTCGCATCACGCCGACTTCCAGCGCCGAAAAACCTGCCGGAGAATGGCAAACGCTGGACATCACTTTTGTGAAGCGCCACGCGACGGTTGTGTTGAATGGGACGAAGATTATTGACAATCAGCCGGTGCTTGGCCCGACTGGGGGCGCGCTCTGGCCGTGGGTGGACCGGCCCGGCCCGATTTATCTGCAAGGCGACCATACGGGCATTGAGTACCGGAACATTTATTTGCGGCCGGTTGTAAATTAGGAGCGGGTAAATGGATTGTAGCCGTAATCCGGCGCTCGCCCCAGAGTGCTTGTTCAAAAGCGGCAGTCCTCTGCCGCTTTCAACAGAACTCGCGTGATAACGTGGATACATGTTTTTAAAAATGCACCTGTCCGATTCCAAGTTATGAAAACAAAGCTTTTCCGTTTCGCGTCGAGTGGCGCGCTTGTCGCGGTACTCGCGATCAATGTCTTGGCAGAGGAGAAGCCGGAGAGCTTTGTTGTTGACGGCGAGCATTTCACAATCCGCGAGATTGTCGATCCGAAGATGAACGGCATGGTCGCGTATCATTTCAGCGCGCCCAAGGACTGGCGCGATTCTTCTGAAGTTCGCTGGAACCTGATGCACATCATGCGACCGATGACGGTCTCGGCCTCGATCGAGAACCCGGCCAACGCGGAGGCCTTCTTTTTTTTCCACCCATTGATTTGCGGGTATCTTCCCGGCCCTCGCGCGGCGATGCGCGAAGGGCAGGACGGCCTTGACGGCATTTCGATGCGTCCCATGCAACCGGTGCCCGCCCTGGCGATGTTCATTCAAAAAAATCGCAGTCAATACGCGGATTTGAAATTTGTCGGCAGCCGCGATCTGCCGGATTTGGCGAAGGCGCTTCATGCCAATTTCGCCACGACCCAACACGGAGTCGGCGTGAAGGTGACTTACACGATGGACGGGAAGCCGGTGGAAGAGGAATTTTACGCGATCCACTACTATCAATTGGTGCAAGGCGAGTCGCTTTGGGGGCTGGGGTGCGTGCATAGTTTTCGCGCGCCCGCCGGTACGTTGGAGAAGCGGCGAAATGTTTTTGCGGCTATCCCGAAGTCGTTTCTGATGACGCAGGACTTCATCCAGCGAGTGATGGCAGTCAAACAGAAATTAAGCGCCAACTACGCCGCAGTGATGAGGGCGAATGCCGCGGAAGTCGCGGGCGCGCGGCGACGGAGCGCGGAACTTACTGCGAGCGAGAACCAATTTTTGGCGAACGTTGACCATAGCCTTGTGGCTTCGCGCAATGCCCGAGTTGCCTCAAGCGCCGGTGGTGATGGCGGTTCAGGCGGCGGCGCGACCCGCACAGGAAACGACGCGCAGGATGATTATATTCGCGGCGTGGAAACGATGAATGACCCTGACACGGGAACGTCCCAGCATTCTTTTTTGCAGCAGTATCACTGGACGGATGGCTACGGTAATTACCGCAATTCCAACGACGCCAATTACGACCCGAACCACGCCGAGAACGGGAACTGGCAACTGATGACGCCCGCGCAGTAGGCTGTCCTAGCCGAAACGATTCAGTGGGTAGTGGAGGCCGTCCCCGGGTGTCCCGGCAGCTGATTCAATGGCAATTTACCAACACCAAAGGGCACGGAGTCGGAGATTGATATGGTTTTCGGCGGGAAGACGCCGAAAACGGCGGTCGAGACGACCGCGCTACCCTAAGCAACTGAATCCTTCAGGCTTATTCTCCTTTTATCTCGTAGTAAGAACTGACGTTTGTGGGGGAGAGCAAGTAGGTTGTTGCGTTGGTGAGGCCGCTGAGGTTTTGCCAGTTTGGATTGGCTAAATCGGTTGTCATTCTTACCCGGTAAGGCGCTTTTCCACCGGCCCATGAAAGGACAACATTCGTGCCTTGAAGCGAAATCTGCACGGAGATCGCAGGCGGCGGTTCCGAGGCGACCATGATGGTGAAATTGCCCGTCGCGGACAAACCGCCGAAATCAGCGACACTCACCTGGAACGCATCCGGCCCGACATCCGCAGTTGTCGGTGTGCCGGAAAGTCCGCCGTCGGACGCGACATTCAGCCAATTCGCTCCGCTTACCTTGGAGAACGTCAGCACGTCTCCCGCAGAAAGATCGGGGTCTGTGACGTCGTTGGTGAGGGAGCCGGAGTAAGGAATTCCGGCGGCGGCGGTCGGCGGGTTGAAATTCGTCACGACAAACATTGGGGCGCTGTTGACGTAGAGCGACATCGCCGCCGTGTTGGAGACGCCGTCAATATTCACGGCGCTGACGACAAACGAATTCGGACCGACGTTCGTTTGCGTCGGCGTTCCAGAAAGCTTTCCGTTGAACGCGACATTTAGCCAGGATGGCCCGCTGATTTTCGTGTAGTAAAAAAGATTTACCTCGTTCGTTTGCGGATTCGCAACGTTGGTCGCGAGTGTGGCTGAATAGGGGAGGTTCACATTGGCCCATGGCGCGGCGAAAGGATTTTCGAGAAACATCGGGCTGGGTTCCTGCACGACGGGGACAATCACAGTGGTTGTCGCCGTAAAACCGTTGGAGTCAGTCAAACTAACGACGCAGAAGTTTGTTCCAATATCCGAACTGCTCGGAAAACCGTGAAGAGCGCCCAGAGGGCTTGCGCGCAGCCAGTCGGGCCCACTGATTTTTGCAAAGGTGAGCGTATCGCCAAGGGGGGTGGTCGTAAAATTTGGAAGTCGGAAAATGTAAAGAAACGAAGGGACTGCCGGATCGGCGGTAATTGTATTGGTGACAAAAGTCGGCACGGTGATTTTAAACATCGCGCCATTGCCGCCGCCAGCCGAGGGATTGAAGCCGGTCCCGCCCTGGGCGGTTGTACCGTAGAAATTGCCGTCGCTGGCCTGGATGAGCGGCGATTCGGGATCTGCGCCGTTGAGGCCGTCAAACCACAACAGCGTGGTCAATGTTCCGTTCGTCGTAATGCGAAACGCCGTGCCCTGGCCGCCCGCGCCTCCGGCGGAAGTGGTGCCATAATAATTGCCGTCTGTGCCGCGCACCAGCGATGCCGCCGGGCTGCTTCCGTTCGTGGAATTAAACGACCAAAGCGTGGTCAGCGCGCCGTTGGTGGTCAACGCGAACACGGTCCCAAAACCGTTCGAGCCGCCGGTGAAGGTAGTTCCGTAAAGCAGGCCGTCCGGCCCCTGAATCACTCCGCCTTGCGGGAAAGCGCCGTTGGTTCCATCGAAGGAAATCAGCGTGTCGAACGAGCCGTCAGCACCGGCGCGGAACACGGTGCCAAATCCGTTGACACCGAACTGCAACGTCGTTCCGTAAAAACTTCCGTCCCCGCCCTGGATGAGTCCGGCGTAAGGATTGCCACCATCATCGCTGCCGGAGAAGCCGTAAATAGGAGTCAATACTCCGGTCGGGGTTATTTGGAATATCGAGCCGTATCCGTATATGCCGCCCTGGTAAGCGGTGCCGTAAAAATTTCCATCCGAACCTTCAATCAGGGTGTCGGCGGGCGTCGCGCCATCATCGCCGTCGTCGAACGAGAAAAGAACTTTTACGCTGGTCGGGCTGGGAATCAGTCGAAAAACCGTGCCATCGCTGTCTTCGCCGCCGCCGACAGACGTGCCGTAAAGATTTCCGTTATCGGCAAGGAGGAGTCCGCTGAGCGGGACGGCGGGAGCGTTCGGAGAATTGACAAAACTATATACAGTTGACAGGTTGCCGGACAGACTCATTTTGAAAATCGATCCCGCGAACGACGTTCCGCCGCCCTGGGCCGTGCCGTAGAGATTGCCGTCGTTCGCTTGAACGAGGCCGCCGTAGGGAAATGCGCCGTCCTGCAAACCGGTGAATTTGTGAAGGGTGGTCATCGCTGCCGAGGGAGAAGTGGCGGGGAGAACAGTCAGCATTGCTGTGGCGCTGGAAACGGAGGCCAGCGAATTGCTGACGATGACCGAATACGACCCGGAATTGGTGATCGTGACGCCGGAGAGGGTCAGGGTGGAAGTGGTCGAACCGGAAAAGACGCCGCCATCCGTGAGGTTTGTCCCGCTTTCCTGCCATTGATAGGAATAGGGCTGGCCGGCGGCGATATTCACGGAAAGCGTCACGGTCATTCCCTCGACGCACACCTGGCTTAATGGCTGGGCGAGAAACGCGGGCGGCGAAACGACGACTTGCAGGACCGCGTCATCACTCGTGAGGGAGTTAATCGAATTGCTGACCACGACTGAGTAAACCGCGGCGTCGTTGATTGATAGGTTTGACAGAGTCAGCGTGGCGGAATTTGCGCCTGAGACGTTTGTGTCGTTGGCGAGGCTTGCGCCGTTTCGCATCCAATGATAGGAGACCGGCGCTGCGCCGAACGTCGCGACGGTGAAGGCCGCAGTTCCACCGGTGTAACCCGATTGGTTGGCGGGTTGGCCGGTGATTTGCAGCGGGCCGCTAATGCCGACGCGGTAGATTTCGCCTGAGTTATACAAACCACCACTGAGCGTGGTCCCGTAGAGATTCCCATCCGTCGCCTGAATCAACGAGGCCGAAGGATACGCGCCGAGATAGCCGTCGAATTGGCCGACCGTCGCGAGCGTTCCGGTCGGGGCGAGCCGGAAGATCGTGCCAAATCCATAAGTGCCGAAATCCTGCGTGGTTCCGTATAAATTTCCATCGGCAGCCTGAATCAGGCCGCCCCACGGATTCGCGCCATCGCTGCCGCCAGAAAAGGAGTAGCGGGTTGTCAATACTCCGGCGGGAGTCATTTCAAAGACAGTCCCGTAACCGTGCGCTCCCTGCAAAAATGTTGTGCCGTAATAATTTCCATCGGCGGCCTGGACCAGTCCAGGAATCGGCGACCCGCCGTCGCTGCCGCCGGTGAACGAGTAGAGATTGGTGAATTCGCCGGACGGAGAGATTCGGAATATTCCGCCCCACGTGAAATCGCCGCCATCTTCCGTCGTGCCGTAAAAATTGCCGTCGCTGCCCTGAATCAAAGAGGAGGAGGAATTCGCGCCGTCAATGTTATCGAAGGAAACGAGCGTGGTCAGCGTGCCGTTGCTGTTGATCCGAAAAATTGTGCCGAAACCGTACGCGCCGCCTTCGAGCGCGGTGCCGTAAAAATTGCCGTCGGTTCCAAGAACCGGCGCGGCGACGGGTTCCGAGCCATTGTTGCCGTTGAAGGTGGTCAAGGTGGTCAGCGTTCCGGTCGTCGTCATTTTGAAAGTCGATCCGTCCTGGAACGAATTGCCGGTCGCTGCCCCGCCGTAAAGCAAGCCATCGGTGCCCTGGCATAGACCAGCGTATGGGACCGAGCCGTCAGTTCCTTTAAAGGCGTGGATTGTGCTGAATGTTCCGTTAAGGCTGAGTTTATAAATGATTCCAGCGCTGCTGAAACCCTCTTGAGTGGCGGTGCCATAGAGATTTCCATCGGCGGCCTGGAAAAGTGGACTGTAAGGTGAAGCGCCTCCAATGCCGCCCGTGAAGGAGTTCAACGGCGTCATCGTCAAGCCATCCACCGAAGTGGGGACGACTGTCAACAATGCGCCGTTGCTGTTGGTCGTTCCGAGGAAATTCCCGACGACGACGGAGTAATACCCGGCGTCGGATGTGCTGACGTTGGTCACGAGCAAAGTCTTTGATGTCGCGCCTGAGAAATTCGCATTATTGACAATGTTGGTTCCATTGAGCTGCCACTGATAGCGATACGGAGTATTGCCGACCGCGCCGACCGTGAAACTTGCCGAAGCTCCCGGCACTGCGGATTGATTGGCCGGCTGTTGCACAACAACCGGAGGGGACTGGACATAAGTCAGGGCGGCGTTGGAGCTTTGCAAGACGCCCGCGGCATTGCTAAGAATCACGGAATAGTTTCCAGTGCTCGAGCCGGAGACGTTGCTGACGGTCAGCGTTGGGGTGGTGGTGCCGGAGTAATTTCCCTGCTCCTTAAGGCTGAGTCCATTGTCCCGCCATTGGTAGGAAATCAGCGCGTTTGAAGCGGTCTGAACGTTGAAAGTCGCTGTCATCCCTTCCAATACGGTCTGATTGGTGGGCTGGCTGATGATTTCGGGCGCCGTGACAACCGCCAAAGTGACGATGCGCGTTTGGCCGAATTTATCGCCTAAATTGGTGAATCGCAGCGCGGATGAATAAGTGCCCGGTGACAAATTTGTCGCGCCCGGCGAAACGCTGACGGTGACGGTGTTGGGCAAATCTCCCGCAACGGCGGTGCTGGTCACTGGGGTAACGCTGAACCACGGCGAAGGATTCGCGAGGCTCCATTTTATTGAGCCGCTTCCAAAATTCGTCAGGCTGAACGTCTGAGTCGCCGGAAGAAAAGGACCGCCCGCCGACCCGCTGAACAGGACAGGCGCAAGCGGCGAAATCTCCAGCGGTTCCGGCAAGCCTATTGCCGTGAGCAGGCCGCTGTTGGGAGTTCCCCAACCGGTGCAAAGATCGTAGCCGACGACTGCGGTAAATTTATTTGGACTGCTGGCTTTGTAATTGTTGCCGTTGGTTGTGTCGTGGAAAAATTGGGTGTAGTTCGGGCCTTTTCCGACGGCGTAAAGGGCAGGATTGACGAATCCAACTGTAGGTTCGCCGTTCGTGATGGCCAGTTCATTCATCAGTGCGTTCATCGCGGCCCACAACTGCACCGAAACACTGGTGCCCGCGCCGACTTCTGTTTGTCCGTTGCCGAAAAGCACATAAATATTGTCCGCAGTGAGCGCGACATCGGGGATATTTCGGAAGGTGGTCGAGCCTCCGTTGGCGTTCATGCTGATGCCCTTTTGCCAGCTTGGAATTACGTAGCGCGTGCTGATTCCGCCGCCGCTGCCTTCGCCGCCGCCCGCGTTCCAAACCGTTTCGGATTGATAAGCGCCGCCTGCCGAAACCGTCGTCAAAGTCGTGCCGCCGACGGCAGTGATGTTGACATCATCGACGGGCGTGCTGATGGCCGCAGTGTAAGCGTCGCCGTCGCCTGAAGCGTTGAAGAAGGATTGGCCCTGCGCCGCCATTTGCAGAAACAACTGCTCGCTGGTGGCATCGACCTGATAAGTCCACGAGGCGGAAATCTGCTTGGCAGTATTGTCGGAAGCGATCCGTTCCAGAATGTCGTCGGTCGAAGCGCCTTCATAAACGAGAATGCCGGAAAGTCCTGGCGCCATTGAAACCGCCATTTCCAAATCGACGGAAACTTCGGTGTTCCCCTGGCCGGGGCCGCCACCATAACCGTCAAGCAAAACGGTAGTGATGGGGACGTTTGGCAAACCGGCCAGCGATTCATACGAAGCAATATCGCTTTGATAAAATCCCGATTGAAACTCGATGATTCCCATGGTTTGCCCTGTGCCAGTCAGCGTGACATCGGGAAGATACGCGGCGCGGAAATCATAGCCGAGGTAGGTTGCGCCGGGGCCGGAGCCGGTTGCCTGCGCTTTGGCCTGGTTGTTAGTCACGGTATGATAGCAAGACCGAGGGAGAAAATAATTGTCCAGGCCTTCAATGCTCAAAACAGGCGTTGTCAATTCTATTGTTGGCTCAGCGTCCGGCGCGAAGTAGGTTCGGTTTTCCAACGGATTTTGGTAATCGTGCAAACGCACATGAAACGCGCGTTCAATGCTTGACACAGTTCCCCGGACATTGACCAGCGTCCGCCCGGCATGACGGCCCGTCACAATCAAACCATGGGATTGCGCAAAATCGAGGACAGCTTGGTAATCCTGCTCGGTCGGGCCGAAGCGTTCCGTGAATTGTTCCGGTGTCAAGTAATGCCGGAAATTGGGGCTGGCGGGATCGTAGAGTTCCGCCAACAAATTGGTGAGTCCTTCACGGTCTCGCAGGGGAAGGCCAATTGCGAGGTCGAGCCGTGTCCAGGGAGCGCTTGAACGGAGCGGGGCAGCATTCGTGGCGGCGGTGGGAAGCGGGTGTCGAATCAACTGTCGATCGGCGGCCCTGGCGACGCTCGGCACAATGCCGATGAGCATCAACAAGATTAACCACACGTTGAAGCGAGCTGCCGCGAAGGTGTAGGATGTCCGGCGGTCCGATCCGGGTTGGTTGTTGTCGGAGGATTTAATGCTAGTCATGTTCGGTATCGGTAGCCTCGTCCAATCCTATTCTGTGAAAATATTGCCGAATCACAAGCCTTTTGAAGAAGGATAAGCACCCTTAAATTATTACATCCCATTGAAAATTGACGTCTATATTTTGCTATTGACTGGTAGGGACGGCCCGCCGGGCCGTTCGCTGACGCCTCGGCGAGGCGTCCCTACGTCGAATTGAGTTAACCTTTGGGAAAAAATTCAACGCCATTCGTCCCAGTCTTCCGTGACCTGCTGTTCCATCAGGGTCGCGGCTTTATAAAGCCACCGGTTGGGTTTTTGGCGGAGGTCGCGCAGAATCGCAGCGCCCTTGCCGCTGCCGAGATGGATGTTCGCGGTTTCCCAACCCATCGAATAAAGCAACGTCAATTCGTCGCGTTGCTTCGGCAGATGAGTCAATTCCAGGCGGAAGCAATCGGGAGACAGCCGGCGGGCCAGCCAGTTTCCGTGAATCTTCCAATACGGATCATGCGCGCGAACGGCGCGACGAAGTATGTCAACAATGTAGAGCGGGCCGGAGATTTTTCCTTCCGCGAACAGGCACGCCGAAAGCGCCGACGGCTTGGCTTCGCGGGCGATGTTTCCACCTTGCCACCGGGCGAGGCCGGTAAACCTCTCGCGGCCCAGGCTGCCGAGTCCGGCGATTCGATGCCCGAACCGCAACCGGATTTTTTCATCAGGCAATATCGTGCGAATGGGGTCAAGCACATCTTTCTTGAGCGGTTGTTTGACCTTCGGGAGATTGGCGAGTTTGTTCCAAAAATTTTGCGGCGACTTGAGCCGATGCCTCACCATCTCGCGCAACGGAGTGTCGTGATCGACCAGCGCAAACGGTTCGCCGCCGGCCTTCAGGCTCGCTTCGTAGCCTCGCAAAATTTCATCCGCCGCGCGCTTGTGCGGGATGTCCAATTCCTTGCACGCCAGCCGCGCGCTGGTGGCAAGGCGAATCAAATCGTTGGTGTAGGGCAGGGGATGGCTCTCATCGTAATCGTTGACGCCCCAGATCAACCGGCCTTCCGCGTCCCGCCAGGTGCCGAAATTTTCCACATGCAAATCGCCGACGGAAAGAACCTCCGGCCCGCTTGCAAATTTTCCGCAAACCTCCTGCCAGACCTGCGCCCAGCGATAAAATGTCGCGCGCAAAAACAAAAACGGATCTTCGCGCATCCTTTGATGCTTGAGACGAAGGTCGCCTGGGAGCAGGGGGATTTGAGCGGCCAGCCACGCCTCGTAATGAGTTGTGGCCAGCCGAATATTCACGAGGTCAACGCGTCAAGGGATGACTGCAATTGGGCGCGTTTCGACTGCCAATCGGCCAGGCGCTGTTCGTGTTCCTGGAGAACTTGCGGCGGAACCTTTTTGGCGAAATCGGGATTGCCGAGTTTCGTCTGCACCTTTTTGATTTCGTCGTCGGTCTTTTGAAGTTCCTTCGTGAGACGCGCTTTTTCCTCGTCAACGTCGAACAGTCCAACGACTGGAATGTAAAGCTTTCCACCAAAACCCGGATAAACAACCGGCTCGCCTTTCGACGGCTGGTATTCAAAGCGATGGGTTATCGAGTCGGCCCCTACTAGTAGTTGAATTACGGCTTTTTCATCTGAAGGGATGTCGAATGGACTATGATATACTAAATTGAGTTTTTTATTCGCAGGGATACGGAATTTGGCACGAATATTCCTAATTTCAATGACAAGTTTTTGCCTTGAAAACATTTCTTGTATTACTTCCTGCGCGAGGCCATAATGGTCCTTGAAATTATCATCCAGCGGCTTGGGCCACGGCGCGAAAAGTATCGTTTTTCCCCCTTGCTCGGATGGCATCTCCTCGAAGAAACCCATGTCGTGCCACAATTCCTCGGTGATGAATGGGATGAACGGATGGAACAATCGCAGCGCGTGCGACAAAACAAAATCCATCACCGCAAGCGTGTTCGCCTTGCGCGCCTCTTCGGTGGATTGCAGAGACGCTTTGCTTGACTCGATGTACCAGTCGCAATATTCGCTCCAGAAAAAACGGTAGAGTGTCGCCGCCGCGTCGCTGAATTTGTACTCGGCGAAGGCCACGTCCATTTCGCGGATCGCGGTGTCAAGACGAAGCAGAATCCATTTGTCGTCGTTCGTGAGCAGAACTGGATTGATCTCGCCCTGCACTTCGCCGGGGTGCATCTGGCGAAAACGGCAGGCGTTCCAAAGCTTGTTGCAGAAGTTGCGCCCCAACTCCACCTGCTGCTCATCATAAAGAACATCCTGGCCGAGCGGCGCGGACCGCATCACTCCAAAGCGCAGAGCGTCCGCGCCATACTTCGCGATCAACTCGAGCGGGTCCGGCGAATTGCCGAGGCTCTTCGACATTTTGCGACCCTGTTTGTCCCGGATTATGCCCGTAAAATAAACATTCCTGAATGCCGGTTCACCCATGTATTCGTAGCCCGCCATGATCATTCGCGCGACCCAGAAGAAAATAATGTCCGGCCCGGTGACAAGATCCGTTGTCGGATAAAACTTTTGTAGCGTCTCGGTTTTTTCAGGCCAGCCCATTGTCGCAAACGGCCAAAGCCACGAGCTGAACCAGGTGTCCAAAACATCGGGGTCCTGCGTCCACCCTTCGCCCGGAGATTCGATTTGACAGCGAACTTCCTTCTGCCGATACCACACCGGCACGCGATGTCCCCACCAAAGCTGGCGCGAAATGCACCAATCCTTGATCCCTGCCATCCAGTGCGCGTAGGTCTTGCTCCAGCGTTCCGGATGAAAGCGAATTTCTCCTGTTTCCACGGCTTTCGTCGATTTTTCAACCGACGGGTAGCGCAAAAACCATTGCTCACTCAAATACGGCTCAATCGGCACTCCGCTGCGCTGGCTGTAACCGACGCGATTCGCATATTTTTCAATCTTGAGCACCAGGCCGAGCGCTTCCATTTTGTCCACAACGAGTTTTCGCGCCTCGCTGCGATCAAGCCCGAAAAATTCTGCACCGGCGATTTCCGTCATCGTTCCGTCTGGCGCGATGACCACCGTCAGCGGCAATTTGTGGCGCAACGCCATTTCGTAGTCGGCCGGATCATGCGCTGGAGTCACCTTCACGCAGCCCGTCCCAAATTTCGGGTCCACCAATTCGTCCGTGATGATCGGAATTGTTTTATCGCGCAACGGAAGAAGCACACTTTTACCGCGCAAATTTTCGTATCGCGGATCATTCGGGTGGACCGCGACCGCTTCGTCGCCCAGCATGGTTTCAGGCCGAGTCGTTGCGACGACTATATATCCTTCACCGCCCGCGATCGGATATTTGAAGTGCCACAAATGCCCCTGCTGCTCGACCATATCGACTTCTTCGTCGGACAACGCCGTTCGCGCCGCCGGGTCCCAATTCACCATACGCTTGCCGCGATAAATGAAGCCCTTGGCGTATAGGTCAACAAACACTTGCTGAACACAACGGCTGTAATCCGTATCAAGCGTGAACCGTTCCCGCGTCCAATCGCACGAGGCTCCGAGCTTTTTGAGTTGCTGGATGATGATGCCGCCGTGCTTTTCCTTCCATTCCCAAACCTTCTCGATGAATTTATCGCGACCAAGGTCTTCGCGATGTTTCATCAGGCCTTGTTTCTTCAACGCTTTTTCGACGACGGTCTGCGTCGCAATTCCCGCATGGTCCGTCCCTGGCAACCAAAGCACTTCGTGTCCCGTCATCCGGGCGCGGCGCGCGAGAATGTCCTGGATCGTGTTGTTGAGAACGTGGCCGAGTGTCAATACTCCCGTCACGTTGGGCGGCGGAATGACGATGGAATACGCCGGTTTGGAAGACTGCGGGTTCGCGGTGAAGCAACCGTGATCCAGCCAAAACTGGTACCACTTGTCCTCGACCGTCTGGGGCGCGTACGCTTTTGGGATTTCTGCCATGAGAAAGTTGCCAGCCGGTTATTTTACCAGGCTGTATTCCATCGAATCGACGAGCGCCGCGAGGCTGGCCTCGACGATGTTGCCGCTGACGCCGACCGTTCCCCATTCTTCGCGGCCATCGGTGGACTGGATGAGCACCCGCGTCTTGGCCGCGGTGCCTTTAGTGGAGTCAAGAATACGGACCTTGTAATCCGTCAGGCGGATATTTTTCACCTTCGGATAAAAACTTCCCAACGCGGCGCGCAGAGCGGAATCGAGCGCGTTCACCGGGCCGTCTCCCTCGGCAACGGTGTGGGCGGATTTGTCATCGACTTGCACCATGATCGTCGCTTCGCAAACCGAAGTGTCTTTCTGCCGCCGCATTGAAACGTGATAGGCATTGACCTCGAACGGCAGAGCCTGGTGTCGAAGCGCTTTTCGGATGAGAACCGCCAGCGAACCGGCCGCCGCCTCAAATTCGTAACCTTGATGCTCCAACTCTTTGACGCGCGCCAATATCTCGCGGAGTTCCGGGGCGTCATTGTCCAATTTGATGCCGAGCTCGTGCGCCTTCATCACGATGTTGCTGCGCCCGGCCAAATCGCTGATCAGGACGTTGCGCGCGTTGCCCACCAAAGCGGGATCGATGTGTTCGTAGCTGTGGACGATTTTTTGCACCGCGTTGACGTGCGTCCCGCCCTTGTGTGAAAACGCCGCCGAACCAACCCAAGGCTGGCGCGGATTGTGCCGGATGTTGGCAATTTCATCCACGAACTGCGAAAGCTCCTTCAACCCCGCCAGTGAAGCGGCAGGCACTGAGGTCTTGCGCATCTTGAGCGCGATATTGGGAATGACACTGGTCAGGTTGCAATTGCCCGTACGTTCGCCGTAACCGTTGATGGTTCCTTGCACATGCGACGCGCCAGTTCCCAAGGCCGCCAAGGCATTTGCGACACCGAGACCGGAGTCGTCGTGAGTATGGATGCCGAGGCGCGCGCGCAATTTGCTCCGTGCGGAGGCGGTGATTTTAGCGATTTCCTCGGGCAATGTTCCACCGTTTGTGTCGCAAAGCGCAATCACGTCAGCGCCGGCGTCTTCCGCGGCTTTCCACGTTGCCAGGGCGTAATCGGCGTTGTCCTTGAAACCGTCGAACGCGTGCTCCGCGTCATAGACAACAAATCTGCCATGCTTCTTCAGGAAGCCGACGGTATCCGCGATCATGGCGATGTTCTCATCCGGCGTCGTCCGCAAAACCTTCTTGACGTGCAGGAGCCACGTCTTGCCATAAATGGTCACGACAGGAGTCTCAGCCTCCAGCAATAGGCGCACCTGGTCGTCTTCGGCGGCGGCGATGTCCTTGCGGCGGGTGGAACCAAATGCGGCCAGTTTCGCGCGCTTGAATTTCTTGTGCTTCGCCTGGTTGAAAAATTCAATATCCTTGGGATTGGAGCCAGGCCAGCCGCCTTCAATATAATGAACGCCGAAGGAATCGAGTTTCGCGGCAATTCGCAACTTATCCATTACGGAAAAGTTGATGCCTTCGCCCTGACTGCCATCGCGCAGGGTCGTATCGTAGATTTCGACGTCGGGTTTCATATCGAGCGCCGCCGCCTGGGAAGCAACCGCGGCAGCGGAATCAAATATTTACGACACATCCGGCTCCTTTGCAAAGAATAAAGCCCGGAGGCGTATGCTTCCGGGCTTTTGGGTTGGCTTGTTTTAAGCCAGAAGATTAAAAATTCCACTGGAGACCGAATTCGTAAAAGATGGCGGAGCCGAGGTCCAATTCGGCGGAATGTCCGTTGTTGCTTTGGGAAAAGTTGCCGAGATATTCGTATTGGGCGCCGGTGTAGAGCGAGGTGGATGAGGTGAGTTTGTAGGCGAAGCCCAGTTCCGCATACGCTCCGATATTGAGCCCTGTGTGTGAATTGCTCCCGCTGACTGAAGCAGAGCCGTTCCCGCCGTTTTCCGTATAATCGAATTCGCTGTCGGCAATGCCCAGGACGCCGCCTCCTCCCACCTGGACTGAA
>DASXZW010000109.1:0-15473 GCA_036501665.1 Verrucomicrobiia bacterium
GCGGTCTGTAAACCCACGAGGGTTTTCAAGACACCGCCACCATTCATCATGCCCTACACTGAGGAAAAAGAAAATCAAAAAGTGCCAAATCTCCGACGCTCAACTCCGCATAATTAACACCTCGGCATAATTCTTGTTATGATGAGCTGTGCATAACAAGAAGAACTGGCTTTTCGTGGGCCAGGCCGATGCCGGAGAACGCGGCGCGATCATTTACACCCTCATCGAAAGCTGCCGGCGTCGGGCCATTGATCCCTGCGCTTACCTCAAGGATGTGCTGACCCGCCTGCCCAAAATGACCAACCACCAAGTCCCCGAAGTTACTCCGGAAACCTGGGCCAAAGCGCATCTGCCAGCGCAACGGAAAATCGCATCATAAGTGTCGTACCATATGCGGTACGACACATACGGCTCCCCAATCATAGTTCTGTCAAGAGGCAGCAGGCGTGACGCTTACAGCGATTCAGCCATACTGTCAGCTGAACTGGACCAATCCCGCTTATCATTGCCCCTCCTACAACGGGACACTTTCCGCGCCTTCCGCATTCTTTAGCCCAATGGGAAGTTACAGCTACAACTTGTATGGCGTTTGCGATATTGATCTAGGATCATATTACGGATTAGGACTAGGAGTAGGTGCTGATATCGAATTTAATGAAGGAAATAGTGTTCCTCTAGCTCATTCCGACTCACAGGTTGCCGCGCCAGGTGAGACTTTTGCAGTCACGGACACACTAGAATTGCTTTCGTCCCCAGACTTAGACCTTTCAGTCTCTCCTATATCGCTCGGGTCCGGTTGGAGTGGAGAGGATTGGACAGGCTGTGTTCTGGGCAAAGATGTTCTCTATACCAACGCTCCTAAGCAACATGGTAAATCTTTCAACATGTGTTTTTGCGACGCACACATTGCATCAGTAAGGCTGACCGATTTATTCAATCCGACAAACACAGCTCAGAACTGGAACGTGGATCATCAATTACATTCTGACCTTTGGTAATAAGTCTCCAGCGAACAACTCTCAAATGCTTTGTTTACTTGTGTGGCCAGGGCTTGAGCCCCAGCCTTTGAGCGGAGTTCGTAGGGGGCAAAATTTCGAGCATGTCAAGATAATTTGTTGGCAGCGGCGCTTTCGGCAACTTAGTTGATGTGTTAGCATAATGAGCGACTCCTCCTGTGATCCCAGAAATGTCAAATCTCACGCCTGGTGCCGGGTCATCATACCCAGGCATTGACCATTTAATGTCAAATATTGGTAGGTGATGCTCGGTACCATCTGAGTCAGCGAAACCGTACGAGCTAACTCTAGGCGGCTCAAGTAACTGCAGCCCCTGCTCCGTAAGTCCGATCGCATGCAGATAATGCCGAGCCAAGTCTTCTGCTTGTTTCGCTGTGATTTTACTCGCAATTTTTTTCAGCCGCTGAAGCTCGTCTTTTTTGAATTCAAAGGAACGCGGCGTGTATTCTTTGTCATCAAAAATCCAAAGCGCATTGTCTGCAAATTGCCAATTAAAACGGCCATCTTCCGTGCTAATTTCTCCTTTAACACCATACTTCATCGCAATTGCGTCGAACGTTATATTCTTTACGCTAAGAGGTGGAACACTTTTCAGTTCCCAGGAAGATCTTAATCGTTCCGCCCCGTTGATCATGAGGTTAAACGCATATTCGTCGAAAGCGGGTGTATTCGTGCCAATCGCAATATTTACGTTGATGTAGCTACGGCGTACGGATTCGATACGATCAAGAACTGACCACTTCGAGTCGTTAAGAATTACCCCGTCTTCCGATCGAGCATTACCAACGCCCGCACCGACGATCAAAAATGCAATGATCCACACGAAATTCATGACGTCAAGAACCGAATCCGCAAATTAGTCATTAATTAGCAAATCACTTGCACCGTAAACCACCAATCCAGCCGCAGTAAGGCCAGTAACATCCGGCCTTGATTTTGCAAAAGCGATTGCATCTTGGAGAGTAGTTGTGTATTGGTGTTGACTATTTGGTGTGCTCCAGGCTGTCCAAAACCCTTCAAGAAAATTAACATGGCCGTTATCAATTTGATTTTCATAGCCTATCTGTTTAACCATACTCCAACCCATAAATGCGCGGGGGGGAACCATAGCGTTATTAAAACTCGCACCAGTTAATCCCGTCTTGGGCGGAATTCCAAACGCTTTAGCCCATGTGCCATCGGATCCTTTCGCTGAGTTGCAGCAGTCCAGAAAAACAAAGCTATAAGGGTGCGTGTTCGCCAAGGTTGGATTGTTAAGCAATTGTTGAGCTACCGTTGCCGCGCTCAACGTTGATCCATTTAGTGCCAATAGTGGTAGTTGACCCATCTCCGAAATAAAAGAAATGGCGACAAGAGTTATCGTTGAGGCCTTTGAACAATATGTCATTCCAACTAAGAATTGTTGGTATTTGCCACACAGGCCCTCCCGGCAGCCCATACCCGGCAGCCCATATTCCTTGTATATTATGTCGGGATGAACTTTATTCTCACATTGCGCTACAAAGCTCAACATGTTAGCTTCCTCTTGCCGTACTTCGGTTCCATCGTTGCTGAACATAAAGGGGTCAGAACATAGTATTTATTATTTTTCATTTCGTTCCCTCCATTACACAGTGCACAGTACAGTCAAACAGTTGGGGTCGTACCTTCACATTTCACATTTTAATTGAAAGGCGCAACAGCGACGGACAGGCCAGCCTCAAGACCAAACTTCCACAAACGGCTTCAATGGCGGCGATCATTACTGTCAACATATCACTCTCCCACCCCCCATTCCAAGCGTTTTAACCCTCAGCACAGCAAGCGAGCCCGATTACCTGGCCCTTCCTTTTCCCCCAACGGGGGAAAAATCATTCAGCCTGGGGTTGCCCGATTCACAGAGGGCTACCCCAGGACAACATCCGTTCCTGTCCGCCCCCACTTTCGCGCAACGCGCGGCGAGTCCAAGCGAGCATCTCCCCCGCTTTCCCCAAAAAAATCGCGACATCCAGTTTTTCGCCGACAGTTGCAGCACCCATCCACTCCCGCTCGCGGCTTTTTCCCCAAACTCTTGCACTTCTGAAACACAACGTCAATACTACTATTACGACCACTCTCTTCGACAAGCCGACAAGCCCTTGAGTCAACCTCCAACTCCTCGCTCACTCCCGCGCAATCCGCGGCGAGCCCCCGCGACATCTTTCCCCCTCTCCAAAACGACAAACCCTTCGCCCTCCATTGAATCGCAGTTCCCTCCAATTAAATAAATCAGATGCATCCGCCCTGACTCCCCCACCGTTGACATAAACACGATTCTCTCTATCGTATTTCCATGCGTGTGTCCCGTAAGACTGACTATGCGTTGCGCGCCTTGTTCACGCTCGTGGACCACTACGGCGGCGCGCCGATCCCCATCCGCGAACTCGCCCGCCGCAACGACGTCCCCAAGCGTTTCCTCGAACAAATCATGCTCGATCTGAAAGCCCAAGGCTGGGTGGACAGCCTCGCCGGAGTTCGCGGAGGCTACATCCTCGGCAAAAGCCCCGATAAAATCACCATGGGCCAGGTCGTCCGCTATTTTGACGGCATTCTCGCCCCAATCGACTGTGTTTCCGTCACCGGCTACAAACGCTGCTCCCAGGAACCCGTTTGCCGCTTCCGCCGCGTCTTCTTCGACGCACGAAATTACGTCGCAACCCTCATGGACAACTCCACCCTGGCCGACATTGCCAAATCCACCCCGCTCACCCGCCAGGAAGCCGTCACAGGTTATTCTGGCGGCGACGGAATATAAAAAACACAAGTTCGCCATTGACAAAACCCCTCCAAATGCCAAAATACGACTAAATTTATCGTGTATTGATATGAAAAAGGCTTTGAACACCCTTGAGATCGCGCGAAATCATGCGCCGACGACTCCGCCACCGCGCCGCTCCCTTTCCGACCTGATCGCCGCCTTGAACGCGCTCGCCGCCAACTCCCCAAACCTCATCGCCAATCATAAGGCAAAGTTTGAAATCGCCGGCGAATCCTACACATTGCCACGATATTTGTTCCTCGGCTCGCAAGGCGGCGACGAACCAATTCGGGTCGGCATCTTCGCAACGCTGGACGGCAACCAACCCGAAGGCGCATACGCCCTAATTCGATTCCTCCGCCTCCTCGACGCCAACCCCGAGGCCGCCACCGGCTATTGCCTTTTCATCTATCCCATTTGCAATCCCACCGGCTTTGAAGATCGCACCAGCCATCCGCGCGGCGGCAAAGGATTGGCGGGAGATTTCTGGAAGGATTCGAGTCGCCCGGAGGTAAAACTCTTGCAAGCGGAAATATTGTTTCACTCCTTTCACGGCGCAATTGCCCTGAGTGCGAATGAAAAAATCAACGGCTTCCGCGGAATTGCTCATGGCGCAACCCTGACGCGACATCTGGTTGAACCGGCGATCGAGGCCGCTGAACAATTTCTGCCGATTGACCAAAGCATCGGCTTCCGAGGCGAATGCACCTTAAGCGCCCCCGCCGGTCTGCGCCCGCGCCCGTTTGAGGTGAACCTTCAAAGTCCAGCCCACGCCCCGGCGTTCTTGACAGAATGCGCATTCACAACCGCGCTGCACACGATTCTCGTCGAGTATCGAAAATTCATCGCCTACGCCCGGAATCTTTGAAGCTTAAAGAGCGTCCTTCGGATCGAACCGCCGGACATCCTTGAACTTATCGAGGTCCCGGTCAAACGAGGCCACCTGAAATCCAAAATGCGCGGCGCGCGCCGCAAGCCATGCGTCGGTAAAGTCCACATTCGTTCCGCCAAACCGCTGCAACGCGTCGGACACTATTTCATGCTCGGCAGTTTGCACGCCGGCGTTTTCAATGATGGCCAGCAGAACATCCACCACAACAGTCCGCGGCTGTCCATAGCGCCCCATCAACACATACACCGCTTCGGCCACCGCAAGCGCCTCCAAATGCAGGACAATCTCGCGGCGTTCTGCCGATTCAAATAATGCCGTCGCTGCCGCGCCCTGCTTTGGATCGTCTTGTGTTAAAAATCGCACCAACACATTGGCGTCCAGCAAGAGTTCGTTCATGGCTTCTGTTTGGAAATGCGATCATGACGGGAAACGGCGGCCTGGGCGAAGGATTCAACCCGCTCCTTCCCCTTGGCTAAAGTCACAGACGATTTCAATACGCCCGACAATTCGACGACGGGCCGAACTCGGCGGCCTATGAGCTTGTCACCGTCCGCTTCCCAGGCGATTCGCTGGCCGATTTTGAGTGGCAACTCCTTTCGCACATCTTCTGGTATGGTTACCTGCCACTTGGAGGTAATCGTCGAAATAGCATTTCTCATACTGTCCAGTATATCACAATTAGACTGCCTTACGCAACCAACTTTTCCTTACTGAAGCCGCAGAATAACTATCACCAATTTCCCGCCCGAATTTTACGGAAACCGCGATTCAGCCGGGATTGGCATTGCGGCTTGCGGAGGCTGATGGCATTTTGACATCGCCATGTTAAATCTCAGTTCGCCGATAAAGGACCGCCTTCTGCCGATTTTTGTCGCAGCAGCGCTGGTCCTTCGGGCCCAGGCCGCCGACACCAACGCCACCTTCGGATTTTCAGGCCCGGAAATTTTTCCGATCGACAATCAAATCACTCTCCTCCACGCGGCAGATTTCGACGGTGACGGCCTGACCGACTTGATCGTGGTCAACAACGCTCGCTCGAAGATCAATATTCTTTACAATCAAACCGGCAAGACCAACACCGCCCTGCTACACCCCGACGCCAAACAACAAATCAACGACCTGCCCGCCGACGCGCGGTTCCACATCGAATCAATTGCGTCTGAGAAAAGAATTTCTTCACTGATCGTCGCGGATTTGAACGGTGACGGCAAACCCGACCTGGCGTATTACGGCGATCCGCGCGAACTGGTCGTCCAATATAATCTCGGGAGCAACATGTGGAGCGCGCCCAAACGCTGGCCCATCGAGGACGGCCAGGAGACGCCCAACGCCCTTTCCACCGGCGACCTCAATGGCGACAAATTAACCGACCTCGTTTTGCTGGGAGAAAACAATGTCTATTACCTCGCGCAAAATCCCGACCATACGCTCGCCGAGCCAAAGAAAATTCCCTTCTCCGGTTCTGTGACAGCCGTGCAGGTCCTCGACATCGACGGCGACGGTCGGGACGATCTTTTGCTTGTCAACTGGGCCACTGCTAATCCGTTCCGATTCCGATTGCAAAACACTGACGGCGAGTTGGGCCCGGAAATCTATTTTTCCCAGCCCGCCATTCGCGCCTACACCGCCGATGATCTGGAAGGAAATCACAAAACGGAAGTCGTGACTATCGCGCAAAATTCCGGTCGGGCCGCTGTTTCGGGTTTTCTTCAAAAACCGGGCGAACCGCTCTCGGGCGAACTCAAACAAGGCCAATTCCAGGTGCTTCCCCTCAACAAAACCACGCGCAACCATCGCGGCGTTTTGTGGGCCGACGTGAACGGCGATGGCTTGCAGGACTTGCTCGTCGCCGAGCCGGACAGCGGCCAATTGACGCTATATTTGCAAAAGCCCAATGGCACCCTTTCCGCCGCAAAAACTTTTCCGACCCTGACCGGCGTCAGCGAAATCGCCGTCAGCGATTGGAATGGCGATGGCAAAGCCGACATTTTCCTCTTGAGCAGCGACGAACACCAAATCGGCGTGACAAAGCTCGATGAAAAAGGCGGCATCGAATTCCCGACGATCCTGCCCTTCGATGGAAATCCGCTGACGATGACCATTGGGCCGTTGAAACCCGGCGCAAAACCGACCCTTGCAGTCATCGTGGACCAGGAAACAAATCGCGCGCTCGTGACCCGCACCGCCGACGGAAAAACACACACTCAGAAACTGAGCGACGATTTCAAATCGATGCCAGCCTCCATGACTATGCTTGACGCTGATCAGGACGGTCTGGCCGACCTTGTCGTGCTCATCCCTTACGCGAAAATAAAAATCCTCCTCCAGCGTTCAGACGAAAATTTTCAGGAAACAGACGTTGCGCCGCCCGGCGGCAACGCCGATCAGCCCTGGCTTAGCGCGCTGGATATCGACGGCGACGGCAAACCGGAAATGTTGCTGGCGCAAAAGAATTTTGTCCGCGCAGTCGTCCTCAAACCCGAGAGCGACAAGGCGACCAACGGAAAACCGGCCTGGTCATTTTACGTGAAGGAACAAATCAACGGCACCTCGAGCGAGTCCCGAATCGTGGGCGCCACAGCGCTCGCATCGGGCACTAACGCCGTTGCATCGCTTTTTCTTCTCGACGCTGACCAGAAGGCACTGACGCTGTGCGAGCGCGACAAGGCCGGCGTCTGGCAGGTTGTTCGGAATGTTCCCCTGGCCGTCAGCGATTTCACCTCGTTGCGAAGCGTCGGCTTGGGTTCCGCAAAAGCCAACAGCGTTGCATTGATCGGCGTCGGCGCGGTCGGCACGCTGGCGACGCGGGGCGACGTTTGGGAGCTTTCCGAATTGGACAGCTACGAAACTCCGATCAAGGACGGCCACCTCTCAGACATAGTTGTCGGCGATCTCAATAACGATGGACGCAAAGACCTGGTCTTCCTTGAAACGGAAAAAAATTATTTGGACCTGGTGACATTTGAACTGCCACACAAGTTGGTCCCCGCCACGCGCTGGCAGGTTTTTGAAGAGCGAACATTCCGCTCCCGCCGCAACGACGCCCTGGAACCCCGCGAAGCGGTCGTCGCCGATGTCACCGGCGACGGCAAAGCAGACTTAATCGTCCTGGTCCACGATCGAATCCTGGTTTATCCCCAGGAATGAAATGCTTCATATCTAAAAAGCGGCTTGCATTGTTATTGACTGGGTAGGGACGCCTCGCCGAGGCGTCCTCGGACGGCCCGGCGGGCCGTCCCTACCTAGAAGTTTTGATTTGTCTGCCCTATTTCGCAAACAGCCTTGAGTTGCGAGAATGGAGATTTCTGTTAGTGTGGCCAAAGTAAGACAATTTTCCAATGAGCGTGATCCTTGAATTGGACGAACAAGCCCTTGCGAACCTGCCCTTCGGGCCGGGGGAACGTGAACGACACATGCAGATCGAACTGGCCTGTCGCTTTTACGGCTACGGTTGGCTGACGCTCGCACAAGGGGCGCGAATGGCCAATTTGGATCATTACGCCTTCGGCGTGGCGCTCGCCGAGCGCGGAATTCCCCGACAATACGGAGTAGCCGAGGCACAGGAAGACCTCGTTCATGCTCGCCGTCAGTAACACGTCACCTATTTCCAACTTGGCCATTGTCGGAAGGCTAGAGTTTCTTCGTCGGAGATACACGGTAGTCCGCATTCCTCCAGCAGTGGCCGATGAACTCGCAGCCCTGACGCATTCTTCTGGATCGAAACTTATCGAAGCGGCGCTCTCTGAACGTTGGATCCTTGTGGAACCGATAATTGAGCCTGTCTCGCATGAACCTCCCTTGTCCCTCGACGAAGGCGAAAGGTCGGCAATATTACTCGCATGCCAATTGAAGGCTGATGTGCTTTTAATGGACGAAAGGCGCGGACGCGAGGCGGCCCGGCTCTGCGGGTTGCTGGTGGCCGGCATTCTTGGCGAACTGATTCATGCGAAACTTGCTGGCTGGATTCCTAACGTTGCGGACGAAATCCGGCGTCTGCGCCTGGACGCCGGCTTTTTTGTGGATGGCGCCGTCGAGAAATTCATCTTGTCACAAGTAGGCGAGTGACTCGTTCAGACCACTGAACCGGCCCTCTGCCAAATGTCCCTAGTGCTACCGCAACGCCGGCGGAGTCGGCGCGAAAATTTTCAACGTAAACCCTTCCTGGGAAAATCGTCCGGCGTACACCGAATAGTAAAAATATTTTGACACCCCATCGAACGGTGGCAGAAGCGAAAAGTCCGACCAATCGAGCAGTTTGGTGACGATCTGTTCCGGCACATTCAAATTCCCAGCGATGGCCGGGGTGCCCAAAATATCCGTCACCGTCGGGCGTTGTTTGCGGAGGAGATCAAAACTGGCCCGCATACTTTGCGCCTGGTTATCGTAACCAAACCAGCCGGTCGAAAGCCCGCCCACATGTTGTCCGGCATCGCCCAGCGATTGCGCGTCCATCAAGCTTTTTGCATCACCACCGCTGCTGCGCAAATATTCTTCCAGAATTCCGACATCGCTGGAAACCGCGACATAACCGCCGCTCCCGGAAAAATTAAATGACGACGACGCCTGCCCATCGGGAGCGCCCATCGTCACTGTGTGAATCGTCCGGCCAAGAAATTCGCGGTCTTTCACTCCGCCGCTCCCCTGCCCCAACGCGCTGAAAGCAACACTCAACGCGGAAGCGAGCTTGGAGGAATTAGGCGAGCCGATCAGATAAATCGACGGAGGCGATCTCAACGTGGCAAACGATCCGCCATGCGACGGTTTTTCATAACAAATCACATCGTCGCCGAGATTGCTCAGAAGTTCCGACTTCAAATTGTAATGCTCATCCTTGTCCTTGCCCGCATTTTGAAAAACGTAATCAAGAACGCGATTCGCCTGCGGATTGAGCTTGTTAAGCATCGCCTCCAACAGGGCCCAGCTTCGCGGAATATTGACGCGCCACCGCCAGAATTTTGACACGTCCGCTGGGACAAAAGGCGGTGGATTGGCGTCCTTCGTTTCAGGCGTCAAAATTTTCAGAAGCCCGCTTCTCTTGCTTTCAGGCGCGCCGATGAAAAATTGCGCCCCTGCCCCTTCCGGCGAATCCTGGTAACTCAAACAAGCCGAAGTCACGGATCCCAAACCTACGGCGTTAATCAAAGTGGACAGCTTAAAAAAACTTGAGGACGAATCGTCATCGCTCGACGTCGGCATCGCGCTGTAGGCATCGACGAGCGATTTCACATTGATCCAACAATAAAACGGCGAACCATGCAGGCGAGGTTCAAAATCCGCCTGAAATGAGGGATCGTCGCCCAACGGCGCAAGCAGTCCGCCCTGCTGCAAAGCAAGAACCTTCTCGATGGCAGCCGCTGAATCGGACACGAACAACACCGAATCGATCTGGCCAAAAGTGATTTCCGTATTTTTCTCCGGTTGCTTGCTGGACGAGTCGTCAGCCTGCTCGGATTTGGGCTTCGGAAATAGTTTGTCGAAAGAAATGTCCGATGGCGACGCAATCAGCGTGGTGAATTCGACCTCGCGGATTTTCTGCGTCTTGATGGCCTTGCCGGCATCGATCCACTTTTTATTGATTGACGCAAGGTTGGTCTTCAATTGCGACGCCTGATCCTTGCTGTCAATAATCAGGATTTTTGCGAAACGCTGGTCGGGATTCTCTTTTTCCGCAACCGGCACCAGCGCGAAAATCGCCTCGCCCTGCGCAAGATTTGTATAATCGGAAAACCTGATCCCCAGACTTTGCTGCAACGGCTCGATTGCTTCCTTCCTGAATTTTTCGAGGAATTTTTCCTTGTACGGGCGCATCGCCGGGTCCTGCCAAAGGTGCCCATATGAAGAATTGGCAAAAAAAGCCCACGCCTTGGGCCAATCTGGCGCCGTGATTACCAGCGCTGTGTCCTTGGGCAAAATCTTTTCCGCCGGAAGAACGGCGGCCCGACCTGCGACGCAAAAGCCGACGATAGCCAGCGCCAAAAGGATTTTTTTAATCATGAATTATTCCGCCGTCTTCCGGGCCCGGCTCGGCGGTTGAAGGTAACGGTACGGATTGCTGGGATTATCGTTGTCGTACGCGAAGGCCTCGCGATGATTCAAAAAATGTTTGACGTATTCGACGGGAATGGCGAACCCAAGTCCCTCGCCGAACGTGATCTTCATATTGGTGACGCCAACGACTTCACCGCGCATGTTAAAAAGCGGGCCGCCGCTGTTGCCGGGATTGATCTGCGCCGTCGTTTGCAGATAAAGCTCCCCTTCCAACTCCCGCGTTTTGGTGCTCAGGATTCCTTCAGTGACCGTCCGCTCCAAACCCAGCGGACTGCCGATGGCAAAAACATGATCGCCCACCGCCAAAGCATCCGACTCTCCGAGGACAACACTGCGAAATTTTGGCGCGTCCTTGTCAACAATTCTCAACAACGAAAGATCGGCGAACTTGTTCAACGCGACAATTTGCACTTGCTTGTAAACCCGCCGCACCAATTGCCCTTCCTTCTGAAAAAAAACTTCGACGGAAATTTGAGTCTCCCCCTCAATGACGTGAAAATTCGTAATGAGATAGCCGTCAGGATTGATGATGAACCCGGAGCCTAATCCGCCCGGCGTGCGAACCTGCACCACGGCCGATCCATACTCACCGACCAATTCCCGCACCGTATTCTCCCGCGCCAACGGGCTGGCATTTTGATAAAATCCCGTTTCAGACACCGGTTCAGAAATCGCGAGAGCAGTTCCCATGGGCATCCCGGACGCGCGAGTCTTTCCATTTTGTTGCGCATCATCGAGCACGTGCAAAATCTGATCGCGCGGAATCACCAGCGCGGTGTAGCCGATATCGATGACAATCATGTCGCGCTTTTCAGCAAGAATTTTTCCAGTCACCGAAGCCTTCCCCTTGAGTTCCACGGTCGCGGCGTGACCCGCAACGCCCTGGACCAGGAAAGCCGCGCACAAGCACTTTTTCAGCATCCCCCAACCTTACTGTTTTTGAGGGGAATGACAAGGGGCGCTTTGGCCGGAGCGGGCGCAACTAAAATCCGCGGTAGGGACGCCTCGCCGAGGCGTCCGCGTTTTTTAGCGCGAGCGTCCAATCCTCTGGAGTATTGACATTGAAAATCTCACGCGCGTCGCGTGGTTTGACTTTTCGCGCGCGCAGTTTTTTAGCAAGCAACTGAATCGAGTAGCGCTGCACTGCAATTTGTTTTTCAACAAGAGACAACGCGCTCTTCCGCAGAAGAAATGGAAATCCCGCCCCCTCCGATCCATGCGTGAACGCCGGCTCCCTTAATTCCAAAAAACGCCCAATCAAATCGCCCGTGACAAAAGGCATGTCGCAAGCCAGGAACAACAGAACGTCAAAGCGCGTTGTTTTCAACGCCGTATAAATCCCTCCCAACGGCCCGCACCGCGCAACAAGATCGCGCCGAATCACGCGCACAGGCCAGGGAGATTTTTGTGCGGCGCCCTTGACGTGTTGCAACAGCGATTTTCCGCGACATCGCAACCGGACTTTGTCGCGTCCCATCCGCGAGCTTAAGCCGCCCGCGAGAATGCAAATTTCGCCGCTGATCGAAACCGGCTTCACCGATTCATCAATTCCTCGATTTCATCGGCCTCGACCGGGATGTTCGCCATCAAATCGACTTGGCCGCTCTCCGTCACAAGCACGTTGTTTTCGAGGCGGACGGCCATTTTTTCTTCAGGAATATAAATCCCCGGCTCAACCGTCATCACCCAACCCGCCTGAATCGGCTGGCGCGGGGCAACCACATCATGAACATCGAGCCCCAGCGAATGACCGATGCCATGCATGAAATATTTTTTCAACGCCGGCTGGTCAGGATTTTGGCGCTTGATTTCGCGCGTCGTGATCAGGCCCAAATCGACCAGTTCATTCTCCATAAGTTGCTCGGCTTCTTTCTGCCATTCCTTGGTCGTCTTCCCGGGCGTCAGATTCTTGCTGCTCTGACGCATGACGCGAAGAACCGCGTTATAAATTTTCTTTTGCCGCGCGGTGAATTTTCCACTGACCGGAATCGTTCGCGTTAAGTCGGAATTGTAATTCGACCACGATGAAGCGACGTCAAGCAAAAGCAATTCTCCCGCGGCGCAAGTAGCGGAATTGCTGTTGTAATGCAGGCAACAAGCGTTAATGCCGGACGCGATGATCGGTGGATATGCAAAATCTCCCCCGCGCCGGACAAATTCATGTGCAAATTCCGCCTGCACATCCCGCTCTCCAACGCCCGGCTTGATGAATCTCGCCACCCGCCGGAAACCGGCATCAGTGATTTCGCACGCCTTGCGGATAAGTTCGATCTCCGGCTCGGTCTTGACGGCTCTCAACTGATGCATGAGCGGCGCGAGCCTCCGATAATCATGCAAAGGATAACGCCGCATCGTATCCGCGATGAACCGGGCATCGCGCGTTTCCACTTCCACAATCGCGCGGGCGTGTTCGTTGCTGTTGAGATAAACGTGCTCGCTTTCGCACATCAGCCTGTGAAAAAACCGCGAAAATTCCGACAACCAATGAATTCTCTTGATCCCCGTCATCGCGATTGCTTCGTCTTTAGTAAGTTTGTGTCCTTCCCAAAGCTGGTTTTCACCAGAAGGCTCGCGCAGAAACAACGCCTCGCGATGCTTCTCATCTTCCGCATTTGGGCAAAGCACAAGGATCGACTGTTCTTGTTGAACACCAGTGAGATACAGCAGATCCGAATTTTGATGAAGGCCAATGGTGCCATCGGCATTAGTCGGCATCAGGTCGTTCGCGTTGACGACCACCAGCGAATTGGGCGGCAGCAATTTAAGCAGACGCTGGCGATTTTGCACATATAGGTCGGATGCGGTCGGCTTAATATTGGTATTCTTCATTTTCATCTGCGAATGCTGCGGTGGATTTGTGCGCAGCTCGTTTATTTGCAGCTTCTTTCAACGGCCTGAAAGGCCATCTCATTACAGCCAGGCGCAGAGCGAAGCGTCGCCCCTGGATGACCGATTGGATAAACCCAAAGCCCTGAAAGGGCGCTTCAAAAACCCCTGCAATTGCATGACAAATTAATTCGCCCTTGTAGAGCTTGGCTCGTTGCCATGTGTGCCCAGGACGTCGCTCGATGACTCGCTTTGTCCCGAATTTGATTAGCCCCCGTTGGGACACGCCAAAAAGTGAAATGCGCCCGATCAATTTTATTGCGACAAAAAGGTCTTCCATTTCGTGATGACGCCCCTATAATGAGCGCATCCACCCCCATAAATCAATGTTCCATGAAACCATAAATAAACATATATGAAAAAATTATTACCTATTGCGTTAATGGCCATGATGGCGATGCCGCTTCTTGCGGATCCCAAAGACGACGTTGCGGCTGCAGCCACCAAATTGGCGGGCGTTGGCAATTATAGTTGGAAAGCAACGATGGACCTCGGCCCCAATTCCCAATTCACCCCAGGCCCGACCGAGGGGAAAGTTGATAAGGACGGCACGACCTGGCTTTCCGTAACTTTCAACGATAACACCTCGATCGGCGTGAAAATGGGCGATAAAGTTGCCATCAAGGGTGAAGATGGCTGGCAATCTGGCTCTGAATTAACGGCAAATGCAGGCGGCGGTGGAGGCGGCGGACGCAATCCAGGAAGAATGATGGCCCGTCGCATGGAAAATTTGAAAGCTCCTGCCGCTGAAGTTCAGGATTTGCTGACTAAATCCAAGGAAATCAGCAAAGACGGCGAAGCTTTTACCGCGAGCCTGACTGAAGAAGGCGCAAAAGCGCTGGCAACGATGGGCCGGGGACGAAGAGGTGGTAACCCGCCAAATGTGTCGGATACCAAAGGTTCGGTCAAGTTTTGGGTCAAAGACGGCGTCTTGAGCAAGTACGAAACAAAAGTGTCCGGCAAGCGCGCGAACCGCGACGGCGACATGCAGGAATTCGAGCGCACAACAACCGTTGAAATCAGCAACGTCGGTTCGACAAAGTTGAATTTGCCGGAAGACGCCAAGAAGAAGCTTTCATAATCGCTTCTCCAGAAGCATTTCAACAATAACTATGGTTGAGATTTTGTGACCCTCTTTTCAATTCTCGCCCCGCTGTGCGGGGAGAGAACGGACGCGAAGCGCCAAGAGAGGGGCGCTGCAAACGGTTACAGAATTTTTGAAACCGCTCTAAAAGTTTAAAAAGCAAAGAGCCGAAACAGAAAACTGTTTCGGCTCTTTGAATTGAAAGATCTGGCGGCAACCTACTCTCGCGGAGGCTATACAACCACTACCATCGGCAAGGCTGTGTTTGACGGCCGTGTTCGGGATGGGAACGGGTCGGACCACAGCTTTATGGCCACCAAAAAATTGATAAAATGTCTAAAGATCATCCTAAAGGCAAAGCCAGGAAAATTCGCTGAAAACTACACATAGACGAAACAAGGGATGTATCTCCAATTCGCGAGTTGAAATCGCAATTTTCTCACTAGGAGAAAAAAAGCGATCAAGCCGCACGACCGATTAGTATTAGTCCGCTAAACAAATTACTTCGCTTACACGCCTAACCTATCAACCCGGTAGTCTTCCGGGGGTCTTTAGGGACTTGCGTCCGGGAAACATTATCTTGGGAGGAGCTTGGCACTTAGATGCTTTCAGCGCTTATCTCTTCCGCACATGGCTACGCAGCGCTGCCCCTGACGGAACAACTGCCACACCAGAAGTGCGTCATTCTCGGTCCTCTCGTACTAGAGAATGAACCCCTCAAGTTTCCTGCGCCCACAGTGGATAAGGACCGAACTGTCTCACGACGTTCTG
>DASXZW010000110.1:0-11194 GCA_036501665.1 Verrucomicrobiia bacterium
GCCATGGCCGGAAGAAGCGAGTCATCTGTCGCCGAAACCAACGCGAAAAAATCCTCACCCTGCGGGTGAGCCGGAATCAGAGAGTTTTGCGGACCCATGCCGCATTCAATAAGGAACTTACAAAAAATCCAAGCCTATCCAACCGCCGGATTAAGGTTCATGTGTGATATGATTATCTCACAAGCAAGGCCGTGCTCCAAATGTGGATAACCTCTCCCCTTCTCTGGCCTGCAAAAATTTTCATGGATCAACAAAGCCAAAATCAATCCGGGGGGTTTCCGCACAATTCCGCACCCTTCGGAACCCTTCCAAATGGTGCCGAAGACTTCCGCAACGTTCCGAAGCATTCGGAACGCACGGAAAGCATAGATAAAATTTCGCGTGAAGGGTATGCCGAAGGTAAAGTTTAACAGCCAACTTGCCTGATTTTAACTGCATGGCGAGACGCCGAAGTCCGATTTCGTCAGTGTCGGACGGTGTGCCAAAGGCCAGTTGGTTGCGAAATTCCTCCGCGAGTTTGCGTTTGAGTCGAATGGCCGTTTGATTGTCAATCGGCTCCTCCGCGCGGACCAAACTGAGGCACTGACGAAGTTCCTCTTGCGGCAAGCGCTGCATTTCCACAAGCAAGCGGCACTGATGATCTGTGCCACCTGGCCACGTCTCGATACAGGAATCAATTTGCCTCCATCCCCGCAGATTAAAATACCCGACGCAAAAATCCGCACGCTCGGAAACAAGGAGTGTTTGCGTCAGAGATAGAAGCAGTTCCGTGTCAACGTTGTCGAAAATTCTGGGCATAATGATTTTCTCTAAGAGCCTGTTTGAAAAATGGATTTAAGGTCTTCCGAGACGAGCGAGCATAAGTCGAATCATAGCCATGTAGACCATAATTTCGCCGGTCTTGGCTTGGCGCTCGTAGTCGCGGTTGAGTCGACGGCTTCGTCCCAACCAACCAAAGGTGCGTTCTACCACCCATCGGCGAGGCAATACCTTGAAGACATGGAGATCGGAACGTTTGACTATTTTGATGGTGCAATGCCAGAGTTTGCGGCTCCACTCCAGCAACGCTCCGGCATAGCCTCCGTCGGCCCAGATGTGGCGAACACGGCGACGTGTCCCGCCCGCGAAATAAGCCCTCAACAACTGTCTGGCTCCATCGCGATCCTGAATGTTGGCGGGCAGGACCATGACCAGCAGGATCAGCCCGATGGTGTCCACCAGCACATGGCGTTTGCGCCCGTTAACCTTCTTGCCCGCATCGTAACCGCGCTGATCGCTGCACTCGGTACTCTTGACACTTTGGCTGTCGACGATCCCTGCGCTGGCGTCCCGGTGGCGTTCCTCCACCTGGCGCAGTTGCTCTCGCAGATGCGCATTGATTTGTTCCCACAAGCCGTTGTTTTTCCAGAGGCGGAAGTAATGATAGACCGTGCCCCACGGCGCAAAGTCCTTGGCCAGGTTGCGCCATTGGCACCCGGTTTTGACCAAGTAGAAAATCGCGTTGAGCAATTCGCGCAAAGAATGCTTGCGCCGCCGCCCCTTCTTGCTGGGTTTGGGAAAACAATAATGGATGAGTTGCCATTCGGCGTCCGTCAGATCAGAAGTGTATCGCATCCGCAGGGTACTGCGGGAATATGTTTACATTGTACATACAAAAGTGCTGTTTTTTTGGCTCCTTTTGGAGTTTTCAAACAGGCTCTTACAACGAAACCACTTACTTGGAAGCCTTGCGCAAACACCACTCTGCTCTTGTGTGCTGAATGGAAAAAATCCAAAAAAAAACACGTTGACGGCTATGCTCAGGTTTTGGGGCTGTCAGTGTGTAGTTAATCGAGTCTGTTTTGCATGAGATCATGCGGCAGGTAGGGGCGTTAAAGTCCTTGCTGAACAATCTGAAAAAAACCCGGTTTTAGCGTTCAAAAATGGCGTGCAAAGCGAAGAGATGCTATAATCTACTATAATCGTCGCCAAACAACCGAAAGAACTCAACTTGAACCATGAACATCAAATCAAGGAGAGATGCCGCCTGCTTCTCTGATTCGCATTCGCCAAGGCAGAGTCAGCGGTTCTACCAGGTGATCTTAAGGTAACATGACAACGTTTGCGAAACTATGCCCGGCAAAACAAGAAGTATGGGGTCGAGTCATCCGAATGCTTGCGGCGGCCGTGCTCCCAATGATTGCTCTAAGCATGCGGGCGCAGGTGACATTTACCAACCTGCATAGCTTCGACGTATTTATCAATGGCAGAAATCCCGCGGGCGCGCTAGTGGCGGGCAGCGATGGCAGTTTCTATGGCACAACGGCTGGCGGCGGCACAAACGGCGGCCACGGCACGGTGTTCAAGATCAGCGCCAACGGTGTCATCACCAGCCTCTATTCATTCACCGGGGGCGTTGATGGCAATCTCCCCTCAGGCGCATTGGTGATGGGCAGCGACGGTAATTTCTATGGCACGACTTTTAATGGCGGCACAAACGGCGAGGGCACGATTTTCAAGATCAGCCCAACCGGTTCGTTTCTCTCTCTTTATTCCTTCAGCGTTGGTACCGATGGCGGAAACAACGTTGGCGGAAATCCCAATGCTGCGCTGGTCCAGGGGAGCGACGGCAATTTCTATGGCACGACTTCGGGCGGCGGAACAAACGGCGATGGCACGGTGTTCATGCTTGGCAGCAATGGGGCGTTTAGAAGCCTGTATTCCTTTACCAACGGCATTGATGGCGCAAGTCCCGAGGCCAGCCTGGTCCAGGGGAGCGACGGCGATTTTTATGGCACGACTCACTCAGGCGGCAAGGGCACCATATTCAAGATCAGCGCCGGCGGGACGTTTACGCTTCTCCACTCCTTTACCAACGGTGTCGATGGCGCAAATCCCCAAGGCGCGCTGGTGCAGGGCAGTGACGGCAGTTTCTATGGCACGACTTACTCCGGTGGCTCAAAAGGCGAGGGCACGATATTCAAGATCAGCGCTGGTGGGACGTTTACGCTTCTCCACTCTTTTACAAACGGTGTCGGTGGCGCTTATCCCCAAGCCGGATTGGTCCAGACAAGCGACGGTGATTTTTATGGCACGACTTCGAGCGGCGGCGCGGCAAACGGCTATGGCATCGTGTTCAAGATCAGCGCGAGCGGAGCGTTCACTGCGCTCTATTCCTTTCAGGGAGGCGCGGAGGGCCAACAACCAGAAGCCGCTTTGGTGCAAGGAACCGGCGATATTTTCTACGGCATGACCGTCAACGGCGGCACAGACGGCGACGGCACCATATTCAAAATCAGCAGCGCCGGGACGTTTACGCCTCTGTATTCCTTCACCGGCGGCGCTGATGACGGAGAACCATCTGGGCTGGTGCAGGGCAGCGATGGCGATTTTTATGGCACGACTCAGTTCGGCGAGGGCACAGTGTTCAAGATCAGCGCCAACGGGACCTTGACGCCTCTGCATTCCTTTGTTGCCGGCGATGATGGCGAAGATCCCGAGGCCGGCCTGGTCAAGGGCAGCGACGGCGATTTCTACGGCACGACTTACTCCGCTGGCTCAAACGGCGTTGGCATCGTGTTCAAGATCAGCGCCGGCGGCGCGTTCACACCTCTATACTCGTTCACCGGCGACGACGGTGGCAAAAATCCGGAAGCAGGGCTGGTCCAGGGCAGCGACGGTAGTTTCTATGGAACGACCCAGTACGGCGGCACAAACGGCGACGGCACGGTGTTCGTGGTCAGCAGCAGTGGCGCATTTACCAGTCTCTATTCCTTTACGGGCACCGGTGGCCGAGAACCGGAAGCAGGGCTGGTGCAGGGTAGCGACGGCGATTTCTACGGCATAACTTACTTCGGTGGCTCAAACAGCTACGGCACGGTGTTCAAGATCAGCGCCGGCGGGACATTCGCGCTTCTACACTCCTTTAACAACGGCGCCGACGGCGCGTATCCCGCGGCCGCCCTGGTGCAGGGTAGCGATGGCAATTTCTATGGCACGACTACTGCGGGCGGCACAAACGGCGGCTACGGCACGGTGTTCAAGATCAGCACGGCGGGAATGTTGACGCCACTCCATTCTTTTGCCGGCGGCAGTGATGGTTCGGTTCCGCAAGCCAATCTGGTGCAGGGCAGCGACGGCAATTTCTATGGAACAACCGAGGCTGGCGGCATGACGACTGAAACGTCGCCTCAGGGCTTCGGCACGGTGTTCAAGATCACCGCCAGCGGGGCGTTGACTCAACTTTATTCCTTCACCGGCGGAAACAACGGTGAAGAACCCGAAACCGCCCTGGTGCAAAGTAGCGACGGCAGTTTCTATGGCACGACTTACAGCGGCGGAGAAGGCAAAGAGGGAATTGTGTTCAGCCTAACTGTGGGGCAGTCCGGATTGGTTCCTTCCGTTTCTATTTTGATTAACCCGGCATTGGGATTCACCAATGGAATATTTGGCTTTGACGTATCGGCTCCGATGGGATCGAGGGTAGTGATCCAAACCAGCACGAATTTGCAAGACTGGACCCCGCAGCAGACGAATTTGATGAGCAGCAACTTGTTATATTTCTCTGATCCGCAGCCCTCGGCGCATACCCAACGCTTCTACCGGGCGGTGTTGCCGCAATAATCACGTCGGAGTATTTTCCTATCTCAAGCACTTTTTGTTTGTGGACGAATGGGATCGCCACCCGCGTCAAACACCTGTCGGGCGGCGAGCGCAGCCGATTGTTGCTTGCGCGGATTCTTAATTGCGGCGGGAATTTTTGGATGCTCGATGAACCAACCAATGAACCTCGATCTGTCCTCGTTGCGCGTGCTGGAGGAGATATTGATCGCCTTCTCGGGAGTTGTGTGCGCGAGTTGCCTCAAGATAAAAGGATATCGGGGGATGATCCCGATTAGGTATACGTTGCCTCACAATGGAGGATACCGTGGGAAGTGAAGAATATTTTCAAATCCTGTTCAAAGCTGTTTTTGAGTTTGAAGGGATTGAGGGCTTGGTGTTGGAGCTTGAGACGGTGCTTGATCTCCGGAGCAAGTTCATCCAGTTCCAGCAATCGTTGATAAGGAGTTTGTGGGTGCTGATAGGTGCGTTTGTATTTGCTGCCCTGCTTTTGCTTGTGGCTGAACTTGAAGGTGGGATGAAAATGGTTTTGGAACAAATTCCAGTTTTTATAGACCTGGTTCATCAAGGGCACCAGAGGCGGTTGGTCAAAGCGGTTGTAACCAAAGAGCTGTCGCACATGGGTCCAGTTCTTTTGTTCGCAATGGGCGTTGTCGTTCTTGCGGTAGGCCCGACTTCGGGGAACCGGATGGCGCGGCCGGTTCAAATACTCCCATAACGGCCAGCTGAGGAACTCGCTGACGTTGTCAGCGTGAAAGCTCTTCATCTTGAAGGGCAGTGTGGACTCAATGTCCTTGAGTTGATCGAGGATGTGCCGCTAAAGCCCTTGTTCCAAATGGCCCGGAGCTTCGTCCAGACGCAGGGCAACCCGAGGAAACGGAATTCAGAAGTGAGCATAGTTTTGGAAAGAGCAACAAAGCAAACTGTTGCCGCTGAGGCTTCGGGTTGCCATTGCTCGGCGCGCGCACAGGGATGCGGCTTCGCGGTAATCTTTTGGTAAACTTGACTCTGGCATTTCTGAGCGCTGTCATTAGCGCGATAAAGACAGCAACCGCTTTTGGGTTAAACTTTTAAGACTTTCATTGTATTCCAATAAGGTGGATTTTGGCTTTGAGCACAAACTCGGAAAATTTGGAGTATAGACATTACTGAATGATAAACAGCTTCCTGAAAAGGCCGATTTTAGCCATCCTCATATTGGCCGTCATTGGTATGTTCACAGCGTGGAGTTGGCAAGCGCGACATCCCTCGAAAATCTCATTCCGCACGGCGGTCGTGAAACGAGGCGACGTGGCTGCATCCATCAGTTCGACTGGGACAATTGAACCGGAGGAAGTTGTGGACGTTGGAGCCCAGGTCGCGGGCCTGATTACTTCCTTTGGTAAGGACAAGAGTGGCAAGACCATCGATTATGGCTCGATTGTCACAGAAGGAAGCGTTCTGGCAAAAATTGATGAATCGGTATACGCTTCACAAGTTGCACTGGCCAAGGCGCAACTCGATCAGGACCAAGCCGCTGAAATAAGCGCTGCCGGCAATCTCGAACAGATGAAGGCCAAACTGGCCCAAGCCGTGGCCGATTGGGAGAGAGCCCAAAAACTTGGCCCATCCGAAGCATTGGCGAGCACGCTCTTTGACTCCTATAAAGCCACATATGAAATCACCAAAGCCAACGTTATGATGGCCGAGGGAGCGGTTGGCCAGGCAAAAGCGACGACAGTCCAAGCCCAAGCCTCCCTGCAGATAGCTCAGCGGAACTTGGATTTCTGCACCATAAAATCGCCGGTTAACGGCGTGATCATTGATCGCCGTGTGAATATCGGCCAGACGGTCGTGAGCAGCCTCAATGCACCGAGCCTGTTCCTCATCGCCAAAGATCTCACGCGGATGCAAATCTGGGTATCCGTTAACGAAGCGGACGTCGGTCGCATCGTCTCAGGTAAACCCGTGACTTTTGGATGCGATGCGTTCCCGGGCAGAGAATTCAAAGGCACCGTCGGCAAAGTGCGCCTCAATGCCACAATGACGCAAAACGTCGTCATGTACACAGTCGAAGTAAACACAGAAAATCCTGACAACGTTCTATTGCCATATTTGACAGCAAATGTGCATTTCGTGACGCGAAAAGAGACCAACTCGCTTTTGATTCCCAATGCCGCTTTGCGCTGGACTCCCTCGAAATTGGTCGAAATCTCGCCGGAGGCGCGCGGTCGCAATTCAGTTGATTCGCCAACAAGCGAATCCAAGGAACCTCAAGATGTCATCTGGCTGAAAGAAGGTGAATATGTTAGTCCAGTCAAAGTAAAACTTGGAGTTTCGGACGGCACGAGCACGGCCGTGGCAGCCAAGGCGCTGCATGAGGGGCAGGAAATCGTCGTCGGCGAAGAGGTGGAGAACGCGCAGGCCGGAACTCTAAACCCATTCCTTCCCCCGGTTCGCAAGCGTTGAATAGACACGAGTTTATGGAACTCATTCGCTTGGACAACGTCTGTAAGACATATCATCGCGGGGAATTGGACATCCCAGTGCTCCGTGGCATTTCATTGCAGATCAACCATGGCGAATTAATCGCTTTG
Organism: Verrucomicrobiia bacterium; assembly: GCA_036501665.1. GTDB lineage: Bacteria > Verrucomicrobiota > Verrucomicrobiia > Limisphaerales > Palsa-1400 > DATAUD01. Next base: position 7,176 of record DASXZW010000110.1, read on the forward strand.
GTCGGTGCCAGCGGTTCAGGAAAAAGCACCTTAATGAATATCCTTGGGTGCCTTGACCGGCCCACTTCCGGTCAGTATTGGCTGGACGGTCAGGAAATCTCGGCCATCCCGGCAGACAATCGCGCTCTCGTGCGAAATTCGAAAATCGGTTTTGTTTTCCAGAATTTCAATCTCTTGCCACGAACCAGTGCGCTGGAAAACACCATCATGCCACTGAATTATACTGCGGCACACCTCTCCCAAATAGAGTGTCGGCGTCGAGCTGAGGAAATGCTGGGGCTTGTCGGATTGAAGGACAGGCTGGAGCACGAACCCTCACAACTTTCCGGCGGTCAGCAACAACGCGTTGCGATTGCCCGGTCATTAATAAATCACCCACCCTTACTGTTCGCGGATGAACCCACCGGCAATTTGGACACACGCACTACCGAAGAGATTCTTCGCATGTTCCAAAAGCTGAATGCGGAGGAAGGGTTAACCATCATCATCGTGACTCATGATCTCAACGTGGCTCGACACGCCAAACGGGTGATTCGCATTAGCGACGGGGTGATTATTGAGGACGGTCCGCCGCAGAATGCGGTTCTAGCGGCCTCTGGTGAAACCTCAAAAACAGGAAACCCTAGGACAGGAGATGCTTCAGTGGAGTGGCCGACCCTGTCATGGAGCGGCATTTACCGAATCTTGCGGATGGCCCTGCACGCGCTCCGTCGGAATGTCATGCGTTCCGTGCTGACCTGTTTGGGAATAATTATCGGCATCGCTGCCGTTATCGCCATGATGGAAATAGGACGAGGATCTTCCCATTCCATCGAACTGACCATTGCGAGCCTTGGCGCCAATATTGTCCAGGTTGACCCAAACGACGCCGCAGTCAGCGGGGTGAGTTCAGGAGCGGGAGGACGGGTCACCCTGACTCCCGCAGACGCCGATGCCATTCGTAGCGAGTGTAGCGCCGTCAAATGGGTCGCACCGAGCGTGGATTGTCGTGCGCAAGCCATCTACGGCAATCGTAACTGGAGCCCGAATAATATCCTTGGCACGACGCCGGATTATTTTCTCATTCGCAAATGGGACCTTTCAAGCGGCGAGCCATTCACGATTGATGATGTGCGAAGCATGGCGGCGGTTTGTCTCGTCGGGCAAACGGTCGTCCGTCAATTATTTGGTGACGAACCGCCTGTCGGAAAAGAAATTCGGATCAAAAATATTGCGATGCGAGTGTTAGGAGTTCTGAGTCGAAAAGGTGCAAACATGGCCGGAAGAGATCAGGACGATTTTATCGTTGCGCCATGGACCACCATCAAGTTCCGGGTTTCTGGGGCTAGACAAACTACGCAAGCGGCATCTGTCGCAGCAGCCACCCAGGTCAATACTCTTAGTCAACTTTATCCAAATCAGCAGGTGCAGCTTTACCCAACTCAGGATGCTGTCCAAGCGGTTGATTTGCCTCAATTGTCACGGTTCGCTGATCTTGACGACGTTTGGATTTCCGCCCAAACATCGCAAAGTATTTCCGAGGCCATTCGCCAAATCACCGGCTTGTTGCGCGAACGACACCAGATACGACCGGGTGCGTTGGATGATTTCAGAATTCGGGACCTGACAGAAATCTCCCAGGCATTTGCATCCACAAGCCGAGTCATGACGAATTTACTGCTGGTCGTGGCGCTCATCTCGTTAGTTGTCGGTGGGGTCGGCATTATGAATATCATGCTTGTTTCGGTGACCGAACGAACGAAGGAGATTGGCTTGCGCATGGCCGTTGGCGCGCGTGCGCGCGACATTCTGCGACAATTCCTCGTCGAAGCAGTCGTACTCTGCCTGACCGGTGGCATAGCGGGGATTTTGCTTGGCCGGGGTGTTTCCATCGCCGTCACCTCCTTGTTGAATTGGCCAACCATGCCGTCGCTTCCCGCAATCATCGCAGCCGTCGCGGTCTCGGCCACTGTTGGAATCGTCTTTGGCTACTATCCAGCTTGGAAGGCGTCCAGGCTCGACCCGATTGAGGCGCTGCGCTATGAGTGACCGAAAGTTCGCAATCGAGCGGAAATGCGTCCTCCTGTTCAACCGCGTTATGGCCGGGTCCCAACAAATGTTTCTAAAGCGTGCCGGATGGCGGCATTATCGGACCGGAAGATATTCTCAACGTGGTCACTGCGTTCGCCGCTCGGTTAACTTGCCCATTGTGACGGACCTCGATTTTTGAGATTTAGGATCCGCAGTTGTGCCCCGGTTTGCCAAACGTTACATTTACCGCACCATTACCTTCACAATGCCTCGGAGGGAAGTTGAACCCGCACAAATAAAGGGACTGGAAATTGGCGGCCGCGATTTCCTTTTGCTTTCCGCTACTGCGGGTTCTGACAAACAAGCACGGCCAGTTTCATGTCGCGCTCGACGTGACGCGCGAGAACACCAAATGGCGTTTGAATGCGCCGGATTGACCTTGTAAATCGCCTTCACTTGCGCTGTATTCTCGCCATGTTTGAAGTACACTGGCGGGACCAAACTCAACCTAATGAAAATGAATAAAATCTCATGCGCCGTTTTTGGAGTTTCTTTGGCAGTCCTATCCACATCCGTTGCACAGTCACAGTCCGCTACGTCCGAGCCGGGCGGCACCGGCCCTTATCACGTTTCAGGGACGTTCCAAGTTGGAGGCGACGGTGGCTGGGACTACCTTACGGTTCGATTCGGAGCATAAGCTTTTGTATGTCCCGCGCTCGACGCACACAATGGTTCTTGATGCTACCACCGGCAAAACTGTCGCAGACATACCGGGTCAGAAACGCAACCACGGTGTGGCCCTCGTCCCCAGCGCCGGTCGCGGATTTATCACCGACGGCAATGACGCCTCCGTGACTGTTTTCGACCTAAAAACTTACGCGGTGCTTGGCAAGGTGAAGACGGCGGAAGATTCCGACGGTATTATTTACGACTCGGCTAGCGACAAAGTCCTGGTCGTCTGCGGAGACCCCGGCCTCCTCATTCCCATTTCGCCCAACCTGGACGTGACGGCGGGCAAAGTGGATGCATCCGTGGATCTTGGAGGCAAACCGGAGTTTCTTGCCGCCGATGGAAAAGGCAGAGCGTATATCAACCTCGTAGATAAGGATCAGGTCGCAGAGGTAGATACAACGACAATGAAGGTTATCAATAAATGGCCAACCACTCCGGGCGGCTCACCCGTTGGCATGACGATCGACACAGCGAAACGCCGCCTGTTCATAGGGTGTCGAAAACCACAAAAATTGATCGTCATGAATTCGGACGACGGCAAGATCATCGCCGATCTGCCGATCGGCGCTGGCGTCGATGCTACAAAATTTGATGGGGATGCCTTTGCCAGTTGTGGTGATGGCACATTGACCGTTGCCCGCGAGACGACCTCAGGCCAGTTCGAAGTCATTCAAACCGTTTCGACTCCACGCGGTGCGCGAACCATGGGTGTGGACCCGGCGACTCATATGCTGTATCTGCCAACAGCGGAGTTCGACCCCACGACTGAGAGTCAAACACGACCGCGTCCAAAACCTGGCACATTCAAGATCGTTGTGGTAAGCCGCTAAATTCGGTCGGATCTTGAGTGCCCGTTGGGAGCATCCCAAGATCCTATCGGAAGCGTCTTACGTGAGCAACCTTTGCGATGCTTTTGGATAAGCTGATGGTCAAAAACTGCGCAAGACGTCTTCCCATTATTTTACATGATAACCTCGTTGCTAAAGACAAATAGCCGCGACCGTCGAATTCTGACTATGAAGGCTCTCTTTATTCGCGCATTCGTTCTGCTCGCATTTTTTCTTCTCAATGCATCAGTCGCCACACAGGCGCAGACAAACATTCCGCCTGCGTTGGCCCTGAAAACGCCGAATGATGAAGTCCTTGCGCAAAAAGATCAAGCAGACATTTCGTTCCCAACTGAATGGTTACGGCTTAGCAAAATTGGTTCAGGTATCGTGCGCCGTGCCGGAATCCGTCTTCTGGACCGAAGGTGTCGTCTTCGTGTTCGATGCTGA
>DASXZW010000111.1:0-8407 GCA_036501665.1 Verrucomicrobiia bacterium
GTTCGGACGCCTGATTCCCTGTGAAACCATCGTCACAGTCGATTCGTCCTCCATTCAAACACCGATCATCGGTCTCATCACCGAGAATGTTTATTTCGGAGGCAGACTGGTCATACCGGCCGGCACTGAGATTCACGGGACGGCGCAAACGGACCATCAACGGGAACGCATCGCCAGCGACAACTCGTGGACGTTGATTTGGCAGAACGGGCTGGAAATGCAACTCAAGGCTATTGCCCTTGATCGTGAGTTTGAAAACAATACCAACCAAACCGGTTGGGCCATCACCGACGGCAGCGCCGGTCTGCGCGGCGAAGTCATCAAGTCCGATAACTTGGCCGACATCAAACTTTTTGCGGCCACGTTCCTGTCTGGTGCAGCCAGCGCATTGACCGAAAAGCAAGAAACCGTCTTCGGCCCCGTAAACAGCCCGACGCTCAACAATGCGCCTTTTGCAGGCGCACAAGCAGTTCTGCAAACCTACTCGCAGCAAATTTACGATTCGATTCAAAAGAACGGTTTTTACGTCCGCGTGCCGAGCGGAAAACAGTTTTATCTTTACGTTCTGCAAACGATTGATGCTGCTGATGCCTCGCTCGGCGGTATCGGCATCCCTATCACTCAGGAAACTGATGAATCAGCCAAAATTAAATCACGACCATGAAAGCATATTATATCGTACCCTTGTTATTTCTGACCGCGTGTTCCAGCACGCCCAAACTCACGTTGCGACCGCAGCAGCCGCCAACGGCAATCGATAATTCCGCCATTCGTTATCCCGAAATCGTCCACGCTTACCATGTCGGACGCTACGCCGACCCGAACGACGATTCGATCATGCACGACCAGCACGTCCTCTATCGAGTCGAGGATAACTCTCACTGGAATTTTCATCCCGGCCCGGCTGTCGTCAATGTCGCCAGATCGCCGTCGCGCGATGCGGCATTCGCCCCGGCCCCAGTCAACGATGCCATCCTGGCTGAGGTGAATTCACAAAAAGCTGCCACCGCTCAAATCATGATTCAGGCCCGCACCCTGTCGGCGGCCTTGGCCCAGTTCCAAGATGCGTTGCAGCAGACCAAAACCAATTTGCAGGAAACGCTGATTCTACGGACTTCGGTCAACGAATTGAAACACCGGCTCGATGCGCTTGAATCCGCGCCAGGACAACCGCCGCCACAATCAATTTCTTCGACCAATGAACCGCCTGATTCGTTGAGTCCATAAAACATTTTGACAGGACGAGGCGGTTTGGTCGCTTCGTTCCGGCGAACACGGCAAATGCCGCGCAACTAAAACAAACAAAACAAGTCGTTATGACAAAACTAAAAACATCCGCCCCACCGGCCGCCGGCGGCAATGCCGCCCCCGCAGAACAGCCCACGTTTCGGAGCAATCCGGAAGTCGATGCAAAGATTGATTCCTACATCAAAGAGAATCCGAAATATTGGAGTTATGTCCAGGCTATGCCGCGTGAAAGGCTCGAACGCAGCGTAGTCCTTAACGAAGTGCGCGAGCTCGACCGCCAGCAACGCATCCGGGAAGGCGTCCTAAAACAAATCAACCGCAACCCAGAGATGAAACGCGCCTATGATCTTTTGGTCAAAGACCTGCCGGAGGATCAAAAAGAGAGCGTCATCGCCCAGATCGGCCGCACCGCCCGCCGCGCCGTGGCTCGTGTGCAGGGCCAGCAACAACAGCAGCGGCCAGAAGGTGTCGGCGTCTGAAGCTGCTCCCTTCATCGCCATTGCCACCGACCCACGCGGAAGCCCGTCCTCGCGACTGGCTTCCGTTTGTTTTTCCTGCGTGCCTAATGGCAAGGTCCTGGGCAATTATTCAAACGATAATTTTACAAAATGTATTTACTTATTGATATCTGCATACGTTATGTAATAATTGTTTCGTGGCCAGGAATCGCCAAAACGAAGTGCTGAAGCTCACGCGCAAGCTGGGGGTGTTGCGCCCTCGCGACCTGAAATCCAGCGGCGTTTCGCGGGTCTATCTCAAGCAACTGGTGGAACGCGGTCAACTGCTTAAGACAGGCCGGGGGCTTTACGTTCAAACCGGCGCCCCGATGACAGAAAATCACTCGCTGGCAGAGGCGGCAAAACGGTCGCCCAAAGGCGTAATCTGTCTTATATCTTCCCTACGCTTTCATGGTCTCACCACGGAAAATCCAGCCGAGGTGTGGATTGCGATTCCACGCGGAACGCGGCCACCGAAATCGGTCACTCCGGCGCTGCGCGTGGCGACGTTCTCCGGGGAAATGATGACCGAAGGAATCAAACGGCATGTCATCCAAGGTGTGTCCGTGTCCGTCTATTGCGTCGCGAAAACGGTGGCCGATTGCTTCCGTTTTCGCAACCGCATCGGCATCAACATTGCGGTCGAGGCGCTGCGCGATGCGTGGAGGAAGAAGAAGGCCACCTCCGAGGAACTCTGGCATTACGCCAAGGTCTGCCGGATGCTCAATGTCATGCGCCCCTACTTCGACACCCTTGCGTGAAAAATCTCGCTGCTTCGGTCCACGCCCGCCTGGCCGAACGCCGGACCAAAACGGGGGAAGACTAAAACGTGATGCTGGTGCGGTTCACGTTGGAGCGATTGCTTTACCGGTTGTCCCGCTCCAGTCATCGGGAACAATTCGTTTTGAAAGGGGCAATGCTCTTTGCGATCTGGGAACCTGCGCTGCACCGCGTCACGCGGGATTTGGATCTGTTGGGCTTCGGACATCCTTCACCAGACCGGTTGGCGAACATTTTTCGGGAGTTGTGCCGACTGGACGTCGAACCCGATGGCGTTGATTTCGACGCGCGCTCGATTGTGTGCGGGGACATTCGCGCCTAGGATGAATATGCCGGCATCCGCGTGAAGCTGCGGGCAAAACTTGGCAAGGCCGAGGTGCCGTTGCAGGTGGACGTCGGCTTCTGCGATGCGCTGTCCGTGGCCCCAGAGGAAATCACCTTTCCGGTGATGCTGGGCATGCCTGCACCCAGGTTGCATGCATATTCACGAGAAACTGTCATTGCCGAGAAATTGGAAGCCATTGTGAAATTGGGAATGTTGAACACTCGTTTCAAAGATTATTTTGACCTGCATTATCTCGCGCAAAAATTTCCCTTCGATGGGGAATCACTTGTCAAAGCCATCGCGGGAACTTTTGTCCGCCGAGGCACTGCGTTTCCCCAAGGACTGCCGACTGGCTTGACGCCGATGTTTGGGACTGATCCGGTGAAGATTCGCGGTTGGCAGCCGTTTTGGCGAAAGACCGGGCCAAAGCGTGAGGCACCGGCACTCGCTTCCGTCATTCAATTGTTGGTTAAATTTCTGGAACGTCCGCTGGAAACAGCGGCAAAAGGAAACTCTTTGCCAGCGACGTGGAAATTAGATCGCTGGCTCAATGCCTGACGGTAAAAAACCCGCATCGTAAGTACATTACGCCCGGTCACGAATGCCTCCAGTTTGGCCTCCACCAATCTCCGGCCGGAAGTGGCAGAGATTGGCGAATTTCAGCGTATCGGTTGCGGATGGTCGTTGGACAAGGAGTCGCTGCCGGAATCGAGCACGGAAGCGATTGACTTCCGAGTTTCTTCCGAGCACCTCGCGGCATAGTGGAAACTTCCACCCCCGAGACCTGCGACACCCTGGCAGCCATTTCAGATAGAGGATTGTTTTCCATCCATTTTCCCAGGCGCAAGTTCAGTGTCTTCAGGCCACAAGCGCGGCTCGCCATCGAACACAGCTTCCACGACTTCGCGGGTATCTCCGCTCCAAGCAGCGGTTTTGCCTCCTTTAATTTTCACTTTCACAGGCACCCACAGAACTTTTGATTGTTTCCCCTTGGACCAAGGCAGCTCGGCGCTGATTTCCTTAACCATCGTTGCAACACCGTAGGTGGCTGGTCCGGCCAGTCCTGATACGACCAGCCATACATTGCCCGAGGCGCGACGTTGTGCCGCAACAATACCGTGCATGGTCCAAGCCTTTCCTTCAGCCGGAACACCGTGCGGCGTGCCTTCGAGAATGAAAGCAGAACTCTGGTTGCGCCTTACTCGCGCCGCAAGCGCAGGGTATTCAGAATGAAGCTCCCGCCAGGTCAGCGCAAAAGCACTGTGAAAGTGCCGGATTGAGTTCGGAAGCCATACGAAGAAAAACGGCAATTGTCTGCCCGCTCTAAAGCGCGGCAGCGTAAACTGCTCGACGCCGAACATGCGCGCGAGCATGACTTCACTGCTCAGGGACGCGAGCGGCGAACCGATGGAAATGACCGAGGCATGATCCTCTTCAAGGATACGGTGCCAACGCTCGGAGAGAATTGCTGTAGGGTCGATCGGCGTTCGCCAAAGCACAGGTTCAATATCAAACTCACGGTAGACATCGAGCTTGGATACCTGTGTCAACAACTTGGCCTGCGATCTTGTATCCCAAAGGCTAATATCGTTGCGCCGTTCTTCCGGTCGGGGTTTCGCTCCAAGCATGAACATCACGCGAGAAGAATCCATCAATGGCTCCAAAACACCCCGAGTCTCCAAAATTGGCAACTGCTGCAATCCCAGCCCGCGCTTCCGATAATATGTGTTGAGCGCAACCAGAACGTTCAAAGTCAATCCGACTTTCTCCGGTTTGTCCTTGATATTGGCAAGCATTCTGCGGTTCACGTAGCAATTTGTTCCAGCTTCCCGATTGGCTTCATTAATGAGGGAGGTCAGGCGATTCAACTTAACACCGTTTTTTCCGGTTTCACTAGCGATCAACCTGCTCAGGCGCAATGCGGGTTTTGTGGTCATGACGCAAATCTATACTCCGCGCCGCTCACTTTTGAAATGGCATTCAAGGGCCAACTTTTGACCGTATCAGCCAACCGGATCCGACGAAGAACAGGCCCTCCACGCGTGACGCCGCAGACCGGATCGTGGCCGCAAACATCCGTTGGCAGCGTCAGACTGGACTCTATTGTTGGAGGCGAGCCAACGACATTCCAAATATGAAAGCCGATGCCTCGTTAAACGTTTTCAGACGTGACCGCCAATCAGACGGTTCTCAAAGCTGCTTGTTGCTTGTTTTACATGGTCGTTCTCACCGCCGCTCCCGCCCAGGTTTCATGATCGCTGGTTTCCAGATCGGCCCGCGCCACATTCGATTTTGTGTGCCAGCCACACCTCGTGAAGGACAAATAAACCTATAAATGGCGCAACAGGTTATGCGGCGTGATGCGAATCTCATTGGCCGGAATGTTGCCAGGCTGCGCGATCAGCAAAAGCTGACCCAGAACATGCTGGTTGCGAAGATTGAGGTTCTGAACTTTTTCGGCATCACGCGCGATGTGCTCAGCAATATCGAGTTGCAGAAGTATGTAGCCACGGACAAACACGCTTACTTTCTCGCAAAGGCATTGAAAGTGGAAATCGCCGAACTCTTTCGACGATGAACCAAAGCGCGACAGGGAACACCCAAAAAAGTCATGGCAACTCGGCGAAACCATGTAGAATCAGACCAGCAGCTAGACCTTTTCTCAACGCGAAGGCCGACCAATGATACCACTGACACAATACGGCCGGATGGCCGCGGAACATTGGCGCGAACACCGTCCGAAGATGGTGCGCGAACTGGAGCGGAAGGGGCTTCTACACCAGATGCTTCTCGAAGCGGAGGAAAAAACGAAGGACGAAATGGCCACGTTGCGCCTGGAATTGATGAAGCAGGGAAAAACGGCGCAACAAGCCCACACCCAGGCGTGGGAAATGGTGCGGGAAAAATACATCCTCCTTCCCCCCGAAGAATAGCCCATCGTCATTCCGAAGAATCGCCGAAAAATCTCAATGCCTACCGAATCACCGAGGCCGACCGCTTGGGCGATGGCGGGCCGAAACTAAAGTTTCAAAAGAACATCGCCGCAATCAAAACACTGCGGCAACTCGATGCCGAGGAACGGCCAGCGACACCGGAGGAAAAAGCCACTCTTGTCAAATATGTCGGCTGGGGCGGCCTGCCCCAGGTGTTTGATGTGGACAACGCCGATTGGCGTAAAGAACAAATTCGCCTTTCGGAAGTTCTTTCGGATGAAGAACATCGTTGCGCCAGGGCCACCACCCTCAACGCACATTACACTTCGCCGACTGTCATTGGCGCGATGTATCGCGCTGCCGAGCGGTTTGGCTTCCAAGGCGGGCGCGTGCTTGAACCCGCGAGTGGCATCGGCCACTTCGTCGGCCTCATGCCCGAAGAAATGCTGCGGCGCTCGACCGTCACGGGCATCGAGATTGATCCGCTGACGGCCCGCATCGCCAAAAGTCTGTACCCCGATGCCGACATTCGGTCCCAGCCCTTTGAGCAGACAAAGCTCGCCGACAGATTCTACGATCTCGCCATTTCCAACGTCCCGTTTGGCGATTACACCGTCCACGACCCACGCTGGAACAATTACAAGTTTTCCATCCACGATTATTTCTTTGCGGCGGCGTTGGAAAAAGTTCGCCCAGGCGGCCTGCTCATGTTTGTCACTTCGCGGGGCACGATGGATAAACTCGATTCCACACTGCGCGAACTGCTCTCCACGCGCACGGAATTGTTGGGCGCAATTCGTTTGCCGAATGACGCTTTCAAGAAGAATGCCGGCACGGAAGTCACGACCGACATCGTGATGCTTCGCAGGCTGCGCCCAGGTGAAACGCCCGCTGGTCCGGCGTGGAAGGAAACCACGAGCCACTCCAACGACACCGGCGAAGCTTTTACCGTCAACGAATACTTCGCATCCCGACCGGAAATGATGCTGGGCAAGATGCGGCTGACCGGGAGGATGTATCGCGACAACGAGCTGACATTGGAATCGGATGGGCGCAACTTGGGAGAGGCGCTGGCCCAAGCCATTGAAAAATTGCCAAAAGGCGTCTATCAAATACAGGCGCACAAGATCGCCGAGCTAACGCTGGAAGATGCCATTCCCGCGCCCGATTTCATAAAACCCAACGCCTATTGTCTCCATGACGGCATGGTCTGCATTCGAGAAGAAAGTATTCTGCGCCCGCTCACGGATTTAACCAGCGAAGTTCGCTCTCGGATTCGCGGCATGGTCCTGGTGCGCGACGCGGTTCGGGATTGTCTGCGGTCTCAAATGGACAGCAGCGCCGATGATCATGTTCTCGAAACCCGGCAACAACTCAATCTGGCTTATGATCGGTTTGTGTCGCGCTTTGGTCCTGTGAATCTTCGGGCCAACCAGCGCGCCTTTGACGGCGACCCCGATTTGCCATTGCTCCTCTCGCTGGAGAACTACAACGACGAAACTAAACGGGCGACTAAGGCCACTATTTTCACCGAGCGCACTATTCATCGTCGGCAACCGGTTGAATCCGCAGGCACAGCGAAGGAGGCACTGCTTGTCACGCTAAACGAGGATGGCTGCGTTGATCTCGATCACATGGCCGATTTGCTCAATAAGCCCGTGGCGGAGTTTTTGCCCGACTTGAAGGGACTCATATTTTTGAATCCACAATCAAATCAATGGGAAACCGACGATCAGTATCTCTCCGGCAATGTGCGGGAAAAACTGGCCGTCGCGGACGCGGCGGCAGTGACCGACCCGCGCTTTGCCGGGAATGTCGAGGCACTGAAATCTATTCAGCCCCCCGACCTGTCCGCGACAGAAATAGATGTTCGCCTCGGCGCAGCTTGGTTGCCCCCGGAAGACGTGCAGGAGTTTACGAATAAATTGCTCAACGTCCCCTCCGGCGTGGACATTGGCCACATTCATGCGCTTGGCGCGTGGCACCTAAACGCGAATTGGGAAGCGAAAGGTGCGACTGCCAACACCACCGATTGGGGCACTGACCGCTACACGGCACTCGAACTCATTGAGGACGCGCTGAATCTCAAAACACCCACCGTGTATGACACCGTGTATAAAAAGCCCGTCGTCAACGCGCAGGCGACCGAAGCCGCCCGTGAAAAACAGGAGCGCATCAAGGAACGGTTCAAAGAGTGGGTCTGGTCGGAGGATTTCCGGCGCGAGCGGTTGTGCCGTCTGTACAATGACACGTTCAACCATACGCGAGTCCGCACGTTCAATGGAGACCACCTGACGTTGCCTGGAGCAAGCGGAGCGATTCAACTTCACCCGCATCAAAAGGCGGGCATCTGGCGCATTTTACAAACCCCGAATACATTGCTGGCCCATGTCGTTGGCGCGGGCAAAACCTACACAATGGTTGCCGCCGCAATGGAGTCGAGGCGGTTGGGCATTTCTGACAAGCCGATGTTTGTCGTCCCGAATCACATGCTCGGCCAGTTCTCCACCGAATTGTTGACGTTGTATCCGGGGGCAAACATCCTGGCCGCTGGCAAGGATGATTTCGAGTCGCAGAATCGCAAGAAGCTTTTCAGCCGCATCGCCACCGGCAATTGGGATGCG
>DASXZW010000112.1:0-5546 GCA_036501665.1 Verrucomicrobiia bacterium
GTTCGGACGCCTGATTCCCTGTGAAACCATCGTCACAGTCGATTCGTCCTCCATTCAAACACCGATCATCGGTCTCATCACCGAGAATGTTTATTTCGGAGGCAGACTGGTCATACCGGCCGGCACTGAGATTCACGGGACCGCGCAAACAGACCATCAACGGGAACGCATCGCCAGTGGCAACTCGTGGACACTAATCTGGCAGAACGGCCTCGAAATGCAACTAAAGGCTATCGCTCTTGACCGAGAGTTTGAAAACAATACCAACCAAACCGGTTGGGCCATCACCGACGGCAGCGCCGGTCTGCGCGGCGAAGTCATCAAGTCCGATAACTTGGCCGACATCAAACTTTTTGCGGCCACGTTCCTATCCGGCGCAGCCAGCGCATTGACCGAAAAGCAAGAAACCGTCTTCGGCCCCATAAACAGCCCGACGCTCAACAATGCGCCTTTTGCGGGCGCGCAGGCGATTCTGCAAACCTACTCACAGCAAATTTACGATTCGATTCAAAAAAACGGTTTTTACGTCCGCGTGCCGAGTGGAAAACAATTTTATCTTTACGTTCTGCAAACGATTGATGCTGCCGATGCGTCGCTCGGCGGCATCGGTCTCCCCGTCACCCAGGAAACCGATGAACAACCCAAAATCAAATCACGACCATGAAAGCGCATTATCTCATTCCACTGTTGTTTCTCACCGCGTGTTCCTCGACGCCCAAGTTGGTCTTGCGCCCACAGCAACCGGCCACAACGAGCGCCGACGGTATTCGATACTCGGAAATCGTTCACGCTTACCACATCGGACGCTACGCCGACCCGAACGACGACTCAATTATGCACGAGGAGCATGTGGTCTATCGCGTCGAGGATAACACGCGTTGGAATTTTCATCCCGGTCGGACAGTCGTCGATCCCTCCGCAATGCCAACGCGCGATGTGGCTTTCGCCGCAGCCCCGGTCAACGATGCCATTCTTGCCGAGGTCAACTCACAAAAAACCGCCACCACCGAAATCATGATACAGGCCAAAACCCTTTCGGCGGCTCTTGCGCAATTCCAAACCGCCTTGCAGCAGACCAGAACCAACATGCAGGAAACTTTGCTTCTGCGGGCATCAGTAAACACGATGCGGCAACGCCTCGACGCGCTTGAATCAGCCCAAAGACAGCAAGCGCCATTTTCACCCTCAACGAACGCCAACGAACCGACTGATCCGTTGAACCCTTGAAACATTTTGCCGCCACGACAACGGATTGACCGCCTCGTGGCGACGAACACGGCAGATGCCGCGAAACTAAAACAAACAAAAAGGTCGTTATGACGAAACCTAAAACACCCGCGCCTCCAAGCGCCACCGGCAATGCCGGCCCCGCAGACCAGCCCACTTTTCGTAGCAATCCGGAAGTGGACGCCAAAATCGATGCCTACATTAGAGACAATCCAAAGTACTGGAGCTATGTGCAGGCCATGCCCCGTGATCGGCTCGAACGCACGGTAGTGCTGAACGAGGTTCGTGAACTGGATCGTCAACAACGAATCCGGGAAGGTGTCTTGAAGCAGATCAATCGCAATCCGGAAATGAAACGGGCCTACGACCTTCTCGTCAAGGACCTGCCGGAAGACCAAAAGGAGGGCGTCATAGCCCAGATCGGGCGCACCGCGCGCCGCGCCGTCGCCCGCGTCCAAGGCCAGCAACAGACGAGAGGAGAGGCCGTTACGACGTAGATTGCCTGGGAACATCCCGGCTCGGTCACCCATCTAACTCTTGGCTGAGTCGGGACATGAAGGCTTCCGTTGGCGAAAGTCACTTTTCGTCTGCACTTTGGCGATAGCTTGTGCCTCAAGCATGAAACTTGCTTACTTTTTCGTTAGGACGATTGAGCATTGAACCAAAAACTTTGATGGATTGGTATGCAACACTCGATGGTTTATGTCGTTAAAGCGATCAGTTCCTGGGATTCGTTAATCCGCGAAGGTAGAGCTTACCTTTTCGCCAAATCCGCCTTTCCAAGTCCTGGGGTCACTTCCTGGGTATTTGCGCACCGCCGCCAATGTCCAGTAGATGAAATTCAAGTGACGGTTCTCCTTTTGGTTAATGTGCCAAGAAGCGGCCCCGAATTTAACCCGCGCCCCTTCGAGGAACCGTCAGACGCGTAACCCTAAACCGACATACGCCAATGGCCGGGGTTCGATTCTCCTGGTCATCGGATCGCCCATTCACGCTAACCCTGTTAACGATTCTCGGAGGTGCTTATGCACCGAGACGATAATGTTATTGGCCAAAATATCGCAAAGTTTCGCTACCAGCGAGGTTGGACGCAGGACGAGCTGGTCGGCAAAATGCAATTATTGGGGTGTTACATGACACGCGACATCCTAGCCAATATCGAAACGCGACGCTGTATCGTGACGGACAAACAGATTGAGTGCTTTGCCGAAGTCTTCAGTGTGGATGAAGGAAATCTGTTTCCAGAAAGACGACATCTGAGCGGGAAACAAGTGGGTTTGGATATGAAGATTATAACCCGGAATCCGTGCCGGAATCGCCGCCCGCGAAGTAAAGCTCCGCTTGCGAAACCGGCCAAAAAATAGGAAAGTCTTGTGGCCGCCCGGCGAAACAATTCAAGCTCGGACGAGCAACTGGATCTTTTCTCAACCCGAAGGCTGACAAATGACACCGCTGACGCAATACGGCCGGATGGCCGAGAAACATTGGCGCGAACATCGCCCGAAGATGGTGCGCGAACTGGAACAGAGAGGGCAGCTCCACAAGATGCTTCTGGAAGCGGAGGAAAAGACCAAGGACGAAATGGCCACGTTGCGCCTGGAATTGATGAAGCAGGGAAAAACGGCGCAACAAGCCCACACCCAAGCGTGGGAAATAGTGCGGGAGAAATATATCCTCCTTCCCCCCGAAGAATAGCCCATCGTCATTCCGAAGAGTCGCCGAAAAATCTCAATGCGTACCGCATCACGGAGGCCGACCGCCTGGGCGACGGCGGGTCGAAACTAAAGTTCCAAAGAAACATCGCCGCCATCAAAACGCTGCGGCAACTCGAAGCCGAAACGCGGCCAGCGACGCCAGAGGAAAAAGCCACACTCGTCAAATATGCCGGCTGGGGCGGACTGCCCCAGGTTTTTGATGTGGACAACGCCGATTGGCGCAAAGAACAACTTCGCCTTTCGGAAATTCTTTCGGATGAAGAGCATCGTTCCGCCAAGGCCACCACCCTCAACGCCCATTACACTTCGCCGACTGTCATCGGCGCGATGTATCGCGCCGCCGAGCGGTTCGGCTTCAAAGGCGGGCGCGTGCTTGAACCCGCGTGTGGCATCGGCCACTTCGTTGGCCTCATGCCCGAAGACATGCTCCGTCGTTCGACCGTGACGGGCATCGAGATTGATCCGCTGACGGCCCGCATCGCCAAAAGTCTTTATCCCGATGCCGACATTCGCTCCCAGCCCTTTGAGCAGACGAAGCTCGCTGACGGATTCTACGATCTCGCCATTTCCAACGTCCCGTTTGGCGATTACACAGTCCACGACCCGCGCTGGAACAATTACAAGTTTTCCATCCACGATTATTTCTTTGCAGCGGCGTTGGAAAAAGTTCGGCCTGGCGGCCTGCTAATGTTTGTCACTTCGCGGGGGACGATGGATAAACTCGATTCCACACTGCGCGAACTGCTTTCCACCCGCACGGAATTGTTGGGCGCCATTCGCCTGCCGAATGACGCTTTCAAGAAGAATGCCGGCACGGAGGTCACGACTGATATTGTAATGCTTCGCAGGCTCCGCGCAGGTGAAACGTTCGCAGGTCCAGCGTGGAAGAACACTGCCAGCCATTCCAATGAAAACGGGGAAGATTTTACCGTCAACGAATACTTCGCGGCCCGACCGGAAATGATGCTTGGCAAGATGCGGTTGACCGGGAGGATGTATCGCGACAACGAGCCGACGCTGGAATCGGATGGGCGCAACTTGGGAGAGGCGCTGGCCCAAGCCATCGAAAAATTGCCCCAGGGAATCTACGAAACACAGGAGCACAAGATCGCCGAGCCGATGCTTGAAGATGCCATCCCCGCGCCCGATTTCATAAAACCCAACGCCTATTGTCTCCATGATGGCATGGTCTGCATTCGAGAGGAAAGTATTCTGCGCCCACTTACGGATTTGCCGACTGAGGTTCGCTCTCGGATTCGCGGCATGGTCCAGGTGCGCGACGCGGTTCGCGATTGTCTGCGGTCTCAAATGGACGGCAGCGCCGATGGTCATGTTCTCGAAACCCGGCAACAACTCAATCTGGCTTATGATCGGTTTGTGTCGCGCTTTGGTCCGGTGAATCTTCGGGCCAACCAGCGCGCCTTTGACGGCGACCCCGATTTGCCATTATTGCTCTCACTGGAAAACTACAACGACGAAACGAAGCGAGCGGCCAAGGCCACCATTTTTACCGAGCGCACGATTCATCATCGGCAACCGGTTGAATCTGCTGGCACACCGAAGGAGGCGTTGCTCGTCACGCTGAATGAGCATGGTCGCGTTGACCTTGACCATATGGCCGATTTGCTCAATAAGCCTGTGGCCGAGTTTCTACCCGACTTGAAGGGACTCATCTTTTTGAACCCGCAATCAAATCAATGGGAAACCGACGATCAATATCTCTCCGGCAACGTGCGGGAAAAACTGACTGTCGCGGACGCGGCGGCAGTGACCGACCCGCGCTTTGCCGAAAATGTCGAAGCGTTGAAATCTATTCAACCTGCCGACTTGTCCGCGACAGAAATAGATGTTCGCCTCGGCGCAGCCTGGTTGCCCCCGGAAGACGTGCAGGAGTTCACGAATAAATTGCTCAATGTTCCCTCCGGTGTGGACATTGGCCATATTCCCGCGCTCGGCGCATGGCATATCAATGCAAATTGGGAAGCAAAAGGCGCAACCGCGAACACGACTGATTGGGGCACTGACCGCTACACGGCGCTCGAACTCATCGAGGACGCGCTAAATCTCAAAACACCCACTGTGTACGACACCGTGGATAAAAAGCCGGTCGTCAACGCTCAGGCGACTGAAGCTGCCCGTGAAAAACAGGAGCGCATCAAGGAGCGATTCAAGGAATGGGTCTGGTCGGATGATTCTCGGCGCGAGCGGTTGTGCCGTCTGTACAACGACACGTTCAATCACACGCGGGTCCGCACGTTCAACGGAGATCACCTGACGTTGCCCGGTGCAAGCGGAGCGATTCAACTTCAGTCCCACCAGAAGGCGGGCATCTGGCGCATCTTGCAAACCCCGAACACGTTGCTCGCTCACGTCGTTGGCGCGGGCAAAACTTATACGATGGTCGCCGCCGCAATGGAATCGAGACGACTTGGCCTTTCGGGCAAGCCGATGTTTGTCGTCCCCAATCACATGCTCGGCCAGTTCTCCACCGAATTGTTGACGTTGTATCCGGGGGCAAACATCCTGGCCGCTGGCAAGGATGATTTCGAGTCGCAGAATCGCAAGAAGCTTTTCAGCCGCATCGCCACCGGCAATTGGGATGCG
>DASXZW010000113.1:0-69860 GCA_036501665.1 Verrucomicrobiia bacterium
CCGAACTGAACGCTGCCCCCGGATGGCACCGTGTTGTCATATTCGACGTAAGGAACTCCGTTGCTGGCTCCCGTTGCGTTGTAAAGTTGAACGCCCGAGGGCAAACCCAATACTAAAAGGCGCACCGCAGTCGCAGGAGGCGCCACTTCCCCCAGTTTCTGCTCTGCTTGAGGCGGTTGATTGAAGTATGTAACTTGTTGCTGGAAAAGGCCGGTTTGTTCATTGAATGTAATGTCGCTGTATTGAATCGTCCCGGTTGTGATCGTGGGCGTGGTGACCGTTGTGAAAACTTCGGCGGAGTCATTGTCCGGGTCATTATCCGTGACTGGGGGTGTCGTAACGCCAAGGCCTACGGTCGCACTGTTGTCCACCTGTCCAACCTGCAACGGGAGCACAACAATGGTTCCAGAGGCGGAACCGCCAAATGCAATGCTGCCAACGTTCCATATCACAAATTTATTTGAAACGAGCGCCGCCGCGCCCTGACTGACTGAGACACTTCCAAAGGTCACATTGGCCGGCAAGCTGTCGGTGACTATTACTGATGTCGCCGTGTCCGGCCCGAATTGGTTATCGACGACGAGATTATAAGTCAGTTGATTGCTGGCCAAAACAGGATTGGGCGTGCCGGTCATTGTGATGCCGACATCCGCGCGAAGAGGCTGCGGTGACTGCGCTGTGCCGAGCACGATCGCCGTGTGGTTGGATGAATTCGGCGAAAAGTCTGGCGTGTCGCTTGTCACCGTCACGGTATTCGTCAAGCCCCCTGACTGATTTGCAGTAACCGTAATCAACAACACCACGCCCGCGTTGGAACCCAAATTGGATCCCGACAAAGTGACGATGCCGTTGGACTGGACCGGAATGCCGAAGCCGCCGGGGCTGTTGGTGACCGACGCATCGATAAACGTCACACCCGCCGGCAAAATGTCTGTCAATACAACGTTTGTCGCGTCCGCCTTGTAATTCGTCAACACAATCGAATACGTGACGTTGCTGCCCACAAGAACCGGATTTGGTGTTCCAGTTGCTGAAATCACCAACTCCGTCAACGGCTGGCCAAAGCCGAAATCAAGCTCGTTGGTTGTGTTTGCAAACACGTCAACCGATTTCGTCTGCGATGGAAAACCGTTCGGAATCGCCGTGACCGTCCAGACTCGGTTCGATCCGTTGGCGCTCAAAGGAACCTGGTTCAAGAGGTAGTAACCATTCGTGTCAGTCGATGTCGCGCCGCCGAACGAACTGCCGATGAAAACATTGCTGATCGCCTGACCCGTCAAAACGTTGGTCACAAATCCCTGGATAGAACCAAAATTGGTCTCCGGCACCCCAAAACTTGTGCTGATTGTGGCATCGCAGAAAATGGTAACTGTTTTACTCTGCGGGTTGAAGCCCGGCGCTGACGCCGTCAAAGTGTTCTGTATGGGCGAGTTATTATTTCCAACGATGAGATTGGTAATAATGAAGTCGCCGTTGGTATCGGTCTGGGCCGCAAGGTAAAGTCCGCCGGAATAGGTCGAGATGGTCGCGTTGGTGATTGGAGTCTGCGTTAGAGCGTTAATAACGTTTCCGACAACCGTCGCGCCCTGGCAAACCTGGAGCATTTCAATGTTAACTATATTTGTTATGCCGTTTGTTATGTACGTATTTGTGAAAGCCGCCCAGTACCCGGCTTTTTGTGCCTGAATTCCTTCGTATGTGGGAGTATTGCCGGAGTTGAGCATTATAGGGCCAGTGGCATAACTGCCATTGGATCCGCTGACGACCCCAAAGTTGTTGCCAGTAACGCTAACGCCCGGAACTGGCAGCCCCGTGAGTGCATCAACCGTAGCCCCGGAAATACCGCCAAATCCTTCCCGAAGCAGATAGATCACTATATTTGTAGTTTCATTGGCATAAACAATTATGTTCGATCCGCCGCTGAAATAACCGTCTGCATAGGATTGAACAAAATAATACGCATTGGTTGTGGATCCCATGCCGGCGGGAACGTTGGTCATCGAAAACGCTCCGTTGGTGTCCGTGCTGGTATAGTTGACATCGAAGATGTCAACAGTTGCGTTTGTGATCGGCAATTTGGTTTGTATGTCGTACACGAAGCCTGTGACATTGCCATAGTTATTCGACGCCGGTGGCGGAATTGCTGGAAGCGTCAGCGTTCCAATCGAATTGCTCTGGCCGCAGCCGCTGAGCGCAATATTTGTTCCTGCCTGATAGTAACCTGGCGCGTACGCGCCAATGCCTGCGGATGTCGGCACATTATTATAGCCCAGTTCTACATTCGTCACGGTGAAATTTCCATTGCCGTCCGTCGTGGCGTAAACGTTCTGGTACGTCGAGATCGTTATATTGGCGTTGGTCGCAGGCTTGCCTGTATCCCCATAAACTACATTGCCCGAGAGCGTGTCATAACAAATAGCCAGCGCGGCAATATCGATTACGGAATTGCTGTTTGCCTGAACATACGTGTTAGTGTTGTATTGCCAAAACCCCGTGGTTTGCAAAGTGAGGGTATAGTAAGCGCTGGCATTATTGTTTGCCAGTTGCAGCGATTGGAACTGATAGAACCCATTGGAATCCGTGGTCGCACTGTATTGATAAGGATAGAATTCCGCTGTGATCTCCGCGTTGGTCAATGGACCGCTGCCTTCAATCGTCACGTGGCCGCTGATGCTTCCGCTTTCTTCAGGGATAAATACCAGGTTGGCTGTGTTCGTGGCGTCGCAGACAGCATAGGCTTGAGCGGTCGCAGAATAGTATCCATTGGAGGTGCCGTTAACATTGTAGAGTTCAGGCAGGTTTTGCGATCCGGAGAGGGGAAGATTCGTTACAATGAAAAAACCGTTTGTATCGGTCTGCACGTAAAAGTTGCCGATGTTCACTGTCGCGCCGACAACCGGCTTTTTGGTGATCGAATCCGTGGCGACGCCTTGGATTGCCCCATAACAAATCGGCAAAAGCCCGAAGCTCACTGATACATTGGCAGTCGTCACGTTTGTAATGCCTCCGCCTACTCCCGTAATGTTCAAAACGAATGCTCCGGTCTGGGCATTCGTGGTCGCGTTTAAATTGAGAATCGACGTCGCCGGCGGTGTAACTGTTTGCGGAGAAAAGGATGCCGTGACACCTGACGGCAGGTTTGTAAACGACAATGTAACCTGATTTGTGAAACCGTCGAAAGGCTCCACTGTGATGACAAACGACGCCTGTTGTCCCGGCACCAGCGTCAAAGAATCTGGTTGGACGGTAAAATTAAAATTCTGGGCGACCACTGATCGGACAAATCCCGCTGCCAGGAAAAGAACGATCAAACTTGCTTTCTTCAAACGCGATATATTCATGCCGCTTATAGTTTTTTTGTTGCCTGCCAGAAAAAGCTCTGTCAACTGTGCGTAACACAAATTATTTTGCCAAGCCATTTCTTTGACAAAAGAGTCCGTGTTTTCCCCGATGCTCATTTCCTTGTGCCTTTGAGGGTTGTAAGGGTATTCATCACAAAATGAATGCAATTCTGTATCGCCATGTCATCCGCGCTTTTCTTTGTTTTTTTGTTTTGACTGGGACGCTGGTTTCCGCCGAAACGATCCGCCTCGATCAGTTGGACATTTCCCAAACTTCCCAGGATTGGGGCGCTCCGCATCGTGACGCATCCGTGGAAGGACACCCATTGACCATTGGCGGCAAACATTTCGATCACGGTCTTGGCACCCACGCCAACAGCATCCTGACCGTTGCCGTCAAAGGCGGGACAAAGTTCACCGCGAACGTTGGCGTTGATGGCGAAGTCAATAACCCGGAATCCAGCGTGGAGTTTTTCGTTTCTGGCGATGGCAAGGAACTCTGGCACAGCGGCGTGATGAAGGCAGGGGATGGACCCAAACCAGTCGATGTCAATATTTCCGGCATCAAGATGCTCACATTGAAAGTGGGGGACGCCGATGACGGAATCGGTTTCGATCACGCCGATTGGGCGGACGCGCAGTTTGAATATTCGGGAACGCCTCCCACCACCCAAACCGCGCCGCACGAAGATCCTTATGTATTGATGCCCGCCGCTTCGCCGAAACCGCGCATCAACGGGCCATCGATCGTCGGAGTTCGTCCCGGGCATCCATTCCTTTATCATGTTCCCGTTTCCGGTAATCGGCCAATCACCATCTCTGTTGCCAAACTCCCGGACGGCCTGAGTTTTGACGCCGCCAGTGGAAACGTTACCGGAACGGTTTCGACGGCTGGAACCTATGCTGTAAAACTTTCCGCAAAGAATCCCAAAGGCAAAGCATCGCGAACATTGGATATTGTCGTAGGCGACACAATCGCGCTCACGCCGCCCTTGGGCTGGAACAGTTGGAACTGTTTTGCGGGCGCCGTCGATGACGCCAAAATTCGCACTGCCGCAGACGCGATGGTCAGCAGCGGCTTGATCGAGCATGGCTGGACTTACATAAATATTGATGACACTTGGGAAGGCAAGCGGGACGCCAACGGCATGATCCAGTGCAACGAAAAATTCCCCGACATGAAAGCCCTTGCCGACTACGTCCATTCGAAAGGGATGAAGATTGGCATCTATTCCTCGCCAGGACCTAAGACTTGCGCGGGATTTGAAGCGAGTTGGCAGCACGAAATGCAGGACGCCCAGCAATACGCCGCCTGGGGTTTTGATTATCTCAAATACGATTGGTGCTCCTACTCGGAGGTCGATGACAAATCACTCCCGGACCGCGAGCGTTTGGAAAAACCTTACAAAGTCATGGATGCCGCCTTGCGCGCGCAAAATCGCGACATCCTTTTCAGCCTTTGCCAATACGGAATGGGCGACGTTTGGAAATGGGGCGCGGATGTCGGCGGCAATTGCTGGCGGACGACCGGCGACATTACCGATAGCTGGCGTAGCATGTCCGGCATCGGGTTTAACCAAAACGGCCACGAAAAATTTGCCGGGCCAGGCCATTGGAACGATCCCGACATGCTGGTGGTCGGAAAAGTAGGGTGGGGGAATCTGCATCCCACGCATCTGACTCCAAGCGAGCAATACACGCACATCAGTCTCTGGTGTTTGTTGGATTCACCACTGTTGATTGGCTGCGACATGGCTCAACTCGACCCTTTCACCTTCAATCTTCTTGCGAACGACGAAGTCCTCGAAGTCAGTCAAGATAAAGCCGGAATCCAGGCTGGCCGCGTCGCCAAAAACGGCGAGACAGAAGTCTGGGCCAAAAAAATGTCCGACGGTTCAATGGCCGTCGGCCTCTTCAATCGCTCCGAAGCTGCGACCGATGTCACCGTGAATTGGTCCGACCTTGGTTTGACAGGCAAACACCGCATCCGCGACCTCTGGCGTCAAAAGGACATGGCCGCATCCGATAATTCCTTCACCGCCAACGTCACCCGCCACGGCGTCTGCCTCATCCGCGTGAGATAAGGAGTTTCATTTCGTATTATGAGATACGATAGAGTTACTAAAAAGCGTTCGACAGATGGTACCTTTTATCATTGCCCATGTTGTGGATATCGCACGCTTGAGGAGCGCGGCGGAGACGAGATATGCCAGGTTTGCTTTTGGCATGATGACGGTCAAGACGATCCCAATGCAGACTACGTTTGGGGTGGTCCGAATTACGAATTGAGCCTGACGCAAGCACGCCAAAACTTCCGTGATTTTGGAGCCTGCTGTCGTCGAGTAATTCCGCACGTTCGAAAACCTAGGCCGGACGAGATTTGACCCTCATCACCTGCCTTATCCAGTGACATAAAAAAACAGAACCACGAAAATTAAACAGGAGGTAATGGAGTTCGCAGAGAAAATGCCTCCGCGTTCTCTGCGTCCTCCTGTTAATTCCCTTCTTGTTTAAGTCTGCTTCGCCGGATCGAGAAGCTCGTCCAGTTTAGCCTTTTCCAAACCGGAAATTTCCAGCGCCACTTCCCGGATTGTTCGATTTGTCTCGTAGGCAACCTTCGCGATTTTGGCCGCTTTATCGTAGCCAATCACCGGCGCGAGGATCGTGCAGTTCGAGAGGCTCAATTCCAGATTCGCATTGCACTTCTCCCGGTTCACTTCCAGCCCGCTGATGCAGCGTCGCGAGAAAACCGCGCTCGCCGTCGAGAGCAATTCAATCGACTCCAAAAGATTATGCGCCATCACTGGCATCATCACATTCAATTCAAAATTTCCAAAACTCCCGCCAAACGTAATCGCCGCGTCATTCCCCAAAACCTGCGCGCAGACCTGGAGCAACATCTCGCACATAACCGGATTGACTTTGCCCGGCATGATCGACGAACCGGGCTGCGTCGCCGGCAATCGCAATTCTCCCAAACCCAGCCGCGGACCCGACCCGAGAAATCGAACGTCATTTGCAATTTTAATCAGGCTCACTGCAATCGTCTTCAGAACGCCCGAAGCCTCCACCAGCGCATCGCGACCTCCTTGCGCTTCAAAATGATCTTCCGCCTCGCGCAGGTTCAAGCCGGTCTCCTGCGAAATTCGCGCAATGGTGCGACGCGCGAAGTCCGGGTCGGTATTGATTCCCGTCCCAACTGCCGTTCCGCCGAGGGCCAGTTCGCCCAAATTTTTCTCCGCCGCGCGCAACCGCGCCAACCCGTGCTGCACCTGGCTCGCGTAACCGCCGAATTCCTGGCCCATGCGAATCGGCGTCGCGTCCTGCAAATGCGTTCGTCCGATTTTTAAGACATCGTTGAACTGTTCCGCCTTTTTGGCCAACGACTGCTGAAGTTCCATCAACGCCGGAATCAATGCCTGCTCAATTCCCTCCAGCGCTGCCAGATGAATTGCCGTGGGTATAGCGTCGTTGCTTGACTGGCCCTGGTTGACGTGATCGTTCGGATGGACCATTTTCCCGCCGCGCTGCCCGCCTAGCAATTCGCACGCGCGATTCGCGATGACCTCGTTCGCGTTCATGTTCGTCGAAGTGCCGGAGCCGGTTTGAAAAATATCCAAAACAAATTGCCCGTCCCAATTGCCTTCGATGACTTCCTGCGCGGCCTTGGCGATGGCTTCCGCGAGTTCCGGCTTCAGCCCCTTCAACTCCGCGTTGGTCAGCGCCGCGTGTTTTTTAATCAACCCCATCGCGCGTATGAACCGGCGCGGAAAACGCAAATTGCTGATGGGAAAATTTTCAACGGCCCGCGCGGTCTGCGCGCCATAATAAGCTGAGGCGAGCACCAGCATGGGGCCCATCGAGTCTGATTCCGTGCGAAATTGTTCGTTCATAAGCCGGGGATGTTTGAGGAGATAATCAGTTCAAGACAAGGTTCAAATGAAGGACTATTTAAAAAGCCGCTTGGCCATCGGAAACGCGCCCCAGATCATTCCCATGACAAGGCCCGTCACATGCGTTCCGTTTGCCACTCCAGGAATAATGTGAAAAAGACACAAGAAAAACCAAACCAGCATGATGCCCAGTGTCATGCCCGAAATTCCCAAACCCGAACCCGGCTCGCTATACGAGCGCATCCAGATATAGCCGATCATTCCGTAAAGCACGCCAGACATTCCACCAAAGGGCGGAGTACCATAAAAATACTGGACAACGTACTGCCCTAAATTCGATCCAACTCCAAGAACAAGCGTCAACAGTGCCATTCGCTTCGACCCTTGTGTCATTTCGATCATTCGACCGAGGTCCCAAAGCACCAACATATTGAAGATGATGTGTGTTAGCCCAAAATGAATGAAAATCGGCGTGATCAATCGCCATACTTCGCCATGTCTGACTTCGGGGAGAAATCCCGGCCAACCTTCGGTGATAAGAAGCCAACGGACATTTACCGGAGTCATGTTCAACCCGCAAACCAACACGATGCAAACACACGCGCCAATCAGAAACAACGTCACCGGCGCGGTATTGGACCCTTGAAAAACCTGGTCCGCGGTGCGAACACGCTTCTCGAAAGCGGCTTGTTCCTTTTGCTCCCGAATTTCCGCCGCCGCCGCTGAGTCCGCACCCTGCTGAAAAGAGCGGTCCGTCGGGTTCTTAATGTAATCAGTCAGCGCCTGGTAACCTTTTTCAATCTGGTCCTCCGAATAAATCCAAACGGCCCAACCTTCGGAATCAGGTTCCACCATGTTCCGAATCTCCAGCGAAGAAAGATACCCGCCAAACGTCCTGGCGCTGGCTTCGTTCTTCAAATGTCCAATCATCCGCATAGTGCGGGCAAGACGTTGGCCAATCCGCCGCCAAAACAACAGAAAAAACCATTTGGGCCGAAACTATGTGGATACTGGCCAACGCCATGAGAAAGAGTGTGAATTTCTCGCATTCGGTCTTGGATCATCGGGAGAAGACCTGCGGATTGGTTGCAACCACTGTAAAGAATAAGCGCGGCAAAACCATGAGCCTGTTAAAAACCCCTTGTGGTTTTTAAACAGTCTCTAAATAAATGTTTCCCTGGCAATCGTACGGCTCAGATTTCTTCCAGCCACGCTCTTGCTTCGGCGATGGCGGCGTGGTCGAAATAACGGATCTTGGCGGTGGTGAAAGGACGGCAAAAGACACTCATCCCTTTTTCCCATTTCTTGTCGCCCACCATCGCAATTCGCTCGATGTCTGAAAAATGATTGAGGTCGAACTTGAGGTCGTCCCACGCCGCGGCGGCCTCCCATCCGTGAAAATCCGTCATTTCAAAAAGCACTCGGATTTTTCCGTGCGCGTTGTGAAGCCGCTCAAACTCCGGCACGAATTTCTGGTACTCCTCATGAGTCAGTTTGCCGCTCACCTCCACTTCCAGAATCCTGCCGTTATTTTTCTCGTTCAGGTTAATTGCCATAATTTCCTCCGGGTTGTTGAATGTTTGACTCAAGATTTTCCCGCGCGACGCGCATAATTGCTCGCGTCGCCGGGATCGATCGGAATTATGCCTTTGGCACAGTAATTATTAATTCGTGCGCTTCGCGTTGAACTTTCATTTGATGTTCCTTTAACGGCCCGGCCAGCGGCACCACTTCTTCGTAATGCCCCCATTCCGTCGCCGTCGTTTCAGTGTTCTTGGCCATCTCCTTCTCCGAGGTCTTGTTGGATACATCGACCTTTAGCAGGTTTCCGTCCAGTTTCACTTGCGCATCCGCAGTCTTGGTGTCCGGGAGGAAAGCCCGGATTTGATACCGGTTCTTCAAATCCCGCACGTCCATCGACAACGAATAGCCAGGACCTTCATTGAACGCCGCTAACTTCGGATTCATGCGAAGCTGGTTGAGCGAACGTTGGATGACTTGATCGATGTCAACCTGCATCCGGGCCATTTGACTGAACGGATTCGATTCGTTCGTATCAATCGTTGTTGTGAAAGATTCAGGCTGCGGCGTGTAACCGATCGCGGTTGTTGCTTGCGTGTTTTTCGCCGCGGCCGCCGGGGTCCCTCGCCACACGTCTCGGCCTACAATGACACCGATGATGATTCCAAGAGCCAGCAGAACCAGGCCCAGCCCAATGTTTGCGCCAGATGACTTTCGCGCAGGGGGATTGACGTTTGAATTTTCCATAATTGTTTCCTTTCTTGTTTTCTTAAACGCTGGCCGGGAGGCGGACCTTCAAGCTTTGCTCATTTATCTCAGTTCAGGGCTGTCTGTTTCCCCGGGACACCCGCGGATTCCTCGACATCCCCGCCGATCGGCGTATTTAGTTTAAACCACGCGCGCCTCGCCCGCCATTCGGCGGACTCCTGATAAAAATCTCATCCGAATGCTGAAATCGCCGAAATTATTGAATGCTCGATTCATCTCTCCTGCAAATCTTCAAAATCGCGCCGCACCTTTTCAATTCGCGCCCGATATTCCTCCGCATCCCCATAATCCATAAAATGCGCATAGCGACTGTGCATCGTCTTGAGCCGGAGGGCATGTTTGATGGGGCACCAATGCTGCTCGGTCCTTCCCGCGATCTCCTGAACGTACGCAATCACTCCGTTCACATAAGCGCAATAAGCGCAGTTCAATCGCTCAATGGAATTGAGGTAGCGCAGCTTATTTCTATCAAGTATAATATATTCCCGCCGCAATACTTTCGGGATCCCATAAGCCGGAAAACAGACAAATTGGTACGCGCTCGCCCAGAAATCCAGCAGCGCCACCGGAATGATGCACGACAAAATCGCGGGAGTCGTCAGGAAGCTGGAAAGCTTCGCCTCACGCAGGTAATCGGTGAGTTTCTTGGCCAGCGCCTGATGCCTTTCCGCGACGCCCTCTTTGAAATGAACCTTCCCCTTTCGCACGGCATAACTAAGTTTTTCCTCTTTGGTGTGAATCTCGGCAAGCAGTTCATCTTCCAGTTGTTTGAATTTCGCAAGGAGACCATTCAGTTTGTCGTCCATAATGCCTTTGATACATTGCGTCCGATACAACGTAATCCCTCGCCATCATAAAGCGAATTTGGTGAAACCTAAGTTGAACGAAGCCCCGTTCTTACTTCTTCTCCACACCCAACGCCTTGCGAATTTCCTGAACGATTGCGTCGGATAAGTCACCTCCCATTGGAAACATTGTTTGCAAGTGCCCCGAAGGATCAATGATCAACGTCCGAAAATTGTGATTAATCAAGCCGCTCTCCCGCTCGGTCTTGATGCCGCTACCTTGCGCCAGTTCCGCGATTTTTTTTGGCGGCCCGGTCAAAAAACTCCAATGCGCCGGGTCGTATTGATATTGCCTTCCGTAATTTTTTAAAACCTCCGGCGTGTCAAATTCCGGATCGAACGACACCGAAAGAAAATGCCAGTTCGTTGGCATATCTGAGCGGGCGCTCAGTTTTTTCGACGCTTCCTGGAAATTCTTGGAAAGCCTGGGGCAGAAATCCGGCATCGGGCAGCGCGTAAAGAAGAACGTAATCGCCAGCGCCTGTCCGTGAAAACCCGAAATGCTGACGGCCTGTCCCAGTTCATTCGTGAATTTATAATTCAACAAACTGCGATCCGCCGTCGTTCCAGTGTTGTGATCACTCGGGGTTTCCACCGCACTCAATGCCATTGCGCGCGTCATCCAACAAAACAGAAACCAACGATTTGCTGCGGCTCTCCACATTATTCTTGTCACGTTCTAACTACGGACTCGCCACTTGCCGCACTCGATAATATTGCGCCGCTCCCGATGCGTTGCTGTCCTGGAACGAAACCGAACCGCCGCTTGCAACATTCGTGTTGATCGGCGTCCAAACTCCTAAAATCACCGCGCGATCCACCACATAAATCAGGCCTGATGTGGCAGTATAATTGAATTGAACCGTCTCCGGCGGCGTGAACCGCGGCGAGCTTAAATTCACCAGTGTTTTGGCGACAACATGCACGACAATCGAATTTGATGCCGTCACCCCCACGCCGTCCGTTGCGATTGCTGAAAAGGTGTAATCTCCTGCGGCAAGGTTCGCCTCCGTTACCGAGTAAGGCGCGGTTGAAACCTGGCCCAGCGAAGTTGCTCCGTTGAAAAATTCCACGTTTGCCACCGAGCCGCCGGTCTCAGACGCGGTTGCCCCGACTGTAAACGTCGCCGGCGCATTGAAAATCGATCCGTTGGCCGGATTGGTAATAGTTATTGACGGAGGCCCCGTTGCCGCGACAACGTGGACCACAATTGAATTCGTCGCCGTCAAACCGCCGGAGTCCGTTGCGATTGCCGAAAACGTATAGTCCCCCGCGCCAAGGCTCTGCGCCGTCACCGAGTAAGGCTCTGTTAAAACTGTGCCAAGCGAAGTTGCTCCGTTGAAGAATTCCACGTTTGCTACCGAACCCCCGGTTTCGGATGCGGTCGCCGCCAGTGAAAATGTAGCCGGTGCGTTGAAATCCGCCCCGTTTGTCGGACTGGTAATCGCAATGGTCGGAGGTCCTACCGACGACGCTGCCTGCACCGTGACAGTCCCGGGAAATAAATGATACGAACAGTAATACGGATACGTTCCGCTTGCCGTAAACGTGAAGTCGAAGATGTGTCCGGAATCGCTCACGCCGGAGTCCCACAGACCAGTGTCTTTGGCCGGAGGACCCGACAAATTTCCTGCCGTCGATGAATGAAGATCGGTTACCCAGACCCAGTGAACAGTGTCGTTCACGTTGATCGTGACGTTCATCGGCGAAAACGCGTAATCAATGATGTCAACGGTTTTCGTCGCCGCCTGCGACGACACACTGCCAATCACCATTCCCGCGAGACCGACCATCGCAACCTGAAAATAACCCGTGGCGCATTTGCACAATTTCATACTAAAAGGTATGAGCGTCAGGCGGCTCGTTTGTTCCAATATCTTTACTCGAATATTTGAACTTCCTCAAATCCGTCCGCGGCGTGATTTCAATTACCCATCCCGTCAATCCTGTTCATCCTGTCAAAATATTCCTGTTGCTTGTCTCCTTTCCAGTCCTCCGCGCCCTCCGTTGACTCCTGTTAAATCTTTTCGCCCGCAGTAAACCGTTACAAATTGAATGACTCATTGACTTTTGTACTCCGGGTCGAAATAGTGCGAAAATATGGCGTCGATTCATCAGATTAAGCATCCCAAGTATTTCCGTACATCTGCCGTGTTCAAGACACGCGCATGACGTTCACGAGTGGGTATTGGAAAGTAGGGAAAGAGAAGGCGCACGTTTTACTTGATGGGCGTATTTACTTTCATGAGCGTCAAGTTGAGCCTTCATATGAAGGCGGGAAAATTACCGGTATTGAGCACCTCGGTGAAGGACCGTTCAAAGGGAGATTTCGTTTCACCTTCATTCACGACGACGAGTGCGTTGGCGTTTGCACTGGCGACGCTGAATGGGCGAAGTGGATGTTGTTTCTTCCTTAGTGCCACACGACGGCCTTCAATGTCGAGAGTGCCATACACAGACCTCAGCTGCGATGGCCGCGCTGGTCGGTTCGGCCTGATCGGACGATTCATCCAGTTGGCTGAAAGCCGCGCGCAATTGCGAGGCAGGCTCCTCCACAAATGCTTTCCATACCGCATAGCAGACTGCTGCGGAGACTGGTAACAGTCAGGAGATGCATCCCATTTCCAATTTCCGTCTCCAAAATCCCAAAACTTCGTTTCCTTCGTTCTCTTGGTGTTCAATTCCTAAACTTCCTTCTATCGCGCCGCCCGTTCATTATTGGACAAGTCTCTCCGCTGCCTCCGCTCCCTCCTGTTAAATTCCTTCTTGTCCGCCGCAGCCGCGAAAGATTTTCGCTCGACGCCGTTCATCGCCTCGATTATTGAATCCCGCCGCACATGGGCAGTTTTTACGTCAATTACACGATTTGCCACACGGACGCCCCGGTCGTCGCCAAAGCGCTTGCAGGCAGATCGGCTTTTGTCACCCCAGCGCAGAACGGTTGCGTCGTCGCCTATGATGCCGAATCCGATAACCAGGATCAGGCCATCGTCATGGAATTGGGTTTGATCTTGTCGAGCGAGTTGGAGTGCGCCGTGCTCGCCGTTCTCAATCACGACGACGACCTTCTCTGGTATCAGCTTTTCTCCAACGGAGACATCGAGGACGAATACGATTCATCCCCAGGCATCCTTGAATCCGACAGTGGAGGGGAGATCGAAACCCCTTCTGGCGGCGATGCACGAAAGCTCTGCGCCACCTTCAGGTCAAACGCCGCCGCCAAAGTTCAGGCCATTTTGTCCGATACAAAAAATTACGTTTTCGCCCTGGAACGCCATGCCGCCCTCGTCCGCGCGCTCGGTTTGCCGGAATTCGCCGTCGGCTTCGGATACAAGGCAATCCAACGCCGCAAAATTCCTAAAGGGCTGAAAGAATCGGACCTTATCCGCGTTTCCTGAATACGACCTGGTTCCTATTTCTTTCCCGCGTCTTCCGCTTTCTTAATAATTGGCGCAATATCAAACCCAAGCGGCTGAGAATCCGCGATCTTCTGGCGCGCGCTCAACACCGCCTCCTCAAGCCCCGGCGGCGTTTGGTTCTTCCACCAATTCATCCGCTCGCTGTAAAGCCAGACATATTCATCGGTCGAATAAAGCGCCCAATAAGTATTGTGCTCGAACCACTTTGCCTGGTCCTCATTCGTCATCCGGTAGCTCAAATACTTTCCCGTATTTGGCTGGCGCAGCGCGAAATCGTGGTCCACGTAAAGCGCCTGGCCTGCCTCGACTTGACGCTTATATTTCTCGCGCAACTCCGGCGGCAAGAGGCCCGTTGCCCGTTGATGGATCGTCTGATACGCCCGAAAACACTGTTCGCTTGTCGTGTAATAATACGAATTCTCGTTGCCGTCGATAAACCGCGTTCCCGGGCTCGCCGCTTCCAGCATTCCGATGAAGAAATCCGGCATCAACCCCCATTTGTCTTTCGACAGTTTTTCCTCCTGCTCGGCTTCCGGGAGCGTCGCAAACTTGTCAAACATGCTGACATGGAAAAACGACAAGATCGTCGGCCCCGGCATCCGCGTCTCGAATGCGTGCATCAACTGCGCCCCGCGTTGACGAACCTTTTTGCGATATTCCGCGAACGTATGCGTCGCCGCGCGCGGTTGTTCCGAATAATTCCACAGGCGAAAGTCATACGGCTCCGGGTCGAAGCAAATGCCTTTGACATGTCCAGCCTGCGCTACGCCCGCGAGCAATTTGGCGTTCGCGCCGATGTTCAGCCATTGCGTGTCGTCGAACCAATCAAAGCCCGGCGGCGGCGATCCCCAAATCAGCGCAAAATTATCCGTGAACCGCGTGAATTTTAGACGATGGAGGATGCGCGTATCTTCCGCGAATTTTGCCGGATCGAGCAGGTTCGTCGAAAACGCGTTGAATCCGCCGGCGAATTGGAAAATGATCCCGTCGAAAGGCCGTTTTTCCATCGCAGCCAGATTCGTTTCCATCTGCGCGGGCGTCGGCACATCCCAGCCATATTCGATGAGCTTTTTTGCGGGCGGCGCACCGTCAGCATCGCGCGAAACGCCGACCATCAAGCCAAGGAATACCGCCGTAGCCGAGAATCGCGTGAAGAGGGCAGGGATCATCAGCTCACTATGGCGAATTACCGGCGAGTTACCAATTCAAATTGGTCGCAACGTTCGCCTTATAAAAACCAACGTGGCTGTCCGCAAAAAGAATATTTCCGGAGGGCGTTTTACGATGCCAGCCCTTTGCGTCCGTCGGATAAACCATGATGCCATCGGCGAACACAACAGTTTGCGAGACATTGGTCAAATTGGCCGCTTTCAATCCATCCAGCCCTCGTCCTGGTTGAAACGGCGGCAACCCCAGGCAATTGAACAAATAGGAATTGCCAACCCATTCAAAAAGGTTGTAGGTCGTCATGTCCGACGCGCGGCCCTGGTCCATCGGGCAAGTCACCGTGGCTTGCGTCAGGCCGTAGTGATTCAGCGGCCGGTCGGTCGAATTAAAAATATTGCCCTGTGCCGAGCCTATGTGATTGCCGTTCGTCCGCCCCGCCCAGACAAACCATTCCATGCCGTCATCCGAAACATCCTCAGCCAGCCAAAACAGCCGGTCGTTGTAATCTTGAAGGTACAAATTCAGCGCAACGGCGCATTGATGCAGATTCGATTGGCATTTCGCGTCGTTCGACCTGACCTTCGCCTGGCCCAGCGCGGGCAAAAGGAGCGACGCCAGAATCGCGATAATCGCGATGACCACCAACAGTTCAATCAAGGTAAACGCTTTTACATTCTTCTTCATGATCACACCGCGCCCTGTAAACCAAAGCGCAATTTGTCTTGGACGAAGCAACCAATTAAATCATTCACTCGCGCTTGAAATGAATTTGACCACGGATCGCACGGAATTCACGGATTTAAAATTTGGTCGTGGCTTTTTTATCAGTGAAGTTCGTGTTATCCGAGGTGCAAAGCTTTGAATAAAAGCAATTTCCATCCAAAGGATTTGTTGAGATGTTCACTGCGGGCGTTCTCGCTTTTCAACGAATCAATTTCTGTTACCCTGTCCGCAATGCTGAAGTTCTGCCTCCTGATGCTCTTCACCCTGGTCGCGGCCCGCGTCTCCGGGGAAGAAATCACCTTTGACCTGAACGACGTCACCCCCGGCAAAACGCCCGCCGGGTTGCGAAGCCTCGTGACAGGGCAGGGTAGCGCTGCTGACTGGAAAGTCGCGAACGAACAAGTCCCGCCGACGCTTGCGCCGCTGTCGCCCGAAGCCAATGCCAATGTCGCTCTTCGTCCCGTTCTGCGGGTTCAATCGCTGAATCTTGCACCCAACCATTTTCCGATTCTTCTCTACACCAACGAACTTTTTACTGATTTCACCTTCACCACGCGTTTCAAAATCATGGGCGGCATCGTCGCGCCCGAGGCCGGAGTGGTTTTCCGCGCCCAGGACCAGAGCAATTACTACGTCCTCCGCGCAAGCCTCGATGGCAACCTTCTCTGGTATCGCGTCGTTAATGGCATTCCGTATGAGTCGCTGGGCATCGGCGTGAAAATTCCGATTCCCAGGGAAACATGGGAGGAGTTGCGCGTCGAATGTTCCGGCAGCGCGACTCGGTGTTTCCTGAACGGAAATCTCGTCATCCCTCCCTACAAACCCGGCACGCTGACCAACGGGTTGGCCATTAACGACACAACATTTGCCAATGGCAACGTCGGCCTTTGGACGCGCTCGGACACCCTTTGCTATTTTGTTGACACGCGCATTCAATACACGCCCAAAGTCCCGTTCGTGCAAGTGATCGTGGAGGAAATGATGCGCCGATTCCCGTCGCTCCAACTCTTGCAAATTTATGCCAACAAAGATGCCGCCTTGCCTGTTGTCGTTGGCGATCCCGATCATAAGCAATTGGGCATTGCCGGCACAAAAGTCGAGGCCGACGTCATCGAAAAGGGCGCCATTTATTACCTCAAGACTCGGAAATACGTCGAAGTGACTTTGCCGTTGCGCGACCGAAACGGCGATGTCGCCGCCGCCCTCAAAGTTCGGATGAAAGCCTTTCCGGGCGAAACTGAAGCGACTGCCGTCGGCAAGGCGACCGTTGTCAAACAGGTGATCGAGAAGCGGATTGGGACAATGCAGGGGTTGCAGGAGTAATTTGCGCAATCGCCCATCGGGCATGTTCGGCGATCAACGGTTCGGGGTCCATCGCCGCTTTTTCCAATGCGGGCAACGCTCGTGAATCGCGCGAATTTCCAAGCGCGACGCAGACATTCCGCAGCAGACCGCGCCGTTTGGTTCGCAGCATCGGCGTTCCGGCGAAGCGCTTCTTGAACCCAGCCTCGTCCAACGCCAGCAACTCGATTAAATCCGGCGATTCCACGTCTTCGCGAAAATACGGTCGCATCATAGCCCCTTCGCGCGCGAACCGATTCCACGGGCACGCGGCGAGACAATCATCGCACCCGTAAATCCGGTTGCCAATCGCCGGGCGCAACTCTTCGGGGATCGACCCTTTCAATTCAATTGTCAGATAGGAAATGCACCGCCGCGCATCGAGCTGAAACGGCGCGGTGATCGCCAAAGTAGGGCAGGCGTCGATGCATCGCCGGCACGAACCGCAGCGGTTCTTCTCCGGCGCATCCGGCGCCAACTCGACTGTCGTAATAATTTCCGAAAGGAAAACCCAGTTGCCAAACTTGCGGCTGATCAAGTTGGTGTGCTTTCCAACAAAGCCGAGTCCAGCGCGTTCCGCCAGGTCGCGTTCCAGAATTGGACCTGTATCCACGTACCACAAAGACCGCGCGTCAGCGCCGCCGAGGGAATTGACAAATTCAGCGAGCGCCTTGAGCTGGAGTCCCATGATTTCGTGGTAATCTTGAAATCGCGCGTAACGCGCAACCTGGCCTGTATTCAATAAAGGCTGAGAATCCGCTGCTCCATTTCGCGCGTAACTGACAAGTAAAGTAATGATTGACTTTGCGCCGTTGAGGATTTGCAGGGGATCGACCCGTTTGAAGGCGTTGCGCTCAAGGTATCCCATTTGGCCGTGCGCGCCGGAAGCCAGCCAGTTTTGAAATTGGGCCGCGTGATCGGGCGGGCGCGCCGTGGTGAACCGGCAATCGTCAAAACCGAGATCCGCCGCGCGCTGCTTGATCAATGCGTTCACCGCGCCTTCAACTTTTTTGCGGAATGGAACTGGTGGAGCACCTGCTGCGCCACTTCGCGAGGCGAGCGAAACCCAGTGTGAATCATCGCGTCAGCCTGGTGATATGCGGCGGAACGGTCGTTGAGCAATTGGCGGATTTTTTCCAGGGGATCAGCGGTTTGGAGCAAAGGCCGGTGCGATTGGGTTCGCAGGCGATCCCAAATGATTTCCGGCGAGGCCCACAAACAGACCACGAACGCGTGCGTTTTCAAGCTCTCCAGATTATTCGGATTGACAACAAATCCCCCGCCTGCCGAAATAACAATCTGGCGTCGCGATGAGAGCGAACGGGCGGCGTCCTCTTCAAGTTGGCGGAAGGTCGCTTCGCCATTTTGCGCAAAAATTTCCGCGATGGTCCTGCCGGTCTGCGACTCGATCCAATCGTCTGTGTCGAGGAATTCAAATCCCATCAGGTCCGCCGTAATGCGGCCCACCGAGGATTTTCCAGTCCCCATCAGGCCGACGAGGGCAATGTTATGAATGTCGCGCAAACTCTGCACGGTGACATTTAACCGCACAGTGCTCGCTGAACGCAAAGTGATTCTACCATTCCGGCGCAGGGCCGGGCGAAATCAACCGAGAGCCAGCATCACTGATGATGAATTCGATAGAATTCTGTACCCGTGGCCGGGGCAGTGGCCGAGACACTGTAAGTGCCCGCGCTTCCGGTTACAGTTGCACCCGCAGCCGCTCCGTAAGTTCCCTTGAGGGTCGTAGCGGATTGCAGTGTATAGGTCGAAGCAGCGTCGTTTTCTGAATCAGTAAATGCAATGGTCAAAGTCTGGCCGGAACGAGTGACGCCTGTGATTTTGATGCTCGAACTGCCGGTGTTTGTGCCACCGCCGCCGGAACTGGTGTTTGTGCTCAATGTCAGAGGCGACGAGAAAGTGGTGTTCGTGCTGCCGCCGGGAGGAGTCCAGACACGCCACAGATGGCGGCTTGTTGAGGCAGCGTATAGATTCCCGACATTGTCCCATGCCGCGCAGGTGTAAGCCTGACCCCAGTCAAGATTTGTCAGCACTTGCACTGTTGCGCCGTTGGTGACTGAGATTACCGAACCGTTCGTCGCATTGAGAACACGAATGCCTCCGCCAACGCCGTTATC
Organism: Verrucomicrobiia bacterium; assembly: GCA_036501665.1. Taxonomy (GTDB): domain Bacteria; phylum Verrucomicrobiota; class Verrucomicrobiia; order Limisphaerales; family Palsa-1400; genus DATAUD01. The sequence goes on from DASXZW010000113.1 coordinate 19,157, forward strand.
ATTTCCTGCGGACATCGGGAAGGCGACCATTGTGGGATGCTTGCGAGAATTGATGACCGTGTCCTCGATCGCTTCAAATGTCGGATCAGTCGAGCCGAGGGTGTTGACCGCAGTGCCAAATCCCCATTTGACCTGTCCGGGAGTTGTGCCCAAAGCGTAGTTGAATGCGGTCAAACCGTTTGTGTCGAGGGGGGGCAGATCGCCGCCGTTCCAATTCGTAAATACCATCGCGCGCAATGCAGCGTCTTCTCCGGGCAATCCTTGGGCGCAAAAGATATCGAGGTTTGTATCCACCATGCAACCTCCCGTTGAACCAAAACTCATATCATTCCCAGGTTGCACAACCTGAACCCCGTAAGGATCTGTAATATCAGAAGCTCCGTTTGTGAGGTGAAACATCCATATTCCCCAATTATTGGCAGCCGCAGGGCCATCAACATCGCATAAGTAAATTGATGCATTCGTGGTAGTCGTTTCAAGAACGTCAAACATTTGAATGCCAATCTGGAGAATGCTCATGCCGAAGTCTGGGTTTTGGGTGTAAGTATGATTGCTATTGTCGCTGATCACTATGCCGTTTGTAGTGGCTTGCATGTCAGTTGCAATGATTGCGCCATACTCGCTGTTATCCACCCAGTAAATTCTGTCGTCCTCGCCGATTCGTACCTTCATCGGATCGACGTTTAACGGCGAGGTTCCCGGCATTTGGCCCGGAGTCTCGAGGTCTCCGCCGTCGTCATCCAGATAGCCTGCGTTGCCGTACCAGCCTTCTTCAGCCTGCGAGCCATCAGCGTTCATCTTGTAAAGGCCTACCATTTGGGCTGCTGCCGGAACACTGGGAGCCGAAATATTTCCCCCTGCCGCTGCGGCGCTGCTCATCACGACACGTCCGTAGTAAGGACTGTTGCTGTTGTTGTTTACAGCGATTCCCAGAGGATAAAACGCAGGCATGCCGGGATTGGAATCGACGCTGATTTGCTGCCATGTTGTGAAACCGGCGGTAGCCGCCGTAATTGCAACCGAAAATACCCCGTTCGTGAGATGTTGCCCCAAACTATTCGTGCCCGGCCAATTGACACTGTTTGAGCCCATTGCCGTCCCGCCTGTCAACGTGACGATGTTGGTGGTTCCTTCCATGATCACGATTTTGACACTCGTGGCGGCCTGGTTGAGGCGGTAACTAATGTTCACGTTTGTCCCGCTGTTGGTCGGAGCCAGGACTCCATTGAATCGGATATCCGTGGCGTAAATATTGGCGCGAGCGCTAAAAGTTGACAAAAGCAATCCGGCGAAGAGACACAGAACGACACGACAGGTTTTCATAGCTCAATTTTTTTCTTAAACAACACCGGCTTGCGCCGAAATTCCAGCTCCTAAGTAATTTATCGTAGCAGATCACAATCCGCCGTCAACTGTCAAAATATAAAGCGTTGAACCTTAATAAGTTGCAATCACTCAACCTGGTTCATTTGATTGCAATCCGTTTCGCACTGTCTGAACCAGCTTTTGGGGAGGATAAGGTTTTTGCAAAAAATTCACCCCTTCCACGAGGACAAAATCGTTGCCAAGCAGGTCCGCGCTGTAACCAGTTGTGTAAACAACTTTGAGCTTGGGATTTTCCGCCTTGAGCTTCTCGGCCAGTTGCCGGCCTGAAATGCCGTCGGGCATAATCATGTCTGTCAACAGCAGATCGACGTGCGGCTGCTTTTCGTTCCAAAGTTCCAGCGCCGCCAAACCGGTGGGGGCTTCAATCACTTCAAAGCCGACCCGTTCCAGGACTTTGCGAACAAGCGCGCGAAGGGTCGGTTCATCTTCAACGACCAATATCGTTTGCTTTGACGCTGGTTGCTCTTCCACGGCGACTTTGTTGTCCTTTTCCATCGCGCAAAGCAAGTTCAAAGTGACTCGCCAAATCAGAATTGACGGAGAAATCGCACGTCATTTTCGTAAAAAAGCCGGATGTCCGTGACGTTATACCGGATCATGGCGATTCGTTCGATGCCAAAACCAAACGCCCAACCGCTCCAGACTTCAGGATCATATCCGACTTGCTCGAAAACCTGCGGATGCACCATGCCGCAACCGGCAATCTCCAGCCATTCCTTGCCCATCTTGCGGGTCATCGCGCTGGAAAAATCAATCTCGAAGCTCGGTTCGGTGTAGGAAAAATAGTGCGGGCGAAACCGTATTTTAATCTCGTTGCCGAGCAGTTCCTTAAAAACGAATTCGACCGTCCCTTTCAAATCGCCAACGGTCACGTTGCGATCTACGTATAAGCCTTCGATCTGTTGAAAAGTTGGATTGTGCGTCGCATCCGGATTGTCGCGGCGATAAACGCGTCCGGGAACGAGGATGCGGACGGGCGGTTGCTGCTTTTCCATGACGCGGATTTGCACAGAGGAAGTGTGCGTCCGCAAAAGCAGACGGTTCTCAGAACCCGTTTTCAAATAAAAGGTGTCCTGTAAATCGCGCGCGGGATGATCGGCAGGGGTATTGAGCGCGTCAAAGCAATGGTATTCATCCTCGATCTCAGGACCATCCGCCACCGCAAAGCCGATCTTGCGGAAGCTGCGAACAATGTCCTCGGTGACTTGCGTCAGCGGATGAAGCTGACCGAGCGGACGGCGTCGACCGGGCAGGGAGAAATCTGTCGGCTCTTTTGGAAGCGCCGCTTTGAGTTGGAGAGCGGCACGGCGTTCGGCCATCGCAGATTCCAGCGCGACTTTGGCTTCGTTGATGAGTTTTCCAGCGGCAGGGCGTTCCTCTTTGGGCAACGTCCCGAGTTGTTTCATCAACGCGGTAAACTTCCCGTTTGGCCCAATCCAAGCCCCTTTGGCCTGGTCAAGCGCCGCGAGATCAGAAGCGCCTGTCAATTCGACCAGCGCCGCTTGCTTGAGCGGTTCAATGTCCATACATGGAGCGCGACCGTCCCGGTCGCATCCGTCGGCGGAATCTTTTCGAGGATCGCCTGGAAAGGGTCTTTGTCCATATCAACCTGACAGAGGGTTCCCACCCGATGTGTCTGGCGAGACGCCAAACACCGCGACCGGGACGGTCGCGCTTCCAAGGCCCACTCCTACGCTTTTTTCCCGGCCTTGACTTTGAGCGCGTTGTTGGAAAGTTCAACGAGCGCGGCAAAAGCAGGGGCGTCCGTGGCTGCCAAATCGGCAATGATCTTGCGATCCAGGGCGCACTTGGCGGCCTTCAAACCTTCCATGAAACGGCTGTAAGTCGTCCCGGCGGCACGGGCGGAGGCGTTGATGCGTACCTGCCAAAGAGCGCGGAATGTGCGCTTTTTGGTCTTGCGATCACGATACGCGTATTGCATTCCGTGATCGAGCGCGTCGGACGCGTAACGATACAGCTTGGAGCGCTTGAGACGAAAACCCTTGGCGGCCTTGATTGTGCGAATCCGGCGCTTGCGGGAGGCGGGTGAGTTTGTTACTCGCATAAAATTAGAAGTGAACCGGTGTTAATGGCTGAACGGCAAATTTTGCAGAATGCGATACGCGTCCGTCGGATCGACAATGGCACCGGTGCCCAAACGACGGCGGCGCTTGGGGTTCTTGGTCTGCAGCAAGTGGCGTTTGCCGGCATGGGAACGCTTAACTTTGCCAGTCCCGGTGATCTTAAAGCGTTTGGCCACCGCTTTCTTCGTTTTGATGCCTTTTGGACGTCGCATATATATTAATAATCCTTTTCTTTCAAAAGGACGCGAAATATAGAGTGTGAGCATGGGACAAGCAAGAGGTATTTTTGACGGAGTGGCTGAGAGGAATTCCCCCCCGTTTTTTCCTAATCGTAATCCTAATCCTAATCTTAATCGAATTCCGCCTGAAACGGGAAGATTAGGATTACGATTAAGATTAAGATTAAGATTAGGAACAGAAACGCAAAATGCTCGTCTGCGCTCTTTGGACTTTAACCCCGCGTGAACGACGATTTTTCAAATGCCGCCCTGGTGCTTGTCGCCCACGGCTCCACGCTGAATGCCGATTCCGCTGCGCCGGCCTTTCAACACGCCGATGAACTGCGACGCCGAAAAATTTTCGCGCAGGTGCAGGAATCGTTTTGGAAACAGGAGCCGTATGTTTGGCAGGTGCTTCGCGGAATATTTGCGCCCAAGGTTTTCATCGTGCCGCTGTTCATCAGCGAAGGTTATTTCACGGAGGAAGTCATCCCGCGCGAACTTGGGTTTTGCGGAAAAGACGAAACGAACTTTTCTCGTGTGCAGAAGCGAAATGAGCAGACGCTGCATTATTGCGGGCCGGTTGGAACTCACGCGAGCATGACCGCAGTGTTGTTGGCGCGTGCGAGTGGAATTGTTGAGCAATTTCCCTTTCCACGTCCGCCAAAACCTGCGGAGACAGCGCTGTTCATCGCCGGGCACGGCACGGGAAATAACGAAAACTCCCGCAAAGCCATCGAGACGCAAGTCGAGTTGATTCGCGCCCGCTCGCTTTATGCGGAAGTTCATGCCACATTCATGGAAGAGGAACCGCGCGTCGGCGATTGCTACAAGATCGCCAAGGCCCGCAACATTGTGATGGTCCCGTTTTTCATCAGCGATGGATTGCACTCGAACGAGGATATTCCCGTGATGCTCGGCGCGCCAAAAAACGTGGTTTCAGAACGGCTGAAAACCGGCCAGCCAATCTGGCGCAACCCAACTGAACGCGAAGGAAAACGGCTCTGGTACTCCGCGAGCGTCGGCAGCGAACCGCACCTGGCTGACGTCATTCTGGAACGCGTGCGCGAAGCATCAAAATGTACCGTGCAGTAAATCCCGTTGGCCAGATTCGTTATTGAACCAGCAGTGTGGCGACGCTCCCTTCACGATTGCGATTAGGCTTACAATGGATTATCGTCGCTGAATGAGTGGTGTTGCGGAAATCGAATTGGCGATTGAACGACTCTCGCCCGCTGAGGTGAAAGAACTGGCAGCGTGGCTGGACGAATATCAGCAGATGGTCAACGCTTCAGGCGAAATGTTTTCTTTATACGACCAGGAGGAAGGGGCGAAGTCATAATGCCAGCAGCCAGACGAGGTGAAATCTGGCTGGTGGATTTGGGCATGGTGCAAAAAACCCGCCCTGTCGTTATTTTAAGTATTGCCTTTCTGGATCACGAACGTGCCGTGGTGACTTATGTTCCTCGCACTACCTTGGTTCGTGGCACACGCTTCGAGGTTTCACATGAAGCTCGCGGATTTGAGACAGGTGTATTCGATGCTCAAGGCTTGGGTGGCGTTCCAATCGTAAAACTTGTTCGCAATATGGGAATTACCGATCTGGCGACGCTTGAGCGGGTCGAGATTGCTGTCAAGAAGTGGCTCGGACTGATCTAAATACTTCTGGAATTGTATGCTTCCAATTCTTTCGATTCAGCAGATGCGGCAGTGGGAAAAGGCGACTTGGGCTACCGGCCAAACCGAGGAGCACGTCATCCAGTTGGTGGGAAAAAAACTGGCTGCGCGAATCGTGGAGTTATCAAGCTCCGGCGACGCCATTTTGATCGTCGCGGGCAGGGGACATAACGGCGATGACGCGCGCGCCGCAATTCCCTTCATGCCGGATCGGAAAGTATTTCTGCTCAACGTCACCGATCCTCAAAGAGGCCAGGTCGAGTTTTTGGATTTTATAAAGCGATGCGGAAAGCAACGACCAAAATGGATCGTGGACGCGCTTTTCGGAATTGGCCTCAGCCGTCCACTCGATGAGCATTGGTGCAAATTAATCGAAACGCTCAACGGCTCAAGCACCCCAATTCTCGCTGTCGATGTGCCTTCCGGGCTGAATGTAGATACCGGTAAAACCGAAGGTGCCGCGATTCGCGCTGAGTTAACGCTGACCGTTGGCGCTCCGAAGACCGGACTTCTTAAAGCGCCCGCGTTCACGGGAAAAGTGGAGGTGATCTCCGACGTCGGTTTCGCGGAGTGTTCAATTGACAGTGAACTGAACTGGACGACGCCGGATGATTTCGAAGGATTGCCGCCGCGCCGTCCGGTTGATGGCAACAAAGGCACTTTCGGCCATGTGGCGATCATCGCGGGGAGCGGCGGTTATCATGGAGCGGCGGTATTGTCGGCTCGCGGCGCTTTGCGGGCGAGGCCGGGGTTGGTTTCGGTTTATCCACAGGCCCAGGCTTACATTCCGGTCGCATCGCAGCTTCAATCCGCGATGGTTCACGTCTGGAAGGGAGAATCGCATCCCAAAAACTGCACCGCAATATTGTTTGGCCCCGGCCTGGCGGGCAAGGATGTGCCCGACTTTTTGAAGGAACAAGTCAAAGAACTTTGGCATAACACTTCGCTGGCGATGATCGTCGATGCGAGCGCTTTAGATTGGCTGGAATCCGGCCCAACTCCGCAGAACGCCGTTCGCCTTATTACTCCGCATCCCGGAGAAGCAGGACGGATGCTCGGCTCCAACGCCAAACAAGTGCAGTCAGATCGCCTCGGCGCGCTTCGTGCGCTGTCAAAAAAGTTTGGCGATTGCATCGTCGTTTTGAAAGGGCACCAAACGCTTGTGGGCCGTTCCACCGGCAAGGTTTTTGTCAACAACTCCGGCAATCCATACCTGGCGCAAGGTGGTAGCGGCGATTTGCTTTCCGGTTACGTGGCAGGCTTGCTGGCGCAGGCCGATTGGCGGCGCAACCCGCTTTTGACGGTGCGTTATGCGGTATGGCAGCACGGCGCCAGCGCGGATGCTCTATCGCGTGTCCGGCGCAATTGGACTATTGAAGACTTGTCTGCTCACTTGGGCGAGGAGGGAGTTGGAGAATGACAAGTCGAAAGTCGTAGGATTCATTCAGAATGCAGAATTCACTTTGGTTGGCTGAATTATTTGCGAGGCCGGCCAGGCTCCGCTTGCTGGAACCGTAGTATTCAGAATCATCCAAATGCAGTCCGCGTACGAAATTTGCCCGCCTGTCCCGCGCCACTTTTTCAATTGCGCATGGCCGTCGGCAAACGAAAAAGCGCCCGCGCCCCCGTGATAGTTGGCCGGTAGATCAACAACCGATAGGCCCGAATTAAAGTTGGTCGTCAATACCATGACGAAATAACCGTCATTAATTGTCTGTGCGCTTTCGTCCAAAAACACGAACGAGGAGGCTGGCTGTCGAATGTCGGTGGTTTTCTCGTTATTGAGGAAATTGGGGTTAATCATCATTCCTTTTCCATGCATGTAATTATTAATCGAGACGCTGCGAACGCGCCCGGACGCCGGGTCAGACGGACATCGGTAAATCATCGTATTCTTCGTGTATGAGCCCAGCAGCGATCGGGACAGCAGCAGTGAATTGGTTTGATCCAGCGGTGAGTTAACATTGCCGACCACCCAATTCAAGTTTGTTACGTACTCAGGCTGGAGCATACCCACATTGGGAACCGTGGTTTGTAAAAAATCGTCTGAATAAAGCATCCATGCTGCATTCATTTGCTTGAGATTGTTGACACAATAAGTGCCCTGGGCCTGCTGCTTACTTCTGGCAAGTGAAGGTAGCAGCAAGGCTGCCAGAATCCCAATGACTGAGATCGCGACCAAAAGTTCGATCAGTGAAAACGCAGAGGTTTTGTCTGAGATTCCCCTTTGAAATGTTAGCACAGCAGACACGAGTTATTTCGCGCTTTTTTGGATTTTCTTCCTTACTTATACGTATGCAAGTCATTTTCCTAACTACGCTTATCCATTTCTTTAATGACGATGCGCCGAAACTGATCGCATTGAATTCACCGCAAAGGAAGAGCGATTTGGTAGGTTGTATAAATTGCTTTCCTTGCGCGGACGCATTTGTTATGCAACAGCCAACAATGAGAAGGTTTGGTTTGATCCTGATTTGTATGCTGGCATTTGTGGCGGTATCCGTCACGGCAGGCACTTACAAATTGACCGACGGGACACAAATCATCGGCGACCCGATTTCGATGACAGAGCGGGGGGTGCAGTTCAAGCTTTCCGACGCGTCTGTGCCTCCGCCCGTCGCGTGGGAAAAGTTGACGCCGGACGCGCTGAAAGACCTTTACGCTCACGCAACCTCGGCCAATGATCGCAAGCTGCTCCAACCGCTCATCGACGACATTCCCGTGACAGCTGTGAAGTTGAAAGACCTGCCGATCAACCCGGTTACTTTCCCCGAGCGGCCCACGCACAATCTCGGATTGTTCGCGATGTTTTCCAGTTCAGTCGGATTGGTGATCATCCTGGTTTTATACGGGGCCACCCTGTTTGCGGCGTATGAAGTTGCGCTGTATCGAAGGCAGCCCGTCGCAACCGTTTGCGGTTTGGCGGCCATTCCCTTTGTCGGCGTTCTAAGTCCGATAGCCTTCATCATGATGCCGGGCAAAGCGCCGCCTGCTGAAACGGCCGATGCGCCGCCGCCTCCTACCCCAGAAGTGGCGTTGCCCGGCACGACGCCGGTTGCGGCTACGGAAGCGCCCCGTCGCACACCTTCAGGCGCGGTGCGGGCTCCCATTCACATGCCGGGCGTCGAATCGCCTGTTGAGCAGCAAGCCATTCCCGAAACCCCGGCGTTTCCGGCGCCGATTGTTTTCGCGCGCGGGGATTATTCGTTCAACCGCCGTTTTTTTGAGACGAAGTTTCCGGGATTTTTCCGGGCAATTCGCGCGGAGGCTGAAAAAGACCTTGTGCTGCTATTCAAAACGAGCCGGGGCGATTTTGTGGGCCGGCGGATTACGAACATTACTCCAAACGAACTTTACCTCCAGGTTTTCATCAATGATGTGACCGCTGATGAGATGATTCCTTTTACCGAGGTCATGGAGGTCCAAATCCGGCACAAAGACGCTCCATGAAATCCGCAAAATCACGAAAATCATCCAAACTTCGCGCCATTCTGCTTTTCGGCGCGCCGGGATCGGGCAAGGGCACCCAAGGTAAAATCCTCGGCACGATTCCCAATTATTATCATTTTTCCTGCGGCGACGTTTTCCGCAACCTGACTCCAGATTCACCGCTTGGAAGAAAGTTTTTGCATTACTCGAGCAAGGGCCAATTGGTTCCAGATGAACCAACGATCGAACTCTGGCGGCTTAATATTCAGGTGGCTGAGATGAGTGGCCGTTTCAATCCAGCAACTGACACGGTCGTGCTGGATGGAATTCCGCGCAATCCTCAACAAGCCCGGATGCTGCAAAGCATGGTCAAGGTGCAGTTCCTCTTTTATCTCAGTTGCCCGGACATGAGCCGCCTGGTGGCGCGCCTGCAACGGCGCGCATTGCGGGAAAATCGTCTTGACGACGCGAACATCGAGGTCATCACAGAGCGGTTGCACATTTACGAACGGGAAACGCGTCCGGTGCTCGATTTTTACGGGCCTGAGATCGTGCGAACGATTGATTCCACGAAGACTCCCGTCAATGTTTTGCGCGACATTTTGCGCATCCTCGCCCACGCTGCTGTTTGATGCCATTGCGAATCGTGTTCATGGGAACCGCCGAACTGGCGCGGGCAAGCTTGCGCGCTTTGCTGGCGCCGGACCTGTTTAATGTCGTTGCAGTCGTCACGCAACCGGACAGGCCAAAAGGTCGCGACCTCAAGCCGCAACCCTCCGTCGTCAAGACAACTGCTCTCGAAGCGGGTTTACAAGTGCTTCAACCAGAAAAGGCCCGCAACCCGGAATTCGTATCAAGCCTGGCTGAATTGAAGCCGGAGGTCATTGTTGTCGCGGCATACGGCCAGATTTTACCGCCGTCGATTCTGGAACTGCCGAAATTTGGCTGCGTCAACGTCCATGCGTCTCTTCTCCCGAAATACCGCGGGGCCGCGCCGATTCAATGGGCGATTATTGACAACGAATCGGAAACAGGCGTGACGATCATGCGGATGGCCGCGGGCCTCGACACCGGGGACATTCTGACAACCAAGGCGACGCCAATTGGTCCTGACGAAACTGGCGAAGAATTGCACGATCGCCTCGCCCTGCTTGGCGCGGAATTGCTGGTCAACACACTTCCCGAATATTGCAGTGGGGCGATTCAGCCGATTCCGCAGGATAACGCCGCCGCCACGTACGCGCGAAAAATCACGCGAGAAGATGGGCGATTGGACTGGTCGCTTCCGGCGCTGGTTTTGCGAAACCGACTCAGGGCATTCACGCCCTGGCCGGGAGCTTACGCTGAATTGTCAATTCGCGGAAAACCCCGAACGGTAAAGTTTTCGCGGGCAACAGTCGTTCCATCGCTAGGTCAACCAGGCCAGATATTACAGGCGGACCGTAACGGCGTCGTGATTGCGTGTGGCGCGGACGCATTGCGATTCGAGCAGTTTCAACTTGAAGGCGGAAGAAAGATGACCGCCGCGGAATTTATTGCGGGCCACCCGCTGTTCTAATCTTGTATGCATATGACGCGGAGCCGGGAGGGCGGGATGAGGCTGGCAATCGGTGTGGCTCTGGATTTGGTAGTGTTGCTTTGCTCAGCGAATTTGGCGCGATCGGGTGGGGAAGGGGATTTTGCAGTCACTAATATTGCCGCGGCCGCCGGAGCGGTGGTTGTCCTTATTCCGATCTTCTGGCGAGGCGAACCGTGGCAGGCTGCCGCATCTATTGCGTTTCTTCTGCTTCCGGTCATGGTGCTTTGGGCCGTTGTGGACACAATTATCCACAAATGAATCGGGTGAAACGGGCGCCGGTTCGGACTGGCGTTTTTAATTCGGCTTCGAGATTACGGCGCCTTGTAAACAATCTGCTCTTTGTTGATCATCGCGGAGTAGTCGGCCAGAATATGGCGGGCTTCCCTCAATGTTGGATCCGCTCCGGCTGGGTCCTCGGCGCTGGTTTCCGCGTCAGAAGCAAGAGCGTCGCTGTCGTCGTCAAAAGGCGATGAGGTCACGGACGGGATGGAATTGGTCTTGGGCGGCACAGGCTGCAATTGCGCGAGGTCCACGTTCTTCAAAGTCAGATCAAACACTTTTTCGTCCGACTTTTTGCGCGAAAGGCGTTCCTTCCGGCGCGCCTCGGCGCGGTCCCGGCGCATTTTTTGGTCCGCCAACCGGCCTTCTTTGTTCAGGGAAATGCTCTTGTCCGCCTGGTCCTTCAAATAATCCGCGATGTCCTGTTGGATGTAGGTAAAATCAGGATCGGAAGCGATGCGGTGTTTGGAGAGTTCCAGCAATTGGCTCAAGTAAGGAGTAACCTGGTTGAGATTTTTTGGATCGGCGCTGGTGACTTCGTCACAGGGAAGAGCGTTGGGCAGGGCACTTTCGCCCACGTCGTCGGTGGCGTAATTCCAAACCGATGGCAGTTCGATATCCGACACCACGCCTTTAAGCTGGGTGGAAACACCGGCGGCGCGATAAAATTTCTTGATGGTGACTTTGAGCGAACCAGGGTCGTACGCGGCATCAAGGCGTCGTTGCTGCATAAACGGCGCGAGGCGTTGCATCGTTTGCACGGTTCCTTTTCCAAAAGTGGAGTGGTCGCCGACAATCAGCGCGCGATTGTAATCCTGCAACGCGCCCGCGAGAATTTCCGAAGCGGACGCGCTGAACCGGCTCGTCAAGATAACGAGCGGCCCAGAGTAAAGCACCGATGCATTGTGGGAGGGGTCTGTGACAACGTCGCCGTTGGGATCTTTGGTCTGCACAACAGGCCCGCGTGGGACAAACAACCCGGTCAGTTTGATCGCTTCTTCCAGATAACCACCGCCGTTGCGACGCAAGTCGAGGATAATCCCGTTTACGTGCTCCTTCTCAAATCTTTTGATCAGTCGCGCAACATCCGTCGTCGTATCCACGGAACCGCCTTTGGCGCCGGCTGACTCATCGTCATTCGCGTAGAACGAGGGCAAGTCTATTACACCGAGCTTCATCTCACCATGCCCGTTGGCTTTCGGTTCTTCATAAAGGCGCGCTTTTGCCGCCGAATCTTCGAGCTTGATTTCATCGCGGACGAGGGAGACTTCCTTATGCACGGACGAATCGGCAGCAGTGGACGGAATGTACGTCAGCGTGACTTGAGTTCCTTTTGGCCCGCGAATCATTTCCACGACCTTGTCCAGCGGCATGCCGACAACATCGACCGATTCGCCGTTGGTTTGCGCGACTGCAATAATCCGGTCGCCGGCTTTCAACTTGCCGTCTTTCGCGGCGGGGCCTTCCTTAAGCTCAAGAATCTGGCAATAGCCGTCTTTCTGCTCCAGCAATGCGCCAATGCCAAAAAGGGAAAGCTTCATCATGATCTCAAAATTCTCTGCCTCAGCGTGACCCATGTAATCGGAATGGGGGTCGTACGCGCGTGCCAGCGAGTTGATATACAACTCAAACACGCGGTCGCGGTCCAAATCCTTGTAATTCTTGAGACTGGCGACGTAATGATTCGTCAGCGTCTTGTAAATCTCAGGGAGATTCTTCTGATTCAAGTGAATGACAGCCTCCAACGCCGCAGCGTTGTTGGTTTCGGTTTTTGGATGATGAAAGCTGATGTCGCCCAGCAGTTCGCCCGATGCTGTGAAAATCTCGTTTGTGGTTTTCTTAAGATTATCACGCGATGCAAGATCGACATGGACCGTGATATTTGATGTCCCATTTGCCGAAGATTCGATCTTGCCAAATTCGTGGCCGTTCTTTGCGTGAAATTCCTTGGGAAGATAGTCAAAGCTCAATGGGTGCAATTTATCGCGGGTCAGAGCGACTTCCCCGCCTTTGGCATCAAGCGTTACCGGCCCGGTGAATTGGATGTCCTGCGAAGTAAGAAGCTGGTCAAGATATTCGCATCGCAATTCCTCGCGCCAGAATTGGCGGGCTTCGTTCATGTCTTGCGGACTGGGAAGAGTGTGACGGTTGGCCACAAAACGTTCGTTGTCTTTAAACTCAAATTTTTCAGTGGCCAGCAAGTTGGTGACGTAGTTGACGCGTTCGGATGCGCGCTCGATGAAACGGGCAAAAATCTTCCAACACGGGCTGGTGTCGTGGTCTTTGACGGTCAAGTCCTGGAGATTCGTGCGATAGGCATCGAATTCCGCCATGTCGGACTTAAGAAAATACATGTGCGAATAATCGAGCGAATCCAGATAGCGATCCAAGAACCGCCCGGCGATTTCCTGGTCGAAGGGATGCTGGGAATATTGGTAAGTCTCAAGCAACTCGGCGACAATCCGGGCGATATTCGCATCAGTCGGGTCTTGCGCCTTGCGAAGCATGTCGGCTGGAGTGATGACATTCGTCTGGTGATTCGCCGGCGGCGTGGAGTCGTTTGGAGCCTCAACATGGAGCTGGACAGGTTGATCCGGAACCGGCCCATCTGGCGCCACAGGGCTAGTGGGAGATTGCTTGATCCCATGCGGATTACCTAAAGTCGGCCGCGCCGAGTCTTCGGGCGGAGCGCCTTGGGAGACGGAACAGAATTGCAGAAGGGTTACGACCAGCGCCAAACGGCTGGCTGTCAACAGATATCGAAGTGTCATTCGCTAAATTCCAATGTTTTACTGTCTGCCAGGCTCCGCTTTTACCCTAGCACCGTCGTAATGCGACGCACTGACGCGTCCTAAAGTATCAAAGTATCGGCCTTTTGCCAATGGAGATTAAACATTTGCAACTTTTCCAGCAATCTGTGAAGAAGCGTTCTGGCTGCTGCGTCTAAGTGGGCCTTTCCTGAATCCTCCTTGTATTGCTCCAGACCATTCTCGGAGGATGAAAACTCCTATGGACGAAAATTCCAGCCTCCTGACCGAACCTTTACCAGCCTTGATTAACCTTGATTGAACAATAGCGGGGAGTATGGAAATATGGTGCGTTGATGTTGTTGTAGAACAGTCCATTATGACGTTGTTTTATGACGAAAATATTTTCCAGACTTACCGTTGAGTGGTTCACCGCCGGGATGATGGTGATCTGCCTGAATGTCGCCTGCGCGGATGAGATTCATTGGCCTGAAAAACAGTTGCTGCCGAGATTTGCCGCTCCAGCGGGGATGTTGGAGTGCGTGGATGTCAGTTCCCTCAGCGGAGCGGAGTATGACCTGTTGAGTTCGCTGGAAGGGATCGTTAACCGGAAGAAGCCTCGCATGGCCTGTGCGACACGCGGCGAAGAAGGCAAAATGACTTGGCTCGACCTGCACAAGCTTCCTTACCGGATGGTCGGCGGCGACGAGGAAATGCTGAAATATCAGAGCATGATCAGGGGCTTGGTGGTGACCGATCCCGATCAACCACATACCTTGAATCTTGCGACGACAATCGCCGGGATAAAGAATGAATTGATCTGCGATCCCAGCTTGTTGAAAAAGCTGACGAACGCCCCATTTCGATTTCCTATTGTTGACGATTTGCGCGGTCGTTTCCTGGACAAATACGCCGTCTATGGTTATCTCTACACCAATTTTTGGCCGCAATGCACGCATCGCATTTTCGCGGGCATGGGACCGGGGTTGCACGGCCATCTCCGCGATTACCTGGTGGCGATGCGGGTCGCGACAGTGTGGCTCGGCCCCGGCAACGAGCGAGACGCCCAATTGTTGCGGATGTTCGCCGGCGGCATGAAGCCTGTCCACGGCGTTTACATGGGGTGGTGGCCCGGCGAAGGCGACGGATTGGAATTCATCGCGCGTTACGGAATCCCTGTGCTGGCGAGTGACTTCCTCTGCAACGCGACCATTTTCAGTGGCACAAGGCGCGCCATTCGAGTTCCTAAAATCCCGCCGCCTCCTCCGATCGAGAACAAAGTCTATGTCGCCCTTATTCTGAGCGACGGCGACAACGTGCAATACATGCAGCACGCGATGAAAAAATATTGGGATGAGCCAGCGCGCGGCAGCATTCCCATCGGGTGGACTGCTTCTCCGTTGGCTGTGGATATTGACCCACCCATGCTCGACTATTATTGGACGACGGCAACCACCAACGACTGCCTGGTTTCCGGGCCTTCGGGAGCGGGTTACGCGCACGTCAATCATTGGGATTCCCAGAATCTCGCTGCTTTCACCCGCGTTTCAGCGCCTTACTTGAAGCAAAGCGGCCTGCGAGTCATTACAATTTGGGACAGAGTCAACGATAATGTCGCGCGCGCCTTTGCCACCAACTGCTCCACACTTCTGGGGTTGACTGATCAAAGCGGCAAATACAGCAAAGTGAATCTTGGACTGCAAACCATTCGCCTCACGCCAACCTACACCTCGACCGTCGGCGAAATGATTGCGGGCATCACGAACGCAGCAGCAGGGTGGAACGGCAACGCGCCGCTTTTCATCGCCGCGCAATCGGATGTCTGGCACTTGGGGCCGTCGGGCTTGGCTAAAGTTGCAGAAGCTTTAGACGGTTCGGAATACAAATTGGTCAGGCCTGATCAGTTGTTTTTGCTGGCAAAGCAGGCGCAGAAAAAGAAGCAGGGATCGGCGCGATAGAGCGTGAGAACGGTGGTCAAATCGCTTCAATTCATGACGATACCAAAGCTGTTTTTTACGCTGCTGTTGAGCTTTGCTCTTTTCGCGCGCGCGGCAGAGAATGCGACGCGTCCCAACATTCTGTTCATCCTCAGCGACGATCAGCGTTGGAACACGCTTCACTGCATGGGCGACACCCGAATCGTTACGCCGAACCTGGACCGACTTGCGCGGGATGGTGTGCTGTTCCAAAACCACTTTGTCACCACATCAATCTGCTGCTGCAGCCGCGCGTCCATCTTCACCGGCCAATATATGCGGCGACACGGCATCACGAATTTCGAGAAATCGTTCCCGCCCGCGCAGTGGGCGGAGACTTATCCTGCCCTGTTGCGGCAACACGGCTACCGGACAGGATTTATTGGCAAGTTCGGCGTCGGCAATGACAAGTCGGTAAACGCGATGACCAACCAATTTGATTACTGGCGTGGCGTTCCCGGTCAGGGTGGAACGTATTTCATCGAGCCGAACGATCCGAGCCGGACGCACGCGACCGCACGTTTTGGGGCGCAAGCGCTGGAGTTTCTACGGGGCACAACGCACAACCAGCCATTCTGCCTTTCGATCAGTTTCACCGCGCCGCACGCTCGCGATAACCTGCCGCATATGGAGCAATACACGCCCGACGACAGGGACAAATCACTTTACACCGGCATCCGGCTGCCAGAACCCGCAACGGCGACTGACGCGTTTTTTGATTTGCTGCCTAAATCCGTACAAAATTCCGAGGGGCGCAGACGCTGGCACTGGCGTTTCGACACCCCGCAAAAATACGAAGTCAGCGCGAAAAATTATTACCGCCTCATCTCAGGCATCGACCGTGAAGTGGGCCGAATCATGGCTGAGCTTGAGCAGCGCGGGCTGGCGAGCAACACAGTGATCATTTACACGTCCGATAATGGTTATTTTCTTGGGGACCGTGAACTGTCGGACAAGTGGTTCATGTACGAGGAAAGCCTGCGCGTTCCGCTGATCATCTACGATCCGCGTGAGCCGAAGGCCAATCGCGCCCGGAAAGAGAGCGCGATGACTTTGAACATTGATTTTGCACCGACGCTGCTCGATCTGGCCGGAGTTATGCCTCCTGGCGGAACGCAGGGGCGCAGCCTTATCCCGTTGATAAAGAACCGACGGCCAGACGACTGGCGCACGGATTTTTTCTACGAGTACCACTTTGCGCCGGACATCATTCCGCCCAGCGAGGGCGTGCGTACCGAAAGATGGTCCTACATCCGCTGGACTGACGAGAGACCACCCATCGAGGAACTGTACGATCTCAAGACCGATCCGCTGGAGGGACATAATTTGGCGGCCAGCGCTCAAACCGCGACAACGCTCGCTCGGCTGCGTGCGCGATGGGAGCAATACCGGGAAGAGTTGAAATGAAGGATGGAAACCCAGTCATGAGATTCATTGAACGCAATGGTTATCGCTCCATCCAAACAAGCAGTTTATGATTCTGCAGAGAAAATTGGACCTCAAATGAAATCCGTCGTGCAGTCCGTCGCGCCGCTTCGTTGTCCGGTGTGCAACGTCTGGTGGATCTCGCAATCCAAAAGGATATTGCGTGGCTGGAAAAAGATTTACGCGCTCTAAGCAAATACGATGCGCTCTACTCATTTTTGGGAGACAGCGCCGAACTGCGGAAAACCTCATTGGAACATCTGAAGCGATATGTCCTTCCAAGACAACCGCTCTCTGTGTTAACGCGCGCCTGTTTTGATGCTGTTGTCGCGGAGGCCCGGCTGCGTCTTCCCGGGCTTGTGCCGCAGTTCATGGACCGGCTTGGGCCAATTTTGCAAGTACGTCAGCAAGTGCAGCAACGCATCGGCGCCCCTCCTGCAATTTCACGTTCCCGGACACTTTCTTCGCTTGGCCAACTGGGTGCGCCGTCCGTGGTTCGTGCGCCAAATCCGCTTGCTGGCGAGCTGGCTGGATTGGTGCCCGCGCGCTTTCTGGAGCGAATCGAATATGAGCGTTTACCTCATTTGTTGCGCTACTTGAAAGCGTTGCTCATCCGCAGCGAACGCGCGGCTTTGAATCCCGCGAAAGACCAGGAGCGCGTCGGCCAAATTGCTCCTTATAAAGCTGAGTTTGCCAAACTTCAGGCGAAGACCTCGGCATCTCCCGAATCGCAGCGTCAAATCGAAACATTTCGATGGATGTTTGAGGAGTTCAAGGTTTCCCTGTTCGCACAGGAGCTTGGCACGGCTATGCCGGTATCAGCCAAACGGCTCGACCAACAATTGGAAATTATTCAACAAACATCATAGCCTTTGGATGTCATGAAAACGGAGTCACATCAGTTTTCGGATGGCAACGAAAATAACAATTGCCCGGTCCCCCAGGCTGAAAGCACTGGGGAACACTGGCGCTACTGTTTGCAATGTGGCCATTAGATGATCAATGCGAAGTGCAAATTGCGTTGTCCACGCTGTCATTATTTCATGAGCTGCTCGGACTTCGATCATTTGCGGGGATAATCGTGGGAGATGAAGAGCAAGAATCCGACGCCTTATGGTGCGGCTTTACTGGAATGAATGGCTCCTGCGGCGCCGCGCGGAACTGGAGGCAAAAATGGAACTATCATGGTAGTGTTCGCCATTGAATTGCGCGCGTGTTTGATTGAATTCGTGATTGGCCATTTGATCCGGCGCGATATACCCTCAAGTTTACATGGACAGGAGCGAGATTGAGCAGGATGGCCGTTCACATCTACGGGCGGAAATTGCCCGAGTAGCGAGCCTTCTGGCGAAATATCTTGATCGTTTGCGGTCGCGTGGCAAGTCGGTGGCGGGCGAGGCTGTGCGAGGGTTCGTCATTGAAGATGGGGAGGCGGAGGGCATTATTGCCGACTTGATTGATCGGTGGAACAGACCGTCCGCTGAAAGCCTTCCAATTGAGAAAATCCCAGAAAAAAAGGAAAAAAGCGGCCTTTTCACGAGTCTCGACGCGGACGACAAAAACCTTCTGCCCTTAAAGCATGTTGTTCGCAAATTTGAACTCACCGCGGTGGAATATGTTGCGGTTTTGCTGGCGTTGAGCGTCGAAGTGGATGGATGCTTTGGGCGACTCATCGCTTACCTGAACGATCATGTAGGGCATACGCGCCCCACAATTGGCCTTGCCTTGGAGCTCGGCGCAATTGTTGCAGAGGGGGCGGCTCCGTCCCCGCTCGCCTTTTGCCAACGCCCCGTGATTCAAGACGGTTTGCTGGAATTGGAAAGCGAAGGACCGGTTCCGGGGTTGTCGTTGCGTCTCGCTAATGACATGGCATTGCGGTTGGCGTCGGAAACTCTCCCTGGCATGTTGACCAAAGGTCTTCTCTACTTGGCGCCAGAATCTGATTTGCCCGCTAAACTTGTCCTGGAGGAAACTGCCCGCAACCAGTTGGCGGCGTGGTCGCGATCTTTGACGAATCAGGGGCGGGCTGTGCCATTGGTTTTATCAGGGACGCCGGGCTCTGGCAGAACCACTGTTGCTCATTCTGCCATGAGTGAATTAGGCTCTCCATTAGTCTCCCTGGAGATTCCAGCGCACAATCCAGCGGAACGCCTGAAAATTGCCCGGCGTGAATCGCGATGGTTTGGATCGCCATTGCTGATTCGCATCATTCCACCGGCTTTGGGTGAACGCGTGGATTGGCTGGCGTTTTGGGCGGGCCTGGCGGATTTGCCGGCGCCCTTGGTGATTGCCGTGGGTCCCGATCTCGCCGATGGCCTCACGGCTTCCGCTCCGGTCCACCCTTTGGTGGTTCAATTGCCGGAACCGGATGTGAAAGCACGAGCGGCGTTGTGGCGGGCGATGCTTCCTGCCGCCGCGCAATTGCCAGCAGAGGACGTGGATCAACTGGCTGCTCGGTTTCGATTCAATCCGGGTCGTATCCAACTCGCGATACGGGGGGCTGCGTCAAGGGCTTCTTTCCCTTCGTCAAATAAAAGAAACCTGGAGTTGGCAGCGCTACTTCAATCCTGCCGTGACGTGGGTTCCGTAGCGATGGGCCCTCTGGCCCAGAAATTGCCGCTGCCGTTTATTTGGAACGATTTGATCGTGCCAGCGCCGATCCGCTCCGAGTTGGAACTGGCCCGCACATGGGTTCGCCAACAGCGAAAAGTTTTGGACACCTGGGGTTTTGCGCGCCGAGTATCGATGGGGCGTGGCCTTAGCATGCTTCTTAGCGGCCTTCCTGGAACCGGGAAGACGATGGCCGCTCAAGTGCTGGCCCGTGATCTGGGCCTCGACCTTTATCGCGTCGATCTTTCGCGCACGGTCAGCAAATACATCGGCGAGACGGAGAAAAATCTCAGCTGTTTGTTTGATGAAGCGCAGGCTTCCGGCGCCGCGCTCTTTTTCGATGAAGCTGACGCCCTGTTCGGCAAGCGGAGCGAGGTGACCAGCGCCCATGACCGGCATGCCAATCTCGAAATCGGCTACCTGCTCCAACGAATGGAAGAATATGATGGGGTGACCATTTTGGCGACTAATCGCGCCCGCGACCTTGACGATGCTTTTACGCGCCGTTTTCACTTCATTATAGATATTCCGATGCCTGACGAGGCGCATCGGTTGAAAATCTGGGAGGGAATGTTTCCAGTTGATGCCGAACGGGAGGCAGATTTGGATTTTCGACACTTGGCAAAGGCGTTTGAAATCTCCGGAGGCGAAATCAAGAACACGGCCCTCGCTGGAGCTTACATTGCAGCCGGGGAGTCGCGCCCGATCAGAATGGCGGACCTGCAACGCGCAGTGCGGAGGGAATTTGTTAAATCTGGCCGGGTTTTAAATGCGCGGAGCGTTGGCAGGTCATAAAGTTAAGTCAGGCCGAGGGATCTGGGTGGTATTCCCAGGATTTCGACTATTGCAGCGGGAGTTTGTGCGCCTTTAATATCACTGAGTGATTTTGTGTCGTCGTCAGGCGACGGGATACTAAGGCGACCTAGTTCATCTGGCCCGCGAAGCAAGATGACGGAAAACGCGTCAGGCCAGCGTTGCACGAAATAGATAGTCGAGTCGGGAAATGATTTTGCCAGATCCCAAGCCTGTGTCCCAAGCGGTCCCTCGCTGGCAGTTACCAAAACACCAGTGGGTGAAGGAGCAACGTGAACCCAGCCTTCATCAATGAATTCTTTGAGAGCGACTCGAACGTCATCAACACTTGCGCCTTCAACAACGGCGGCGGACGCCTCCACGGGTTCTTCAACACTTTGCTCCGTTACAGTGAATCCGAGCGATTCGGCGACCGGGGCAGGATTGGCTTCTCGTGAGTTAACTTGAGCGCCGTTTCTCCACTCAAAAATTTGTTCTCGATCAATATCGAACCAGAGTGAATACACGGTCTCTTCGCCCGCTTGTCTTGAAAGGATTTCGGCGAAGTAACGGTCTGAGCCTTCCGTGCCAGGGGAACTTGAAACCAAGGCGTTGTAATGGGACGCGCCAGGGATTGTTTCCCATGGCGGGTCGTCAATGGCGTAAGGAAACTCCTGCTTCCACTCGCGTTCGGCGAGGAGTTGAAGGTTTGCAACGGGAAAAGGCGCCAAAATCGCCCAGCAGCAGATTGATGTGTCAATTGTCGTCATGGTCTCGTTACACCCAAAGCTTCTCCAATTGTGCCAGCGGCCGCCTCTTTTATCTGGGACTCAGATAACGGTATGATTTTTGTGCTGTCCAGCCCATTTCTATCGAGAATTATTTTAAGCCGATCCAGAAGAGTCTTGTTACTGTTCTTCATTAAATCGTCTGTTACGCCTAGATATGGATTTCGACCGGTCGCGGATTTGGCATTTTTAAGCTGCTCAAGCATTTTATCAATTTTACGCACTGCGTCGCGCTGGGTTTCTGTTAAAGCGCGCCGATTCAGCTTTTGGTATCCGGCCTCCAGGGCTTCTTTCCATGTATCAACAGTCCATCCTTTTATTTCAAACCCAAATCGCTTGCCGCCGATTTTAAATGCGAAGTCGATTTCGCTCGAATCCATTTTGACCTGTCGTTCAACGTCGGCGCCAAGTCGCTCTGCTTCAACTTCACCGACCATCTCTCCGCCGGCGCCGCGCGCCTTGGTTCGAAAGTCTCTCATCACGGCTGCATCCCCTGGATTGGTGGCGGCCCGGCGGTATAGGTCCCACGGCGTGCGTTTATCGTTGCCAAGGAATTCGAGGGCTTCGTCACTGATCGAAGTTCGGTTGAGCCATGCCAAATCGAGCACCTTGGCGCCTTGCCTGACCTTGGATCCGAGAACGCGCAGTGTTTCGGCGGAGAGACCCTTGCGGCTGGCAAGTTTCTGGACCTCGGTGATGAATGTATTGGGCGCTCGCGATTCAGCCGCAGCAGCCAAAAGATCAGTAAGGGAACCAACAGAGTTTGGGCGCGTGGCAATCACGCCGTCAACGGCGTTGAGGAAGGCTTCGCGGGCATCCGGCCGCAACTGCATCGCGCGTTGAGCTATTGCCAATCGCGCATCGGCAACGCTTTTTGCGCGGCGATTCGCTTCGTTGGTGGAGGCCTTGTCTGTCGCGGCTTCAACTTCCTCTTCTGCTGCGTTGAGCGCGCTTTCGAGGCGTCCCAATACCCGTTTCCCAGTCGGAGCCAGCGATGTCCCAGCAATGCTCTCTGTCAAACGTTCGGCGGCGACCTCGCCGCGAGTTACACGAAGCATCGCGAGAAACCCCGGGCTCTTTGCCGAAACCGCATCAGCGGCGGCGGCTGGACCATCTATAAGGACCGCTGCGGCTGCTTCCTGAGGAGTGGGGAATCGTTTGATGGCTCGGATCATCGCCTCGGCTTCAGCGCGCACTCCCATGACGGACTCTCGAATTGCCCCCGGGAGAGCGATGACGCGGTCTGCCGCGGCAACGAGACGCGGAACCAACCCGGAAGTGATCAGCCTCTGAAGATCGTGCGCCATCCAGACTGCCATCGCGACGTCATAGATTTCGAGAAACGCGCGTCCTTCGGGAGTTTCGGAAAGAGCGTCACGATTTTTATCGACGGTTTCCATCCCGGCGATAAGGGCAGCATTGACAATGGCGTCTCGTCCGGCGGTTGTGCCTGCAGTTTCAAGCATGGCCGAACCGAATGCGCGCAAGCCTCCTTCTTCAATGAGTCCTTCAGCCAGCGCTGGACCAAACGCACGAAGCAGTCCAGAGCCAGCCATAATCCACATGTAGCCGTGCACCGTGGCCGACAGCGCGCGTTGCACTATTTCTCCCGACGGCGGGTTGAGAAGCCCAATGGCTTCCAGCGTTGTAACTACGCGGGTTTGAGGTGGCTTACCAAGGATTGTTACACGCACGAGTTGGGTCGGCAGCAAAGGGCCGACCTCCTCACCGGTGTCTTCTCCTAGCGTCCCCCAGGCCTTCCGCCACATCATGCCCGGCAAACTGCCGATGCGAATTATTCTCGGCTGAATGGTGATGGTATCGCGCATCAGCGGGCCTGATGCTTCGCCGGGAAGCGTTGGCTCGTGTCCAAGGGCGACTTGTCCTCCACTTGCGAAGTTCGCATCGGGAGCTGTGGCGGATGTTTTTTGAGAAGTTTTCCAATCCGCACCTTGGAAGTAACCATCTTCGTCAAAGCCGGCAACGAATTCTGGCAGATTTTCCAGATTTTCACCAGCAACCTGCATTGATTCCATCGACTTGACTGTAAAAATCCGACCGATCGACGCCAATCGTCCCGCCGGGTCTGGCATGCGCGCAAGGCGGGCCGCCGTTCCCTCTTTGGACATTCGCCGCTCCAGAATTGGAAAATCGGCAGATGCGGTTGTGTACAACAGACGAGCAATAAGGCTTGCGTCTGAATCCTCGTGGCGTTTGATCGCGGCTTCGATCAAGGTCATCCGCTGATCAATTGTTGTCAGCGATAGCGCGTCAAAATCCAGGCCGCGTTGCGCATCGGCGCCGCCAGTCAGGGCGCGCGTCAGAATTTCGGCGCGTTGGGAGTGTTCCGCCTCGCCGCCCGCCCCAAAGTTTGGATTGAACTCGTCGCCCTGGATTACAATCATACCCGAGTAATGCCACCACCAATCGTCAATATGCTCGGGCTCTTGGCCGTACCAGTGTTCGGCGGGGTCGGTGTAATCAGATTCCAGGCGCGCGAACTTGATCGTGTATCCGTAGAAGTGTCCGTCACCGCCAGGTACCATCACACGGGGTCCCCGCTCGGAGGAGTTCCGCAATGCAATTTCCGCGCGCGCTGATGAGCTTTCATCAAGGATGCGCTCTTTTACTCGAATTTCACCAATGAGGTAGTCCCATTCACCAATTGCGAGCTTCGGCCGCTTCTTGCGGTAAGCGTATGAGCCGACGGAATCGCCTGCGGCAAGCGGCCCTGAGCCGCGAAGGTCAAACGATCCAAAATGATTCCGCGTCGATCGTTTGGCGATAAGTTGATTGATCGCCGGCGCTTTTTCCTCAGCTTCGTCAAGAAGCCAGTCCAGTGCCGTATGGGTGATGTCGCTAAGGATGAACCGCTCTTCGGTCAGTTCATGACTTGCAAGCGCGTCGAGGTATCGATCGAAGTACGAGCGATTTTGGGCGTCTGTGAGGTCTGAACGGGCGCTCCACCACACAGTCGTATCAAGTAATTTCCACTCGTCCCCACCGAGAATAAGGCGTTGTTTGAGAATATCGATGACCTTCTCAACATCTTCCGCCAGGCGCTTTTCGAACGCTATTCGCATTAAGGTTGCCACTTCAATTGCAACACCCTCAAGACTACGCAAGCGAACATGATTTTCGTCTATGAGATCGAAGCCGCCGAAGTGATTCGAATCGGCGTACAGCCTGAGCGCGATTTGTTCGCGTGTTGTGGAAAGAGGAACCGAAAGTATTGCGGGGTCCTCGGGATTGACTTCTGGATTCCAATCGAGCGGTTCGAGCACAACTTCCCGATTCTCGGGACCTTGCGGAGACGCTGCTACATCATCGGGATCGCCTTCTGGTTGCCTTGAAATCTGCACTTTCTGTCTGGGGCTTATCGCCGGAGCCGGTTCACCTCTTTTGAAGGCGTCTGCCGCGTTATCGGCTTCTTTCTCCACTGAATCCCCGGGGAGGCTTACCGAGTTTGCGGAACCGGCGCCGCTCCCTAAGCCTTGCTGAACGGTGTGCGCCAGTTCGTGCATTAGAAGCGTTTGGCCTTCTGGGGTTTCTGGTTTGTATTGTCTTTCGCCGAATACAACATCTTGGCCAACCGTAAAGGCGCGAGCCTGGAGCGCTCCCGCTGTGTTCGCAGCCTTTCTGTCTGTGTGCAACCGAGTCTCCGAGAAGTCCTCTCCAAAATGCCTTTCAGCGACATTGCGTACCGATTCAGGCAATGGCTGGCCTCGGCCCTGGAGTGAAGAAATCTTCAATCCAGCAATTGCACTATTCTGGTCGGGCCTGGCAGTCAAGTTCGCACGAAGACGCGACTGCATGCATTTGTTGCCGAGTGTTTCGTGCAGATGCGCCGATGGATTTGGACGTTTTACAGGTGCAATCGTGCCTTGGCCCTTTGGGGAGGGGCTCTTAGAATTCGCGCGTATCTTAGTCGAGCCCATGGGTGCCTTCGCTGAATTCCCAAGGCGGGGTTATCCTTGAATTTGCGTCTTCAGTTGTCATGTGTCCCCGCCACGTTCTCGAATTCGAATCGAACAATTTTTTGCGACCAGGGAACCCACCCAGGATTACGGTCCAGGCCGGCGCGGCGCAGGTTCAGATTGATTTGTTCCATTGGCATCAGCACGGTGACGTTTTCAGATTTTAATTCGATGCGCGCGGCAATTTTGAGGTAATCCGATATCAATGACCCCAGTGGTCTAATGGATTCTTCAGAGGACGCTCCCACGCGCATGGCAAAAATCTGGGAGATAGATCCACACACCTGAAGAAGCACGGATGCGGTTGAAGCGGTCGTTCCAGGAGGCAGCCAGAATCGGAGAGCTTTCGGCGCGCTGTCAACGGGCCTGAACCGTTTAGCAGAGTCCAATGACGCCAGAACATTCGCCGCTTCCGGTTGTGGCGCTGATCGCGGCCATTTGTTTAGGAAAGCATCGATGCCGGCTGCCACCGCAGGCGAATCCGGCGCTGGAGTGGCAAAAAGAACGAAGAAACTGGAGGTGGCGGCAACGAGAAGGCGGCCGGAGGATGTCTCAATTAGATCGAGAAGAACGGATGGAAACGACACATCCATTCTTGAAAATGCGTTTATGACCGACGCCAGCAATTCACCGCAGACCTCTGATTGTTGAGCCGGCAGAATTGTCGGAATCTCGGAAGCTTCACGCGTTGTAATCCCGCCAAACAGTGCGGGGGCACAATCACCCGATGCTTCGGGTCCGAGGAGAGCGGCGGCCGCGGCTGCCAGAATTTGTCCCTCTGGCAAACAGGCTTTCCATAAGGTTTCGCCGATTCCTAATTCCAGCGCTGTCAACATTAGATAGAACAATCCGCCGTAGGCCGTCGTTCGATGCGGAGCGACTTCGTCCAACGAAGTTTTCGGAGCTGCAGGCTCCGGATGAATCCGCGCTGTGCTAACGGCACTCGGAATCACGCGGCGGATTAGTTCGTGATGTGCCGTCATTGCGGCGGACACCGCAGTGGGAGCAAGGGCATTCGCCCCAGAGGGAAGAGTTTGCGAGAGTGTTTGGACGTAGAGCGCGACACAGGCCGCCTCTATTGACATGTTTGTCGGGTGCTGTTTCGCCAGAATGGCAAAGTCATGTTGAATTTTCGCAAATGAGGCAGCAGTCGATGAAGTTCCCAATTCATCGGTGCAATCTGTTTTATGGTTGCCTGCGCCGGCAATAATTTGGGTCGTCTCAGCAATGTTAAGTTCCAAGGCTTGTGAGAATTCGATGATTATCGTTCCCGGCAATCGTGCGAGTATTGTTATCAACTCTTCAGTAGCGGCCAACCGCAACAAAGCAACCACGCTGATCACAAGGCCCGAATGCGTTGCGAGGAAATCGCGCAGACCTGTTCCTTGCCACGCAGCGTGATACCATGCGGGCGTGGCGTTCGATGATGTGTGTCTGAGATAAGACGCCAGCCAGGACGCGTCGTCGTCAAATATTACAGCAGGGGTTTGCCCATTCGTATTTTTACCGTCAACATCCAGAAAGGAAACACTTTCCGCCATTTCCACGACGTATCGCGAAACCACGTTGGGATCGATCATCTCCTCTTCCGAGAGCGCCCAGCGAGGTTGCAAATGACGCACCAGCACAACGCGCCCGGGGAACCTGGATTCCAGACTGTCACAAAACCGACCGAGCACGTCTCGAGTAAAGCGTTCAGCCAATTGCTTGCACGGCTCCTCGCGCCCCGCCAAAGCGATGACATCGAGCTGCAATCGCCGAACGCGGTTCATTATGTTGACAACGACGCGCTAATGCTCGCCAGGATCGAGGCCTGGGAAGTTTGAAGCGCTTTTGCAATTGGACGCGCCAACGCAGTTTGAGCCGCATTCGTGGAGAGGTCGTCGGTTGTAATCAATGACCGGGCTGCCGCGGTTGATTTGATGGCGTCAGCCACTTCTCCGGCAACCTGAGTTACTTTGCTCTCGGCTTTTTGGATCAGATTGGAAACTGCCGCCGCTTGCGTCTTGCCGAGTACGTTGGCGTAGATGGTCTGCGGAGACTGGGCAAGTACGGCTCCCACCGTGGTTATTCCGGCAGTGGTAAGTTGCGGAACGATTGCGGCGGCGGGAGTCAAAGAGGACAAAGGCATATTGTTGACAACTTGCGCTGTCAATGATTGCGCAAAATCCCTCAGGAGAGGAGGAACGGACGAGGCTGACGCAGACTGCGAAAGAGCCTGACTGGCCAGTGTGGTCAAATTAGCCGAAGTTGGCGAAGCCGGAGAAGTTGACGCGCTTTGCGCGGTGGCGTTGCCAGATAAGGTCGGCGCGACAAGATGAATGGCGGGAAATCCAGCCAACGTGAAATCAGACATCGGGGTTCCCGCAGGAACGGACGGTTGAGCAAGAGCTGATAATGTTCGAGCCGCGAAAGCGGTCAAACTAAGGTTCTGGCTTGGAGTCGCCGAAGCCGTCGATGTTGCTGCGAAGCGAATAGTGGCGGCGCCAACCGTGAAACCGCTGGCCGGCGACGCCGATGAAGTTCGATATCCGACGGCAGTTCCTGGAGCTGGAAGGTTTCCAAGACAGCATATGAGTGAAAAAAGTCTTGACGCAAGCACATCGGGAGGCACAATTCCGAATTGTTCGCCCCAGTAGGAAACCAGCGGATAGTGCATGACCCAACGTCTTCCGCCCCAGGGGGAAATGCTTTCGATGACGCCTCCAGTTATGGCGGCGCAACCAATCACCACTCCGTGCGGTTCGCCGTCGCAACTTGGACCGGGATAAAGGAAGGAACAACACCAATCGTTCAAAAGCTGCTGAACCGACTGCGTTACTTTGGCCAACTCCGTGGCGTCCGTTCCCGCTTTAGGATCGAGTGATATCGCGACGGTTTGAAACAATTTGGCAAAATCCTGCACCTTTGTGCTCTGATTGCCGCTTGCGGAATCTTCCTGCGCTGCTGTTCCCGCGTAAAGAGCATAGACAAGAGCGAGCACGAGTACTTTGGGATCGGCTGTATGGCCGGGATTCAACGGATCGTCATCAGCCCACGGCGGAATTACTGGAAACAACGGCTTGCCGGAACAACATGCATCATTCAAACAAGGGAAAGAAGAATTTACTGGCGCGGGAACGCTAAGGGTGGCCGTTGTTGTGACGCTGATGTTCAGGTCTGTGATTTCATCGGTTTTGTTTTCCAGGATAAATTTTAACGCAATTGCGGACGTTCCATTGTATGTGCCGCTGGAAGCGGAAGAACCTGCTGGCGCGCTCCAGGTGACTGTATATTGGGAGGTCCAGTGTGTCCGAAATCCCTCAATTGGATTAGGGAGGTTTATCTGCCAGGAAATCGGACCAGGAGATGCGGAAGTTGGATTTGCGGCATTTACCGCCGTGCTTGGGGGCGTATTGTTCGCATTTCCCGCGGCATCCTGAATGACCCCGCTCGTGAAGGCAAAAACCGGCGTCACACCTGGGACTGGCATCGAAATAGTGATGATGGGCGTGGAAGTAACGACATTGTTCAAGTTGAGCAACGGCAGGATTGCTGTCACGGCCTGGCCATTAGGTATTGGAGTGATTGTAATCGGCTGCGGGAGGCTTGACGGGTTTGTGCCCTCAATACTTGTGTTCAGATTCTGTGAATCACTAAACTGTATTTGAAAGGGCAGGCTGGCCGGAGAGGACGTTGTCACCCCTGTCGAGGAACCGCTCGATTGCGGAGCGGTCGCGGTTTGACCCTGGCTTAAGGTTGATAAAAAGGTTTGGATCGGTCCCGCCGGTTTGTAGTCGCGCGGAGGAACAAGTCGCAAACGGACGGTTTCGCGAACGCGCGACATTTCGCAAGCGGTCACTGAGCCGTAGCATGGTTCCCCGTGGACAGGCCGTGGTTCTTCGGGGCACTCCACGTATTCCAAAAGCAGACTCATGCATTGATGACGACCTGTAATTTGATTGCAAATGGCCGGGTCGCTCAACAAAGCGGCGGCATCCACTTTATAAATGGAGGTGACCGTGAGGTCATTGCCGCAGCAATCAATCGCATAGCCTGGTTGAACGCAAATGGCGCCGCCCTGCCGGCGAATTCCAAGGCCCCAGACAACGCCTTGCCCATCGGCTCGCCGTTGAAGGTTATTTTTGACACGAAGGTAGCGCAGCTCCGTTTCCAGGTCTTCGCGTGTGATGAACATTCCGTTGAAAAAACGCGGACGGGTGCAGCCTCCGGGCGCGGGCATTACACTCAGGGACGGACCGCAAGTTGGGGGCAGTCGCACCGGCCCGCAACCGCACGGTTCACAACCGACTGGGAAGAATTGACCCATGCACGGCTGATTTCCCACTGCAAAATCACACGGCAAGTCCGGTTGCTGCACTGGCGGTTTCCGCGCGCAGGGCGAGGGGCGGAAAATCACCCTATACGCCGGGATAAGCTGCGACGAGGCAAGCGACTGTGACATTTGATACTGCCATGTGTAACCCGCCGGAATTTCCAGGTCATAGCTATACAGCTCGTTCGTGCTGTTTCGGGCGTTGCCGCCGCCCAGCGGGCTGAGAACATTTTGCGCGACAAACGCAATATTCAGACTCAGAGGGCCTTGAAAAGTGACGGCGTCTCTCGCGTCACTCAATTCAAGCTGATTGTTTTGGCTGGCATTGGAAGCAGCCCAGGTTCCCGTTTTGTTTGTAACGTAATCGAGTAGTGTCAATGACATAGTGTCTCCTTGTAAAATGTGAGTGGGCTAAAAGGAAACGGGAGCCCAAATCAGGTTGTTGTTATTTGTGTCCTGGGCCAAACCAAAGTTCTGTGTGAACCGGGCTGGCTTGAGTGGACGCATCCGCTGGTCCACGATTGGCTGATCATCGGGAGATATGAGAGAAACTCTGAAATTCCCTTTCGCCAGTCCGCTGCCGGCTGGCCAGGTGACTGTGAATTGACTTTGAGTCGGATCGTAAGCGACCGTCCCAGGTGTTGCGGTGGGAGCAGCCCAATTCCAGTTGGTTTGGTCGAGCTTAAATACTTCCAAGTACTGAGACTCGAAAGTGCCTGCGGCAAGCGCAGTTGGATTGGTCTGAGTTGGATCTGTGATCAGATTGACCGGAATCACGAGCACTCCCGAATCCGGCCCGTTCCCTGTGAAACTCAACGTTCCAAGGGTTGGACCGCCGGCCAGCAGTCCTTGCGGGTCACTCGCATCGACAATTCCCAGAACGATCTCCTGCAACGCCGCCGTTGAGAGCAAAGTATGGCGGTCGGTAATCGTATTGTCTGGCGCGCTGATGTCCGTCACGGTTGACGCGCTGCCTGATGCAGTCGTCAGCGTGGCGTTGAAGTTGGCCAAACAAATCCATTCGCCCTGCGAAATCTTCGGGCAACCTGCGGCCGTCGCCGCATTGAGCGCCGCCGGCAGAGAAAGCGCAGGGTTGGTTGTCGTCAACGCCGTTTGGATGGAGCTGGCATCCGGAAATACACCGTCTGCACATGTTGGAAAAGTCCCTGCAAACAAGGCCAATTCAAATCCTTCATGAACCCTGCTGTAATCGCATCCGGCGGCGTCGCACCCACATGGGTCTCTGGGAACGGGGACGGGATCGCTCGGACATTCCCGATAGCGAACAGCTATCCGAATGGCAAGTGACGTTGTCGCCGGGGGAAGATTCAGCTTGGCGCTGTTTTTGGCGAACCACGCCGATACATCAATGCATTGGTCGCACGGCACCACGATTTCGCGTCCGCATTGGTCTAGAGCGGCGCCAGCCGTGACTCGAAGCGCCGTCGTGGGATTGCCCGTGGAAGCTCCCTGAGGCCAGACGAAGCGATTGGCCTGGAGTCCGCAAAGGACACCCGCTCCGTGACAGCGGGCGTTATGAAAACGGTGTTTGCCGACGAGGTAGCTTTGCTCATCGGATAACTCGACAGCGCCGAGTCTCAATCCGTAGGAGTAACGAAGCCGCGTGAACTCGGCTGGCAGGCACCCGCAGGCGTTTCCGCCGCATCCGCATCCGCACCCGTGGTGCTTTTCATTCGGTGCAGTCATTGTGCTGTTCATAATTCAGTTTGTTTCCTTGTGGTAACGGATAATTACAATTCCTGGGTTACGGGACGGGCATATTGCGGGCGCAAGTTGCCCAGCACGGAATCAACACCCAATACACTCGCGCCAAGGTTGGGTTGCCCCGCCTTGGGCTTTCCGCCAATTTTTGTAAAACTTGCAGTGCCGCCGCCGATGACATAATCCAACCCGACGGTGCTTCGCACCCCCACCTGCGCGTCAGGATAAATGGCCCTTAACGTGTGAATCGTGTGGGCGGGTTTGTTCACCGTAACGATTCGGTTTACCACCGGCAGGAGTGTCTTGGCTTCGCACTCGTCGTCGGCATAAACAAGAACTGTGAAGCGAGATGCGTATGCGTTCGAAAGCGCTCTGGCAGGGGAGAACTCGGCGCTTGAAGCTGAAAGCGAAAAACTCCCTCCGAGAAAACTGTTTCCAAGACCGACCATTGCAGGTTGGGCGGGCCGGCTGAGAAAGGCTTCCAGTATCACTGGCACGACACCTGTGTAGATTTCAATGTAGCGCTTAAGCCCGGCGACGGTTCCGCGGTGGCGATACAATTCCATTGCTTCGCTGACCAGCATTCGGCGTCTGGCAAGCGACCAGGACGGGTCGAAGGTCAGGTCAACCAATAATCCCAGCCAGTCGATGATCTCCAGCGGCGCGGCTTTAGGGTTTAACCATCGCGAAAATTCCTCATACCGATCTTCCACGCCAGTAAACACCCGCTCGAAGAGGGCCAGAAAATGTTGCAGGAACAATGCCGAGTCGGGATCTCGTTGATAAACTTTTGGCAGTAAATCCAAATAACTCACGCGCGGGTAATAGACCTTCAACCACCGGAGGCTCGGAGT
The DNA here is from genome assembly GCA_036501665.1 of Verrucomicrobiia bacterium. Taxonomy (GTDB): domain Bacteria; phylum Verrucomicrobiota; class Verrucomicrobiia; order Limisphaerales; family Palsa-1400; genus DATAUD01. Next base: position 51,015 of record DASXZW010000113.1, read on the forward strand.
CGCCGAGCCGTTTGATCCGAGCGTAATGCGCATCCGCAAATACCGTCCCGGCGGTGATTGAACGAGTTGGTCGGGCACTAATTTTGTGAATGTCGCCGGTCCGCCAACACCTTTAGGCGCGTTCCAAGTCAGATCAGCGCCTGCTAGCGGACCGGCTAATTGACTTACTAAATCTGTGACGTTTTCGGCGGTGGAAGTTTCAACTGTGATCCAGGTGTCAGGCGGCAAGCTTGCATCAACCACGACCTTGTGCCACATCGTCCCGGGCGCGCGACTGTCAAACACTGTGGTGAGAACCACGCCTTGTGTCTGGAAGCTGTGATTGAGCTTAAGAAGGAGCAGTCGAAGGTAGCGATGAATTTGCGCCAGAAGCACCGCCCCGTCATCCGCCGCAAAAGGTGGTCGGCAGGCGCCCGCAACGAATCGTCCTGTGGGTCCGGCCAGCAGCGATAAAGGATTATCCAAAGAAATTCCCAACGCTTCCAACGGCTTGACCAGAGTGGACAAATTGACATCCCCCAACGGGCTACCCTGAACGCTGAATCGCAACAGACGCGGATAACTGGCGTCTGCCACCAGAACAGATCCATCAGAATCGATCATCACGGCTACCGGTCGCGGTGTGGCGGGAAGGAGGTTGGCGTCCTGCGGCACGAAGCTTCCGGTTTGCCGGAAGGCTGCGTCATAAATCACGATGCGCCCTGCAGTACGGTCTGCGATATAAATTTTTCCTCCCGGCGCAACAGCAACATCCACCGGTTCCCGCAATTCCGTAGTGAGGATCGCCACGCTTGAAGCATCATCTGGTAGAATGACGACGACTCTTGCGAGCCCTGGATCGGCCACATAAAGGAAACCGCGCCGATCGAGCGCCAACCCGTATGGCGATCGAAGAATTCCCGGCTCGCACAGCAATGGCGTCTCACAACCATTGCAACGCCTCACAAGAAGTTGCTGCGTAGATGGGACCACGCGGTAAATTTCGCCGTCAATGTCAATTGCCAGGCCCGGCGGCGGCGGCAGTTCTTGAGCCGCCTTGACCGGCAGGAGTTCCAAAACATTTCGAGTGTCGTCGTAATAGAGCGTGGGCGCACTGGACGGAACAAATTGCGGCGGCGCGGGATCAACAGGCGATACCGGGCGCGGCGCGAAATCTGTCGCGTATCGCAAAATGTACCAGGTCGCGTTATTGGAATTCGTCGCCGGCATGAGATCAGGTGACCGTGCTCAAAAGAAACGTATCGGGGTTGAAACTGACGTTTTCCTCCGGCGCCAACACAAGTTGGCTGTACTGCGCGCCCGCGGCATTGGGACAAAGGACCAGCGTGCCCTGGCGCGGGTTGGCATTGGATTTGGTGCGGACGAAGCCCGCCGAAATTGAATCTACTCGCGCGACGCCGGCCACTTTATAAATCAACGCAATCAGGTCCGCGATGTGGATCTGTCCGCCGAAGTCGAAACCGGTCCCATCATCGCCGCCTGTAAGCGGATGGAGATATGTGCCGAGCTGCGCCGAAACCAGCGTCTGCAATTGAGCCCGGGTGTACCCGGGTTCCGCCACGACGCTCACCGTCACATTGCAAAATCGAGCATACTGTGGCGGCACAACATACACCTCGGTCGTGACGAGCCTGTATGGATCAAGGTATCGGGCAACTGTCAATAGGAACGAAGGAGTTGGCGTAGGCTCCGGGACAGCCTGGTTGGGAACGACCACCACAGACACTACGCCGGCGGAAGTGGCATCTCCAAGTCCCGCTGGCGTGGTGGGGACTGTCGCGCCACAAGGAGTCGTTGGCACTGATGTGACCACTGAAGTTGCGTCCAGTGGCCGGCACAACGGAACGGTGTATGCGCGGGCCACTTCAACGTTTGGGGTTTGCGTGGCAATCCATTCAAAATCCGAAGCCGTCACAGCGCGTGAACGGGTGGAGAGATCCTTTCGCGCCCGGATTTCGGCTTGATCGAGCGTTTCAGCATCGCGGCCTCCGCTGGCAATGATATAATTGACAACGCTATCGACCCCCGCCGCCGAACTGTTCATTGCGGTGATGGCTGAAAGCGCCACGTTGCCCGATTCGCCGCCGCCCCATTTGTAAGTGAGCGCCACAATCTGCCCTCCTTGCGGGACGAGCGGAGCGATGCGTCCATTTATTCCGTCGCCGAAAAGCAGTTGGCCGGCTTCGGGATCCAAAGCGCATTGGCGCTCGAAAGGACCGGCGGCATCGAGGCTGTCAACAACAGTCCATGCGACCAATGGAACATTTTCGCTTTGCGGGCTTTCCTGTATGGCAACGACGAGGCTGCCCGGTTGCACATTGGTGTTCGCAAGCGGATACGTTTGTCCCGGCGTGCCGTCTGCGACGCCCAGTAATTCGTTCGTCACAGTGGTTGTGTTGGTCACAGGCACTGCGTTGAACGTGATCATCCGAATTTTGGCGGCCTGAACCGACGCAGCGAGAGGCGATCCAAGGTCGATTCGAAACCAGCCCGGGGTTGTGTAAAATTTGGGGTCCAGCGGATTGGGTATCGGCTGGGGAGGAGTGGTCGTCTGACTGATGGCGGTTTTCAAAGCCGTATTATAAGATGCCACCCAATGGGAGACGTCCAAATTGGTATCGCTGACTGGAACAAGATTCCCGATTCGATCACCTAAATGGCCAGCCAAAGCAACGCAAGCCTGCGCTGGCGTGAGTTGGCTCCCCGGGTTGTATAGCGGCGCAAAGCTGTTCGCGGGAATCGGGCCGATGGTTGTCGGAACGGTGAATGTCAGCGTGCCTGAGTTTGCCAGTTGTTTGGTCGTATCGTCGATGCGCCCCGGCACGGGGAGCATTTTGTTTTGAGTTGCGTCGTAATAGGAAAGCCACGTAATCCGCACGCCGGTTTCCGGGGCAGCGATGACAGGACCGCATTCTTTCGTCTCTGTCAGGGTGGGCTGTTCGTCATCATCGAACTGAATGGTCAGGGCAACTTGCACGCCGCGAAAACCGGCGTCGAGCGCGCTGTTATAATTGACTCCGATCCATAAATACCGTTGATTGTTCGCGGGTTGAAGCGTCGCAGGAGTGAGCGGTGCAGGCGCCAACGGGAGGTCTTTCATGCTGGGCGACTTGCCGTCCCAAATCAGCCTGAGAAAGTCTGTCCCCACTGACGTCGGAGTCGCGCCGGGATTGCCCGGGTCATTAAGATTCTCATTGACAGTCGTGACGAGGACAGTTGGTTGGGCAGGGGTGATGTCGATGTCAACATCCGTTTCAAACGAGGGCGGAGGTGACCCGGTCGTGGCCTTGGCAGACGCGCCGGCGCTGAGAGTGTATGCCGTCAAGGTGGTCGGATCGGAAAGAATGAACGCCAGTTTCGTCGTGGCCGCGTGAGCGGGGTTTAACTCAATACCCAGCAACTGGAGCAATTCAATTTGATTCTTTTCCGGAATACGATTGAGCCGGTAGCCGATCATCTCCGATAGATACGCAAATAGCTGGATCAACGTGATTCCTGGATCGCTGTCGTTGAAATCTGTCCACTCCGGGCTGTAAACCGGAATGCGCCGCTTCAACTCCGCCACCACGCGATCGTAGGTCAAGTCATCCAATTGAGGAGAAACGATGGGCATGGTTACTGTCCTCCTTCCAGCAGGTAAAATGGATATACCCGATTATACGACGTGTCTGTGGCTCTGATGACAAAATCCACCGCGATCAACACGAGGTTGGGTTCGGAGTCGTCCGGCGTCACCGTTACCGACTCGACGTTGATTCGCGGCTCCCAATCGCTCAACGATTGCTGAACAGCCTGCTCAATTGCGCGAAAGGTCGCTGGACTGCTGGGCTCAAACACAAAGCGTCGAAGTCCCGCGCCGAACTCCGGCAGCATCGGGCGTTCTGCCGGTTCGGTGAGCAGGATGATCGGAATCGCTCGTTCAACATCGGCTTCATAACTCGCAAACGTTAACTGGCCGTTTACCGGTTTCACGGGAAAGGACCATCCGACACCGAGATGCGCTTTGGGATTGTTGTCAGCCATGTGAGATTCCTCGGTTTGATTCATGCAGGGGCGACCGGTCCTGTGCTGCCCAAAGGCGGAATTGCGGCGGGCGTATGCATGTGCAATCCAAAGGGAACATTGTCGATTACAACCATGCTTCCAGGAGGCGTTCCAGTCGTTAACAACGTGATGACGCTGGCCTGCAAATTGATCAACGTGCTTTGCAAATTGATCTGCAACGGAGCGGAAAGCGTGAGCGAGCCGTCCGCGTCACTCAGAGTTATTTGGACGCCTGTGGCTGTGCTGACCGACACTTGGCCGGGCGCCGTGTCATCCAACGTGATGACGCGGCCACCTTGCGATTTGAGCGTAATTTTCTCTGCGCCAGGGGAGTCGTCAAAGGTTAGTTCGTGGCCGCTTCTGGAAACAATCGTGCGCACATTATTGTCCGACGAAGTATCCGCCTGGCTTGGCGGTTGATCATTTTGGTTCCAAACTGCTCCAAGAATCACCGGCAGGTTGGTGTCGCCCAATTCGAAGGAAACAATCACCTCGTCTCCCGGTTCAGGGAAGAAGTAGGTGCCGCGATTTCCTCCTGCCATCGGCATCATCACGCGGGCGGGGGCCGATGCCTCGTCATCCCCCATGGTCAAATAATCCAGGCGATAAGTTCCGTCACTCTCGCGACTGCGAACCTTGGCGGATACCAAACCATGCACCAGGCGCTTGCGGGCCTGCTGAGTTTGAGGAGACATCAATGTATGAAGCGGTTCCATAATTATTATTGTCCTTCTCCATAGGGAGGCAGCGCCATGCCTGGCCTTCGCGCGCTGAACTTCACCCGCAATCCATCCGCGCCATATGTGTGAACGGTCTTGGTGACGTAAAAAAAGCCGTCGAACGGCGGACGCATCCCGGTGATTTGAATATGATTGCCTGGCCGTAATCTCGGGAGCCCAAGCGCCGTGCCTTCAATCGTGAAAAAATCTCGCGCCTTGCGCCGCAGCAACGCCTCGGCCAGCGTGCTGGCTCGCGCGGGATCAATATTGGTTTCGTTGGGCGAAGCCAGCGGATTGTCCTTCCGATTTGGGAAAAAATGGGCTCGCACCAGCGGCCCCGGAACTAGTTCCTGCACCGTTCCGGTTGAATCGTCCGGATGCAGTTCATCGCTCAGAATCGAAGGGGCCGCCGTCGCTGTTACTTTGGTCGGATTATTTCGGTCGCGATGCCGCCCTTTGACTTCCGATTGAGAGGGCTGTTCAACTACTTTGATCGACGGAGTGAACTCAACCAGGTTGCTGTCCCGTTGCAGTATAAATACATCTCCGGAGGACGTGTCGGGTTTAACTCTGGAACGCGAAGGCTCGAAATGAAACGCCAACGCCGATTGGGGATTCGTCAAATCGGAGAATTCAATAAACACCTCGAAGTCCAGCCGATCGGCAAGCTTCTGTATGAACTCAAGGTAGGATTGACCGTCAAGAATGGACTCAACAATTCCCTGTGAATTGTCGTTGACGAAAGACGGCAGGGGAACTTGGGAGTCGGCGATGGTCGTGATCGGATACTCGGCTAGTTTGAGAACTTGTTGAATAATCTGGATCTCTGGCGCTTTCTGAAATTCCTTTCGGGACTCTCGGCGGTCCTTCAACTGGCTCAGGTCATCTTCACCGGACACAACGACTCGCGCGCCCGAAGAGGACGTAAAATCAAAACGCATATCGGTTATCGGGCCGCAAACCATCGGCACCCAGCTTTGCGCTTGCGCGGCTGGCTTGGAAAGTTGGACGTCTGTCGGCGGCTTCGGCCAATACCGCATATCGACCCGCAAACGCTGGCCAAAGGCGAGTAGGCTGAAGTCATTGTACTTGAACCGAGGCCAGCGCGGCTGACTAACTCCTGAAAGTTCCCGCGCGTCTGGAATTGGATCGTCAGAACCATTGCGACCCGACCGGTCCGCCGCCGTGGTTGTGTTCCAATTGTTGAAAGTGATGGAATATTGACTGGCGCCTGAACAAACCTGCGTGACTTCAGCCTTGATGATATCACCCAAAACATCACCATCGAGCGCCTTTCCAATTTGCGCTCCGGACGATAACGCCTTCAATTTGCTGACCTGAATGCCAGGCGCAAAGTAGCTGCTGACGACGCGGTTGGGTGAACTGGACTGCGGCATGGGTTCAGCCTTGTTGTCTATGAATTCGTTCCATCTCTTCCTGGAGGATTTGAAGAACCAGAGGACGAAGCCGTTCGATGGTCAGCGGGTCCAAGCCATTGCCCGCGGAAGTTGACGCAGGGCCATGTGCTTTGGCGCCGCGATCTTCAGCGTGAACATCAACCCGGGTTTTTATTTCATCAATAATGACTGGCATTGCAATTTGGTGTTTCTAATCAAATTGTTATTGTTGTCGTCACGACGCTGGAATTCGCAGCGTCATCCCGCTGTTTAGGAACCGGGGACGGTCGATGTTATTTTTGGTCGCAATGACCCGCCACATCCGCGGTTCGCCGTAAGCCTCGTTAGCCAGTTGCGCCAGCGTTTCTCCATCACGAATTGAGCGCACCCGGGTCCGGTCCGGGCTGCTTCGCTTCATGTCTCGAATCTGCACCTCCACGGCTTCATAAGACTTCAGCGTCAATGTGACAGTGGCGCGAACGACGTTGCCGCCGGGGTCAAACAAAGAGAATTTCTCTTTGAGGGACGTAACCACGCCCTGGAAGCGGACATCGCCCCACTCAAAAAGGCAGACGGGCGGCGAATGGAGCTCGCCGTCAATACAAACAAATTGCCTTAAGGCTTTGAGTGCCGCCTTTACCGGTTGACGGGCGTCGCTGCCGTCGAGAAACAGCGCCAGGCTCAATGTTTCGGCCTCGCCACGAACGAACTGGAGGATTGGCGTTTTAAGTCCAGGCACGTCGAGTTCAGCGTAGTTTGCCCCACGATCAATGCCATAGTCCGTGGGATTGAACATCACCTCGGTAAAAGTGGGGTTCTTAACCGACATGTTCCACAGTTTTGCTTTGGCCAGGCCCATAGTAAGAGGAGTGCTTGGAATCGACGCTGGTTAAAATCCGGCGGATGCGCTGATTGAGCCGGCGATATCCCCCATTCCTGGCAGCATGGCGGCGCCGACGCGCGTCAGACCTTCATGGGCAATTTCAAGTGTTTCGATGGCGATTTCGTTGCTCTTTCCGTTTAGAGCCGGCCCCGTGACTTTCTCGGGAAGACCGTTGCTGAAAGACCAGACTGCCGTGGGAATTCTTCCCAGGCCGGCCAAACCGGACAAACCGGGGATGCCAGTGACAGCGCCTCCCGCCCCTGGACCGCGATCACTCAGGATAATGATTCCGTTTTTACGGAGCACGCTCTGATCACCGTAAAGAACCTGGTAAAACCAATCCCAAAGTCCAGTGTCAGGAGTGACACCTTTCTTGAATACCAGATTCGTCGGCTTCCCCCATTTGATGAATTTGTGCGGCCCGGTGTTCAGGCCGCCTTCGCGATACTCCTCCGTTTCCATTTCAGCGTTGAGGCCGCTGACCTCGGCAAAAGTCCCTGTCAGCATGGCTCCCGCCATCCCTGCAACGGCCCCTCCAAGGGCGCCCAATGCGCCCGCGCTTGGGGTTGCGTCCATCAGGAAAACAGTAAAGTCGAAAACAGGAACGGGATTGACGAGAGACATAACTCTTTAGATTAAATTACTCGAGAACTTCAACGACTCCTTCGTTGCGCCCGATTCGGAAAACAATAAATTCAGCAGGCGCCGCAATGGCTACGCCCACTTCACATAAAAGTTGGCCCACGGCAATCGAATCCGCGGGATTGTTGTTGGAATCGCACCGAACATAAAAAGCTTGAGCGGGTGTATCTCCCCGCAATGCGCCTGAGTTGAAGATCGGCATTAAAACTCCAACAACGCTTTGAGTGATCCGCATCCAGAGATAAGGCGTGTTGGGTTCAAAAACCAGGGTTTCCAAAATGGCTTTGCAGCGGCGTTCAATAGCCGAAAGCGCTCTCCGAACGTTGAGGAACTGCAACCACGGATCTGTGGAAAGTGTCCTCGCGCCCCAAACCTGAATTCCATAACCGGCAAACGGTCTAATTATATTGACAGATGGCGCCGCCACTCCATTTGCATTGGGCAGGGGGGAGTAAAGTGTGCTGTTAACCAGGTCATCGATTGCCGGTGTGATTCCAACCACCGCATCCAGTGTTTCATTGGCTGGCGCGATTTGCGGGCCGCGCGCCAAATCTCGCCGCGCGATAACTCCCGCCACCGCCGCAGTAGGCGGCATCAGAGTTACCGGGGCACCCACTAATTCCTGCACGAGCAGCCATGGAAAATAGAGGGCGACGCAGGAAACTTGATAGATGTCGCCCAACCCGCCATTCTTTTGTTGCGCATCAAAGATCCCGCGCCAGAGCTGAGCCGATAACGTATCGGGCGGAATGTAATTGCCGCCATTGAGCACCAAGGGAGGCGCGAGAAGCAAGACCACCCGCCAGCATTCCGAAATGCATCGGGCCGCCATCTGAAGTTGAAGGCTTAAAAATGCGTCGCTCCAGGGATCTGTCGTAAACAAATTGGCCGGAAACAATGGGTCGCCATCGGAACCCGTGCCGCTGGCTTGTTGAATAATCGGCGCCTCAAGGAGTTTCGGGCAAGGCAAAAAGCAGGCGTCCTGCGCGGGCGGTGGCAATTGCAACGTCTGGGTGGCCGCCTCTCCGCCTCGCGCATAAAGATCTGGGGCGTCTATGATGCTGACTTCATCGACAAGCAAAAGTCTTTCCAATCCGGTGGCTTCGGCCTGGCTTGATCCTTTCACGCCTATCATGTCCTGGCTGGCTCGATCCAATTCCACCCTGTCGTTAAAATTGGGGCGTCGAATGCAGCTCAAATAACACCGGCCTCCGCCGTTGGCGAAAAATGCCTCAACCGCCGGCCCAAGCAGAGTGCCGTCATCGCGTGGCATTCCAAAAGCAGCCAGGTAATCGTTCCAATCGTCGCAACGCGTCAATTTCAGAGATGGAAGCACCGTCAACCATATCGATGTGCCTGATCGCCGTACGCTAATGTCTGCGACTCGCACCCACCGTCTCGAAGCCGCAACCATGGCGTTGTCGCCCTCCGCCATCATAAAAGCCGCAACTGCCGCGGCGGCCGTCGGATTGTCAGGCGCAAGCTCCAGGCCGCTCGGCGCCACTGCCCCGTGGGCGACAATCAACGAAGCGTCCTTGCTCCTTGCGCTTGCTGCGATTGCGTAAACGATGCTCTGTCCATCAGCCAGCGGGATGCTGGATGCGCTTTCCGAAAGCACCAATTGGGGTGTAGCCGGCACAGTCGCGCGTATTCCCCAACTGCGAAGCTGGAACTCATTGACATCGACCGCAAAAGCATGTCCCACCGGTGTGGCGCCGCCAGTAAGCTGGCTCGGCGGCGTTGAATCCCGAACGCGCGGTTCGAATCCGATAAATCCCGCCACATCCGTTCGAATTGGCAGAACCGTCGGCGCGCGCGGGCTTGGCGCCTGGTAAACGCCTGGAACCGTGTAAGTCGCTGGCTGGACGTTACTCAATGTCGATACGGTCATAAGCCAGCTCCATGGTCTCAATGGCGAGCTCGTTGCCCTGTCCTTTAAGGGCCGGGCCGCTGAGTTTGCTGCACCAGGCGTTGGTCAATTTCCACTTGAAGACATTTATGTGCTGCTCGTTCTGAAGCTGGATGACAACATTCCGGACCGGTGGAAAAGCCGAGCCGCCATCGCGCACTTCTTTGCGCCACTGCCATGGATACAGTGTGCCAGTCAGGCCCCGTTTAAGCACCAGCGGAGGGTACTTCTCAATGCCCGGAAGTTTGCGAACGGTGTTGAAAGCGTCGCCTCCTTCCCGGTACTCGATGGGGGTGTTCTCGCTGTCCAACCCGGAGACTTCCTGGAATGCAGCGACGATCGCGCCATCAATCGAAACAGTAAAATTAAAGGCGCTATACGGATTTTTATTGGGTCTTTCTGTGGCCATAAGTGGATTATGAGTTGGCGAAGCCGGTTATTTGCTGAATGCGGAAGATGACAAACTCAGCGGGCCGCACAATGGCCACGCCGATTTGGCAGATGAGTCGTCCGTTCTGAATGTCATCCGCGGACATCGTGGTTTCGTCGCAGCGGACATAGAACGAATCCTCTGGTTTGAGACCGAACAGCGCGCCGTCCCTCCATTGAGTAGTCAGGAACGCGCTGACACTGTCACTCAGTCGATCCCAAGTGTCCGGCGTGTTTGGCTCGAAGACCACCCATTGGGTGCCAAGCGCAATCGATCTTTCCAGGAAAATCAGCGTGCGACGAACATTGATATACATGACATCAGTGTCGCTGGAGAGCGTGCGCGCGCCCCAAACGCGAGTGCCAAGTGTGTCGAACCGGCGTATGGCGTTGACCCCCGCCGGATTGAGAATGTCCTGCTCGCCAGTAACAAGGTATGCTTTTAAGCCGGTGATATCCTGCACCACAACATTTGCCGGCGCCTTCCAAACGCCGCGGCTGTTATCGGTTCCAGCGTAAATTCCAGCCATATGTCCCGAAGGAGGCAGGTGTAGATTCTGGCTGTTCAACGTGATCTCAACCCATGGAACATAATAGCCGGCATACGACGTGTCATAAGCGTCACGGTGATTAAGGATGCCGTTGACCGATTCGCCGGGCGGGTCTTCCTCGCCGTCCAACACGGCAAAGCGATCACCTCGCAGTTCGCACTGGTTGATCAACTCGTCCTGCACAACCTGCGCTGTTCGTCCGGGCGCCGCGATAATGCTGATATTCTCGGCGTCCTGAAGCGACTGGATGCCACTGCGATGGTTTGGACCATTGTCAACACCAATGTAATCGTCGTCATCGGGATCGTTTCCGTCAGAGCCGAAAGCAACCAACGATTGGAGGTCCGCGATGATCGGCGCGAGATCGGAGGTGATCGTATTGACGTTCGTGCCGACCGAAGCCGAATCGGCCGCCAGGGCAGCTGCGGTGGCGGCATTCTGGGGATTCGTCGTCGCATCCGTAACAGCCGCCGTGGCAGCAGTGACAGCTGCGGCCGCTGCGGCCGTTATGGCCGGGACCTGTGCCAGCGCCGAGGCAAGCACGCCTGACGCCTGTGTTTGAACATTAGTGGCTGCTGTAGCAGCATCGGTAAGCGCTGTCTCTGCGTTCTGAACCGTAACGACTAACGGATCGGCATTTCCTAATGGCAATACCCCAGCGGCCATTGCGACCACAGCAGCCTGCAAAGCCGTCGCAGCTTGGCCCAACGTAGTCAGCGCCTGTTGGGCATTGGTCGAATCAGGATTCAACGCGTTGATTGCAGCCGTAATCGACAGCGGGAAACCGTTGAAAGTCACGGGTTGCGATGCCAAAGTCGCGTCTTCGCTGCCGGAAAGATTTCCAGAAGTTTGCCCCATCGGAAGGCCAACACCCGGCGGTTCCACCCAGGCAAGCTGGGATTGAGCATTGATGATTGTTGAATAATGCCGCGCCCGAACCGCCGGATTCGGATCGGGATTCCAAGTCAATTGGGTGAACTTCTCTATGACGGCCACCGCTGGCGTAGGATCAACAATGCTAATGTCAATTTCGACGATACGGACGAAATTCGTCGTGGCAACGGCCACTCCAAGCGGAGCCTCCAAATCTAGAATCCCATTGGCAGCAATGCTCGAAACGACATGGTAGGTCAATTGTGTGCCATGATCGATTTCGATGATGGCCCCTATATAAAACCCCGATGTGGATTGAACTTGAACTGAGGTCGCCGTCGCTGCGCCTGCCAGCGTGACCGATACGGCCCTTCGCTTCGACGGCGTCACGCTTACAGTCAAATTGGAACTCCATGCGCCGGGATTGCTTGCCCAAATGACGGGACCCTGCGCGCCGAGTGTGCCGCCGGGCACCGCGTAAACGTCACTGGCGCTTAACGCCACGGCAATCCCCACGGTCAAATTCACTGCGGCAGTAGTGGTATTGTAAGTTTGGACCGCCGCGGTAAGTTGGTTTGCGCCATTCATGACCGGCAGGCCGTCCTTGTGGAAAAAAGAAAGCAACGTTCCATTGGCAATTCCCCGGAGCGCCGTGAACGTGATCGTCCCGGCATTCACCGCCACGTCGCTGGCAAGACTCAGGACAGTACCCTGGCCAAGGCGCAACATGCCATAACTGGCGCTTGCCCCAAGGTCGGCCGGGTCGTAGTGAATCACTCGCGACACATAGCAAATTTGACCACCATTAGAAAAAAAGCCGTGTACAGCATAACCCAGGTAGGCATTGTCCTCCGGGTCTGGCAACGGCAGCGGGTTGCCAAACTGCCGTGTGAAATCAGAAAAGCTGGTGATCAGCGCTGGCGTGGGCGTTTGTGTCAGCACAACTGTTTGCGGGTCCGTCGGAAGCGGCGTGAAGGGCAGGGGAAATCCTGGCGCAGGTCCGCGCTCCGCCGGTCCCACGAAACCAGCAATGCTGGTGCTGACTCCCTCGATGGCCCGCATTTGCGGAGGAAGTTCTTCGATATAAACGCCAGGTGATAGATAATCAGGCATGATAAGAATCCTTTCTAAGCAATGTTGAGTTTTACAAAATTTGTCACGAATCCAATCGGCGCCGTCAGCGTCGTCGGGTTTGTTATCAAGGTTGAATTTCCTGCGTTCAGGACCTGAACGTTTAACGTGGAGGTCGCGTTTGGCGTCGGCCCGGAACGCAAATTCGGCAGGCGGAATAGAAACTGGCCCAAACCGTCCGTTCGGGTGTATGGCGGGATTGGCGGCGGGGGTAACGCCGAGTCCAATAAAATAACCTTCAGTCCCGTGACATTTTGATTGGTGGCGCTCACCACCGTTCCCACTACTGCCGTCTCACCCGGCGGCGGGCGAAACGCGACCGTTGGCCAAAGCGTGATGTCAACTCTATAATCTGTCACCAACGGCGGCGAATGAGGCGTCGGTGGCAGGGTCAACTGTCGGGTTTCCAGCGCCGCGTACGGCCCGCTTGTCGTATTTTGTGCCGACGAACCCTGGCTGTCTTGCGCATCCACTTCCAGATCGAAAACCCCGCTTGGAAACTGCGGCGCGCCGCCCACCAACGGCGTATTAACAAGCGAAAATCGATAAGTCGAATCGGCATCCCACCTCAACGCCTGCCAATCCAGCGCAGGTATTCGCACCGCAAGTGGAGCGCGTACCGGCTGCCCAGTGAAGGCATCCAGAAAACGAACAGCAGCCGCAAGATCGCTTGTGAATGCCGGTGGGTCAGTTCGTAGATCGCTCATTCTGTGACGGGTTGAAAAATAGCTCTCACAACAGGCGCTGCCGCGACTTGTTCGCCTGGGTCAATACCGATAATCCGCGCCATATAAGTGAGTGATAACCGGTAAGGCATCTGAACCGTGTCCCAGATGCAAAAATGTTCCTCAAGAGCGAGCGTCTCGAGGACGAGTTGCACTGAATCGTCAGGCCCCCACGCGCTACCCGACAGATTTGCCGGACCCAACTCGGCTCGGTCATAAAATGATTGCAGAATTAACCCCAGAATCGAGTGCTCATCCCGCGGGTCTTTGGCCCACGGAGTAATAAGATAAGAGAGATCCACCGGCAACGGCGGCCGGGTCGTATGCCCGTTGATGAGCGTCACGCGAGGACCATTGCGCATCACCGGATTAACGCCGACGCGATAAAGGAAAATGGTGCAAGTCGGCTGAGGAGTCGGCTCAAGACTGTGGAAACTGTCCGGAGTTGCGACCAGCACATTGTTGGGCGCGACGATTCCAGACAATGCCCCTTGAATCAATTGGGTCAGTGTCTCTCCCATCTCTCGAATGACATTCGGGCCCGCCATCTCAATTCCTCATTTCAAATCGCCAAATCGTTTGTTCCTTGTTCTCGCCTGATTAATCCCGTTTCTTTTGTTTGCCCTCCGCATTCTATTCTCCGTCAGTCTGGAAATTTGCTCCGAAGACCGCGCTGCCGTCAGATCCATACTTGACGCTCATTTTGCCTTGGCTAACCAAATGCCTGAGCGCCGCTTCAACCTCCGCCACAGCCTTTGGCGTGGCTTGGCTCATAAGCCACCATTCCGCAATTCCTTTTGCAGTATCGCGAGCGTCAGGATGCTCAGCCAAATACGCGAGTATCCTCTCACCAGTAGTCTTTCTATTTTTCACCGCGTCGAGGCGATGATCTACAATTCAAGTAACTTTACAGATTGAAGCAGGTTATAGCATCCGCCGTGCCAGAGTGAATTTGTTGGATTTTCTCCACACTTGGGCAAGCTACCCGGTCAATAATGTCCGTGCGAAAAAAGGCGGGCTTTGTGGATCGACTGTTTTGGCGGGGCTTTTGGAGAAGGACAAATTTGTCCTGACGATGGCGCGAAAAGTCCAGGCGAATTCAAGGATCTCGATCAGCTTTCAAAAAACTGATCCGATGCTTGTGCATCAACTGCCAGAACGCGCGGCGATTTTTTTTTGCGGCGGACGCGGCTTTCGTGATGTTGCCGTCATTGGCGGCCAGTATTCGGCGGACGTAATTAGTTTCAAATTCACTGACTGCCTTCGCTTTGAGAGCCTTGAACGAAAGTTGTTCCGGCACCGAACACGGAATACGAATGTCGTCGGAGCCGATCACGGAATCCTCAGAAAGAATGATCGCGCGATCAATGATGTTCTCCAGTTCGCGCACGTTTCCCGGCCAATGGTACGAGCAAAGTTTCTGCACTGCGTCAGAGGACAGATCCTTCGGGGGAATCTTCTGTTCCAGAGTATAATTGACAATCCTGTGGCGCGCCAGCAGCACAACATCTTCTGAACGGGCGCGCAAAGGTGGCAGCGTAATGGGGATGACATTCAACCGGTAATAAAGGTCCGAGCGAAACCGGCCCGATCGAATGGCCTCTTCGAACTCAACGTTGGAGGCTGCAATCACCCGAGTATCCACGCGGCAGGCTTTTCGCGCCCCCAACGGACGATACTCCTTCTCCTGAAGAAATCGCAGCAATTTGACTTGCGAGGAAAACGGCAGGCTGTCAATTTCATCCAAAAACAAGGTGCCTCCGTCCGATTCATGAATCAGCCCGCGCGTTGATGAATTTGCGCCGGTAAACGCGCCCGCCTCATGTCCGAACAACTCATTTTCCACCAACTCCGCCGGAATCGCCCCGCAATTGACTGGGATGAACGGCTTGCCACTCTGAGGGCTCAAGTAATGAATCGCTCGCGCAAACATTTCCTTTCCGGTTCCAGTCTCTCCAGAGATCAGTACGCTGGCGTTGCATCGGGCGACTTTTGGGATTTTGGAAGTCTCGGCTAGAAATGTTGCGCTCTCGCCAATCAACCTCATCAGACCAAGCTTTTCCCTGCGGATTCCATCCGTCTCTTCCCGTTCGACGGCGTGTTGGCCCAACCGCATCACCCGCGCAAGGAGGTCATCAGGCCGCGGCGGCGCAAGAATAAAATCGGCCGCCCCCAAGCTGAGCATCCGGTTCAACTCATCGGCTTGGCCAGACTCCAAAACAACGAGCACGGAAATATCCGCTTGGTTCTCCCGGATCGCGCTTAAAATAAAATCCGCGAGTCCAACATGCTGTGATGGAAGACTAAGCACGATCAGATTTGGATATCCTCCCGCAAAAATCCGCGAAAAAATCCGTGAAAGCCGGCGCTGCGGAATCGGCAGCGTCTCGACCCGCAGTTGAAATGAATCAGGCTGGGCTTGCTCAAGAACCTGCCGGAGCGAGTCAACTAACTTGTTGTCGTCTTGAAGACATAACAACAACACGCTCATCGGCTTCATAAATCAATCCAATCGCATTTCGGAACGCGCTGAATTGCGCGCTCTGAAACTAAAGCAACGCCCAACAAATATCTGAAAAAAAACTTTCATCGACGCAAGAGCTCCTTCCCTAAAAACGCCAGATGCGTTCCTTTCGTACGCCATTTCCCGCCGTGGCTGCAAGAGAAATCGCCCTCGTCTCCAAAATTTCACAATGGCCTCACATTATCCTGGGAACCGCATTTTGATCTGAAAGCGCCCAAGCGTGGAAGAGCTGAAAATCGTAGCCTCAGTGGCTTTGATATATGGCCAAAACTTTCATACGCCGAACCCCAAACTCGCCAGATCGTCGTGGGCGCAATCAAAAGCAATGGTCAGTAACTTCGTCAACCTTCGGTTTGTGGAGAACTCGATATGTCTGTTTGGTTTCTGGACAGCAGCTCAGTGAAGGCGCCCAAATGATCTGTTACACGAGAATTCTGAATTCTGCCACCTACAAAGTTCAGATTTCTTGGAACCCTTAACTCCCTATCCGGCGCTACTTCGCATTTGTGTCGTTTGGTCGCGGCGGTCCTGCGTAGGGTTTGGCTCCGTGTTGTAAGCCAGTGTTGGCCGGGTACGTGGTGAGGGCAGGGTCGTCAACCGTCGGCGCTTCAATGAACCCGTAATAACGCCCCATCCAGTAGGCCAGCAGCCAGCCCGAAGGTTCCACGATGTCGCGCCCGTCGGTTCCCCCGTCGGGCTGCATGTCCCAGTGATCCCAGCGCATCGGTTCGGTCTCGCGCGCCGGAAACGGACGGATGCCCGCTTTGTAAACGGCGTAACCCGCAGGCGTTCGCAGATCGGCACGATGGGAGTTCTGGTAAGACCAAACGGTCAAGTCAAGCGGCCAATCCCGCAGATGGGCGGCCGCCGGCGCTGTTTCGCAGTCCTCACCCGTGAGAGCGCCATAGACGAAGTTGAACCACGGATTTTGCTCCACGCGCAAAATTTCCCAAGTGCGCTCCAGGCTTCGGCGATAAATCGCGTGCAATCCGGGATCATCCTCGTGGCGCAGCAAGTTCCAGTAGCTCCAGAACGATAGTTCATCGAGAAAGTGAAGAATATTCTCCGGTGGAAACGTCTGGCGTACCCGTTGCGTGTAAGCGGGGTAGCCCAAGTCAACGAGTTGTTTATAGGCGGCGGTGAACTTTGGATCCTTGGACACCGTTGCGGCGGTCTTGATGAAGGAGAGCAGTTCGAGGCTTTGCAACCCCCGGTCATAGCGGCCCTCCTCTGTGGCCAGGTAGGCCGGGTCCCACCGGCCCCAGCGTGTTGGTTTGCCGTAAATATCCACCAGTGTCCAATCGTGATCTATCACATGCGCCGCCATGCTGGCCAGATGCTCCCTGGCTTGGGTGGACTCCTCGCTTTGGGCAGCCAGCTCCAGGAAAATCGAGACGGAATAAAAATGCGAACACAGCTCGTCGCTCGAAGTGTCTCCTTTCCACTCGAACTTGCCGTCAGCCGTGTCATGCCACTGCGCCGGATAATCGCCGGACGTGCGCTCCGATTTGTGGCCACGCTCACCTTTGGCCCAAACCGCCCGCGCAGGAAATCCGGGAATGCCAGTCATCGTTCGCAACCAGCGCAACGCTTGAAACGTGTTTGTCGCCTCGCGCCGCGCCTGAGGATCTTTTGTTACCGCGTAACGATACGATTCGGCCGCCAGATAGTCCCCGCTGTAACCGCCATCGTTATCACCGGCTTCCCGGACAAATTCATGGAGCGCGTCGTCCCATTCGAGCTTGTGGACCAGGCCCAGACTCTTGTGACCCCACTCATCCAGACGCCGTTCGTAGTAATCCGCCTTCTTTCGCAACGTAAACGGCTCATATTCGATGATTCCCAAGCCCTTGGGCGTGGCGATGTAAACTGCGCTTGCGCCGGTGGCGATGCTCTGCACGCGGTCATCAGGCAGCCAGCGCTTGCCGGCGAAATAATGGAACTGACCGTCCACCATCCGAATCGCCCCGCGCGTTGTTCCGATCCAGAGATCGTTCGTAAAGCCTTGTGCGAGGCAAGTCGTGTCCTCGTAACACAAACCTTGCTCACCGCGCAGAACCGTCATAGCCATGCCACGGAGAACTCCCAGACCACGATCAGTCGCGATGAAAAGCCTGTTCCCCAGGCTAAGCATGTCCAATGTCGTCCTAGAGGGCAGAGCGCCCCAGTCCCAAATTTGATCCGTATGAGAATCATAAATGTCTTTGCCCCCGAACCCCCCTCCGTTGACCCAGCTCATCTGTCCTGATCCCATCACATAGAGCGCCTCCTCGAACGACGCGATTCGGGCGATGGCGAATGGAGCCTCCGCGTTCAGATACGGTTCCAGCCCGTTCCCTCCGGCGCGCCATAGTCGCTTGCCGCGCGCCACAATAATTTCGCCTGTGTGAGTGCAGACATCATTGACCGGTTGATCCGAGACGGTTTGCCACCCGCTGCCGTGGAGGCGGACTAAACTGTCGCTGGTCAAGACCCAAAGATCACCGCCAGCTGCGACGAGGCGGCTCACGGGCTTGCGGATCGCAGGCACGTCCACGAGTTGGTCTTTGTCCATCTCAAGCAAACCAGCGGATGTTCCTGCATAAATTTTCCCTTCGTGGACGGCCACGGAAGTTAGTGGAGTCTCGAAGGGAATTTTACGTCCGGTTTCCTGTAAATAAACTGCGTCCGGGATCGGCCTCCACTCTCGGCGTGGAGCATTGAAGGCAGGAGTTGCGGACAACCCTGCCGCGTGGGCCGCGAGTATAAGGACCAGGACAGCGAATGCGTGCCGACCGCGTAAATAGTTAATGAAGGTCGAGGCGTTCAAATATGTTTGCAGCAAAGGCTGTCGTGCGTAACGCGGGTTGTCAACGCAGCGCGCTAAATAGCCCGTTAAAGGGGCGCATCTCAGTTTCTTGCAGGGTAGTGTAAGCTTTAGGCATGAATTCGACTTGCATTGATGCTGTCCCTTCTCGATCCGATCATGTTCCGGCGTCCGAACCGCTGGTGGTATTAGCGGCGCGGGCTGGTTGTGCCT
>DASXZW010000114.1:0-75502 GCA_036501665.1 Verrucomicrobiia bacterium
GAAGTCGAACGCCTCTTTCGCCGTCTGAAAGGCTTCCGCCGCGTCTTTTCCCGTTTTGACAAGCTGGACGTGATGTTCGCCGCCTTTGTGCTTTTCGCCCTGATCGTGGAAGCATTGCGCATTAGTGTTAACAGGCCCTAGTTGTAACCAGAGGTCTGACAAAAGCCGTCCTTCCAAACTTGATTAAAGGTTCAGCCTGCCCAATAATGTCCCTATGAGAAGCTATACCGCTGTCGTCGAACGCGATGCCGATACCGGGTTGCTGGTAGGATTCGTGCCAGGATTTCCTGGCGCTCATTCGCAAGCGGAGTCTTTGGATGAACTCCAAGAAAACCTTCGCGAAGTTATTTCCATGCTGCTTGAAGATGGCGAGCCCAAGTTGGAAGCTGAATTCGTTGGAACGCAAAGCATCGCAGTTGTTTAATCATGGGTTCGATTCCGGTTCTCAAGCCAGCCGAGGTTTGTCGATTGCTGGAAAGGTCGGGTTTCGTTCTTGTGCGTCAGCGCGGTTCACATCTTCAGTACCGTCACTTCGATGGACGTGGCACTACCGTCCCAATGCACAAAGGACGTGACATTGCTCCATCGTTGTTGCGCAAAATCGCCCGCGATATCGGACTTACAGTGGAAGAACTTCTGATTGATCGCTGACGGCTGCGATGAATTTCTCTCTGGTAGTTGATAATTGATGCGCCAGTCAGGCCGGGACAAAATGAGAAAACAATATCACGTCAGAAATTCAGACCAGGGATTGCTGGCGTGGGACGTGGACCGGCTGCTTCGTCAAACGGCGGGGCAAAAACCGCTGGATTTGCTTTTGGAAGAAATCCGTGAACTTGACGAAACTTTCTGGTTCGGTGGCAAAGGTGGTGCGCCAACTTGCCGGCGAGTGGCGGAACATGCTGCGTTGATAAGTGAATCGAGTTTGGAACACCCAATAATAATCGATCCCGAAGGGCGCGTTGTGGATGGGATGCATCGAGTCTGCAAGGCTCTGATCGGCGGATTGAAGACCATCAAAGCTGTCCGATTGCCGGTCATGCCGGAGCCTGATTTTGTGAATGTTCCAATTGATCAATTGCCTTACGACAGAAACACATAATTGACAGACATGGTTGATGTTGTTGTCTTGCGATTTACCGTTCTCGGTTGTTACTTCGCCAGGTCAACGCAGACCAGATGGTCCTCGCTTCGGAGGTAGAGTTTTTTTCGCGAGAGGACTGGCGCGGCCCACGAAGGATGGTGCAATTGCGGTAATTGGAAGCGGCAAATTTCCTCTTGTTTTTCAGGGTTCGGCTTGAACAAGCCAAGGATGCCGCCTTCGCCCAGAGTAATTAATTTTCCGTCAGCCAAAATGCTTGACCCACGGCCATAAACGCCTGGCGTCAATGTGCTATGGGGAAGCCATCTTTCATCGACATCCCACATCAGTTTGCCGGTTTTGAATTCGACACAGCGCATCCGCGCGTCCGGTTCGTTGCGGCCACTACAAGCATAGAGATAGCCGTCGAGATAAATTGGGGTTGTCCAGTGCAACTCCATCGAAGTCCCGCGCCAGACTTCACTGACGCTTTTGTCGTCAGGATTCACGCGCAACAGCACCGAACCAATTTTGTAGTAAGCGGCGGAAATAAAAATCATGTCGTCCACGACGACGGGGCGCATTGCATTGACGGACTCGTTCACGCGCGAGCTAAACCAATAGCAGAAATTCACCGCGCCGGTTTTTGGATCGAGGGAAATCAACCCCTGCCTTGTCAAGCAGAGTATTTGCCGTTTCCTGTGAATGGTCGTTGCGTAGGGCGTCGAATAGCTGGCCTGCTTCTCGACCGGATTCCAATGCACCGGCGGCTCGCCCGGCCAGCCCTTTTTCGGAACTCCTTCCCAATTGGATTCGCCGCCGCCTTGCCAGACGGTTTTTCCGGTCGCAGGATCAAAGGCAACGACGCACGAATTCGGTTGGCCGCCGACCATCACGATGAGCAAACCGCCTTCAAGAATCGGCGTGCTGCCGACGCCAAAAAACGCTTCCGGCACGTTAAAGTCAGACCCAGTGTCGCGCTGCCAAACAACTTTGCCGGTTTGTAATTCAAGGCAGGTCAACTTTCCTTCCGCGCCGAAAGTGTAACACGCGTTGGAAGTCAGCAACGGTGTGCTGCGCGGCCCGTTGTTGTAACCGTAGGGATCGACGAAGTGGCTTGGATAATTGTAATGCCACTGCGAAACGCCGGTGTCAGCGTTAAGGCATTCCACAATTTCCTCGTCCCCGATGCGTTGGTGGTAAACCAGTTTTTGGTCGATGACCGATGGCGCGCCGTAGCCGGTTCCAATTGATTTGTCCCAGATAACGCGCGGACCAGTTTCAGGCCATTTATCGAGCAAGCCTGTTTCGTCGGAAATTCCATTGGCGTGGGGGCCTAGGAACTGCGCCCAATCACCTGCGAAGGCTGATCTGGCCGCAAAGAATAGGACAACAAGCGCGATTTGAATGGGGTTTCTCATTTGGGTGAGCGCGCAGAAATAAGGCGCAAAACTGGAAAGTTCTTCTTTGTCATCGGACTGGCGGGGATTATAATGCAGAACTGTATGAGAGGCGAGATTGAATTCCGTCGCAGTCCGTTGCGTCCAAGACCTTAATGCATGAACCACCATGCGCCCAATCCAGAGCATCTTGCGCTGACGCGCCGTGAATTCCTGCATCGCTGCGGGATGGGGATGGGCGCGCTCGGGCTTGCCAGTCTTCTTTCCAATGTAGGATTTGTGGAAAACTTGCGCGCGGACAGTTACGTCTCGCCGTTGCTTCCGAAAAATCCGCCTTTGCCCGCGAAGGCGAAGCGGGTCATTCACATTTTTGCAAATGGCGGCCCGTCGCACGTCGATACCTTTGATCCCAAGCCGTCCCTGGAGAAATATTCTGGCAAACTTTTGCCGATGGAAAATCTGGCCACCGAACGCAAGACCGGCGCGGCTTACCCCTCGCCTTTCAAATTTCGGAAATACGGCAAGAGCGGCATCGAAGTGAGCGAGATTTTTTCGCATGTCGCGGAGAACATCGACGACATTTGCGTCATTCGCTCGATGGCGGCGGATGTGCCAAATCACGAGCCGTCGTTGCTGCTGATGAATTGCGGCGATGCCCGCCAAATCCGGCCCAGCGTAGGGTCGTGGGTGACTTACGGGTTGGGTTCGATGAATCAGAATTTGCCGGGATTTATTTCGATGTGCCCGGGCGGCTACCCGATTCAGGAATCGCAGAACTGGCAGGCGGGTTTTCTGCCGGGAGTGTATCAAGGCACTTATGTTGACACGGCGCACACGAAAATCGAGGAGCTGATTCAGAACATCAAGAGCGATTACACTTCGATGCCCGAGCAGCGGCAGCAGTTGGACCTGTTGCAGCAACTTAACGAACGGCATCTGAAAAAGCGGAAGGACGACGCCCAGTTGGAGGCGCGAATTCAGTCGTTCGAATTGGCGTATCGGATGCAAATGGATGCCAGCGACGCGTTCGACATCAGCCGCGAGCCTGAGAACATCCGCAAAATGTACGGCGAAGGGACGCAGGCGCGGCAACTGCTCATCGCGCGGCGTTTGGTGGAACGCGGGGTGCGTTTTGTGCAGATTTGGCACGGCGCGGGGCAGCCGTGGGACAGCCATGACGACATTCGTGAAAGACACAGCGCGCTTGCGAAGGAATCGGACCAGGCGATAGGCGCGTTGCTGAAAGATTTGAAACAGCGAGGTATGCTCGAAGATACGCTCGTGATCTGGGGCGGGGAATTTGGGCGGACTCCGACGGTTGAGCTTCCGAAGCCCGGTTCCAACGCGGGCAAAGTCAACGGGCGCGACCATAATCATTATGGTTTCAGCATGTGGATGGCGGGTGGTGGGGCGCGCGGCGGATATGTTCACGGCGCGACCGATGAGTTTGGCTTTGCCGCTGTCGAGAACAAAGTTCACGTCCACGATTTGCACGCGACGATTTTAAAACTTCTCGGTTTCGATCACGAAAAGCTGACGTTCCGGCATTCTGGCCGTGATTTCCGGCTGACAGATGTTTATGGGCACGTTGTTCGGGAGTTGATCGCGTGAACAGGCGGGTGTTTTCCGCCTGCTTCCTGGCGCTTTGCCTCGGGGCATTGTTAAATTTCGCCCACGCCGCGGATGATCCCGCGGGCATTGAATTTTTTGAGAGCAACATTCGCCCAATCCTTGTCGATAATTGTTATTCTTGTCACAGCCAGCAAAGCGCCAAAATCAAGGGCAGTCTTCTTGTCGATTCGCGCGATGGACTATTGAAGGGGGGCGACACCGGACCTGCAATTAAACCCGGTGATATCGAAGCAAGCCTTCTCATAAAGGCCGTTCGCTACACTGACGATGAGCTGAAAATGCCGCCGAAAAACAAGAAGCTTTCGGCCGCACAAATTGCCAGTTTGGAAACATGGGTGAAAATGGGCGCGCCTGACCCGCGAGTGGCATCGACCGCAGTTTCAAAAGCCCAAACCATCCGGGACAAAGCAAAAAAGCATTGGGCATTCCAGCCGATTCGAAAACCGGAAGTGCCGCAAGTCAACGAGAAGAAACTTGTGCAGACTCCGGTGGATAATTTCATTCTCGCGCGATTGGAAGCGGCGCATTTGAAACCGTCGCCCATCGCGGACAAGCGCACGTTGATTCGCCGCGCGACGTTCGATCTTATCGGTTTGCCACCGACGCCTGAGGAAGTTTCGACTTTCGAAGCGGATAAATCGCCCGATGCCTTCGCGAAGGTTGTTGATCGTCTGCTGGCGTCGCCGCATTACGGAGAGCGCTGGGGACGGCACTGGCTCGACGTGGCGCGTTACGCGGACAGCAAGGGATATGTTTTTGAGGAAGACCGCCATTATCCGTATGCTTACACCTATCGCGACTATGTGATTCGCTCGTTTAACGAAGACCTTCCTTACGATCAGTTTATCAAACAGCAAATCGCGGCGGACTTGCTGCCAAACAATGGAGACAAGAGGTCGCTCGCGGCGCTCGGCTACATCACCCTCGGGCGGCGCTTTATTAACGATATACATGACATCATCGACGACCGAATCGACGTCGTTTGCCGCGGAATGATGGGGCTTACAGTCGAATGCGCGCGCTGCCACGACCATAAGTTTGATCCGATTCCAACGAGGGATTATTACTCGCTCTACGGTGTATTTGACAGTTCGCAGGAACCGTCCGAGGAACCGTTGCTTGGGACGAAGGCGCCGGACAAGGAGTTCAACGAATACATGGCGGAGCACAAGAAGCGCGTGGAGGAACGCGACAAATACCGTCAAGAACAGGAAATTGCGCTGGCGACAAAATTGCGTCGTCAGGCTGGCGATTACATGTTCGCCGCCTACACGGCGCGCCCCCGCACGAACGGTCTGGACGCCGAGAGCGTTGCGCACACCAACAAGTTGGACCCGGAAGTTCTGCGGAGATGGATGAGCGCGATGGACGGTTGGCGGACGAATCAACAGGCGATTTTTGCGCCGTGGTTCGCATTCGCCGATCTGCCCGAAAGTGATTTTGCGGCGCGGGCGAAGGATGTTGCCGCGAAATTTGACACTAATCACAGCGGGATAACGACACTCAATGCGCTCGTGACCGCCGCGTTTTCGGGCGAACCGCCGCCGACGATGAAGAATGTTGCCGAACGATATGGGACAATTTTTACCAATATTGACAGGCAATGGGACGCGGCGATTACGGCAACCAATTCGCCGGTTCCTTCCGCGTTGTCCAACCCGGCGGAGGAGGCATTGCGTCAGATTCTTTATGCAGGGAACGCGCCCGCCAATTTGCCGCGTTCAGAATTCGACCGGTTGTATGACACGCCCATTCAGCAAAAAATGCGGGCGTTGCAGCGGCACATTGACGAGTTCGACGCGGAATCGCCCGGCGCCCCGGCCCGCGCGATGGCTCTTGTTGACAAACCTGATCCTCATGACACGCATATTTTCGTTCGCGGCAACGCCGGAAACGAAGGTCCGATTGCGCCCCGCGAATTTCTGGAAATTCTCAGCGGCCCCAACCGAAAACCATTTTCCAAAGGCAGTGGACGCCTTGAACTCGCCGAGGATATTGCCAGCCGCGATAATCCTCTGACCGCGCGCGTTTTTGTCAATCGCGTCTGGCTCCATCATTTTGGCAATCCGCTGGTTTCGACGCCGAGCGATTTTGGCTTGCGCTCAGACCCGCCGACTCACCCCGAATTGCTGGACTACCTCGCAGCGCGTTTCATGGACGACGGCTGGTCAATAAAGAAATTGCATCGGCTAATCATGCTCTCGCGCGCTTATATGCAGAGCAGCGATGACAGTGCCGACTGCGCAAAAACCGATCCGGGAAATCAACTGCTCTGGCGCATGAACCGTCAACGATTGGAATTCGAGCCATTGCGCGACACGCTGCTCTCGGTTTCTGGAAACCTGGATTTAAGCGTGGGCGGGCATTCGGTGGATATAATTGACAAAGTATCCCCTCGACGGACGCTGTATGGTTATATTGACAGACAGAACGTGCCCGATTTGTTTCGCGCGTTTGATCTGGCCAGTTCCGACAGCAGCAGTCCGCGCCGGTTTTTCACCACGGTGCCGCAGCAGGCGCTGTTTTTAATGAACAACCGCTTCGTCATCGACCAGGCGAAAGGTTTGGTGAATCGACCGGAGTTCAAGGCGGCTTCCACAGACAGGGAGCGTCTGCGCGTCATCTATAGTTTGGCCTACCAGCGCGAACCGAGCCACAGGGAAATTGCATGGGCGCTTCGATACATTCGCGGCCCTGCGCTTACGCCGCCGGTCATTGTGACCCGTCGCGGCCATCGCGAAATCATCATTCCGGCGAACCCTTCCGCCACAGCGGCGCATCATCATCTAACGACCTGGCAGAAATACGCCCAGGCAATCCTGATGTCCGACGAGTTGATATTCGTGGACTGACCCGGCTAGGGTGACGTTGCCGCTGTGGAATTTCCCGCACTCGAACTTGTTCCCATTGCTGGGAAATTGTTGACAAAGAATTCCTCAAGCCGGCGCGAGCCGTAGGGTGTTCGCGCCACGCCATGACCCGCGCCGGGCATGTAAAGAAGATCGAAATTCTTGTCCGCTTTGATGAGCGCATTGACGACCTGCATTGTGCTTGATGGGTCAACGTTTTTGTCCATTTCGCCCACCATCAGCAACAACTTGCCCTGGAGTTTATGCGCGTCTGTGACGTTTGAACTGCGCTCGTAGCTATCGTCCACCGGCCAGCCCATCCATTGTTCATTCCACCAGATTTTGTCCATGCGATTGTCGTGACAGCCGGAATCAGAGACGCAGACTTTGTAAAAATCGCCGTGATCGAGCATCGCGCGAAGAGCGTTCTGGCCGCCCGCTGAAGTGCCATAAATGCCGACGCGCGAAATGTCCATGAACGGATGCTTCGCCGCCGCGGCCTTGATCCAGAGAATGCGGTCTTCAAACCCCGCGTCACGAATATTTTTCCAGCAAACATCGTGAAATTTCTTCGAGCGCCCGGACGTTCCCATGCCATCCATCTGCACGACAATGAATCCGTGATCCGCGAGTTTTTGTTGTTGATACGAGGCTCGAAATCCTTTCGGTGTGAAAAATCCCTGCGGCCCTGCGTAAATATCCTCGATGACAGGATATTTTTTGTTCGGCTCGAAATCCTTTGGCCGCCAGATGACTCCAAAAATGTCGGTGCTCCCATCCCTTCCTTTCGCGACAAATCGTTCCGGCGTTTTCCACCCGGAAGCATAAAGCTCGACCGCATCCGCCTCTTCAAGCTTGCATAATAATTTGCCGTCGCTGGCGCTTCGGAGAACGGTCGTCTGGGGTTGATCTACGCGCGACCATGTGTCAATCAAATAACGGCGATCCGGGGAGAATTGTGCCTCGTGATTGCCATCCCCGTCGGTAAGGACCGTTAAACCCGATCCGTCGAAATTGACGCGGCAGAACTGGACGTAATAAGGGTCCTGCTCCGGTCGAATGCCACCCGCCTGAAACCAGATTTGCCGATTCGTCCTATCGACAAAATCGACTGAGCGAACGAGCCAATTGCCTTTCGTGATCTGGGATTTCACCCGGCCCTCAACGGCATCGTAGAGATAAAGGTGGTTCCAGCCATCGCGCTCGGACGCCCAAATGATCTCGCCCGTGCCATCAAGATATTCCGAAAAGGATTTCCCAGAGTAGTCAAT
The DNA here is from genome assembly GCA_036501665.1 of Verrucomicrobiia bacterium. Classification (GTDB taxonomy): domain Bacteria; phylum Verrucomicrobiota; class Verrucomicrobiia; order Limisphaerales; family Palsa-1400; genus DATAUD01. The sequence goes on from DASXZW010000114.1 coordinate 8,234, forward strand.
AAAAGTGTCGCTGTGTTCGTCAATGATTGCGCGCGCCGCGCCGGTCTGCGCTTCCACGGCGACGACACGCATGATCTGATGGCCGCGTTGGTTGTAAAGGAACGTGAACCGCGTCGAGTTCGTGCTCCATCGGACATCGCTGATCGACCACGGATTTGAATACAGAGACTCGCTCGTCTGAATTTCTTTTTTCAACTCGATGTCGAACAGGGGCGGTTTGCGGATCGGCACCTGATCGCCCGGCTTGAGGTAAGGATACGAATCGAGCTTCGGCTGGAGTTGGTCCTCCGGTGAAGATTCGACGAGATACACATTCCGATGCGTCCCGGGCTGCAATCGCATCGCGACAAAATGTTTTGAATCGGGCGCCCAATAAATTTCAGGCGTTGGCGTTTCGGGATCGCGGGCGTCGTAGGTCATTTCGACGGCGCGATCAGCCTCGGCATTGCGCGCGTAGGTGCTGTTTGGATTGGCATCGTAGGTGAGTTGGAAATCCGAGTTGCTGCGGACGTTAAGATTTCGCAGGAAAAGATTATCCCCGCGCACGCTGACGCTCCACTTGCCATCGGGCGAAGTGTCGCCGCCGACCGATGGCCTGCGACGTCCTCCGCGACGCACTGGAGCGGTGGTTTCGCGACCGTCAATTGCTGCGACGGATGGTTTTGCCGCGGCCTCAAAAACAGCCAGCATTTCGCCCGTTCGCGAAGCCGCCAGCCAAACATGCCCCGCATACGTGGATATTTCGAGTCGCCCATTTGCAGGAACAGACCCGTAGGAAACGCGCTTTCCATCGGGATCAATCCAGAACAAATCGGCATCGGCCTTCAGTTTATTGACGAAAACGACCTTTGTCGCCAGGCCGCCGGAACTGGAGGGATGCAGCGTGCGGATATTGGGAAGCTGGTTTTCGTCCGAAACGTCATTGGCTGAAAGAGTCAGTGAATAATTGGCTAGGTCCAGTTTCCAACTTGAGCCATCGCCATGAAGGACAACCGATTTGCCGTCGCGGGCAAAGTCAAGACTGTCAATAGGAAGGTCTTCCGGCTTCACTGGTCGCTTTGTGACTTTTACGAGCGCTTCCGCCAAACGCGCATGGTTGAACGCCGAAGATCGCTTGCCTTCTCTGGCATCGACCAGGATGAATTCATGGCTGTTTCTCCCCGTGGTAACGCGATACCAGAATTTGTTGGTCTGACCATCCGCACCGGCGAACCAGTGAGGTTCGACTGAGTCACGAAACACCAGGCTGGGCGCATTGGTCCGTGAATTTTGCGCCGTTGCAGTTGCGACAAAAAGAAGCGAGAAAAATAAGAGGATTGGGCGTGGCATTTTCATGGAATCAACGAATTTGCAGAACTAAGGGCCGATGTCGCGGGAAGATCAAGCACTTTTGCCACGAGCGAAATATGTCAAATGTCAGAATAATACTTCGTTTCCGGCATTTGCTTTTGTAACACTGGCGGCGTGTCGCAGATGCTTAAATCGTCGGGCGGAATTGGCGCGGCCACCCTGACCAGTCGTGTGCTTGGCCTGGTGCGGGAACAAGTCTATGCCGCGTTCATGGGGACCACGGTCATTTACAGCGCTTTCATTTTTGCCTACACGGTCCCGAATCTTTTTCGACGGCTGCTTGGTGAAGGCGCATTGACAGCGGCGTTCATTCCAATTTTCAAGGCGAAGGAAAAATCAGAGGGCGAAGCTGCAATGTGGAAGGCGGCGAACGCCGTCATTTCCGGGCTGATCGCCATTTCGGCGGAAATCACGTTGGTTTCGATGTTGATCATTACGGGCCTGTTGGTCGCGGGCGAGTGGAATGCGAAAGCACGACTCATGCTCGAGCTGATGCGGTTGATGTTCCCCTACATGGTGCTGGCGTGCATCGGCGCGGTTTTCATCGGGATACTCAATGCGCGCGGGCATTTTTTTATTCCTGCAATCGGCGCTGCGGTCTTGAACGTCGTCATGATCGCTTCGGTTTTGTTCCTCGCGCCAATGATGGGCAAAACGCCGGACAAACAGGTGTTCGCCCTGGCAATTGGTGTTCTGGTGGCGGGCGTGGCGCAGATGTTGTTTCAAGTGCCGAGCTTGCGGGGCGAAGGATTTCGATACCGTTGGGTTTCGCCGTGGAAAGATCCGACGGTTCGCGAAGTGGTGCAAAAAATGATTCCCAGCACGATTGGCGTGGCCGCTTTCCAGATCAACGTCATGATGACCCAGGGTCTGGCCTTTGGTGAAAATGACCATATCGTCGCGGAGTTTGCGTACGCGGTTCGTTTGATGGAACTGCCACAGGGTGTTTTCGGGATTTCACTGGCGACTTTTCTTCTGCCAACACTGGCTGGTTATGCTGTGGATAAAAACTACGCGAACTTTCGCGGGACACTACGGCAGGCCGTGGGGCATTTGATTTTTGTGAATCTGCTCGCATCCGTATTGTTGTTCACCCTTGCGGCGCCAATTGTCCGGCTGCTTTTCCAACACGGAAAATTCAACGCCGAATCGACTCATCAAGTCAGCTTCGCGCTCATGTGCCTTGTTCCCGGGCTGGTTTCATTTTCGCTCGTGAACATTTTTGCGCGAGCGTTTTACGCGTTGAGCGACATCGTGACGCCAATGCGAATCAGCATTTTTTGCCTCGCGATAAATCTGATTTTCGCTGTGATTTTTCTGTTCGTGTTTGACTTGGGACCGGGCGCGCTGGGAATCGCCAATACTATTAGCGCGACTTTCAATATGGCGTTGCTGGCTTACGCGTTGCGCAAAAAGTTGAAGACGCTCGAAATGAAGGAGTATGTCGCGCAATTCCCGCTCCTCGGCGCGATCGCGCTGGCCGCCGGATTGACATCTTGGGGACTTCGGGTTTTGTGGCAAAACCATTTGGGCCATGCCAATTTATTTTCGAGGCTCGGCGAGGTTTTTGTGCCGATGCTTGCGGCGACCGCACTTTATTTCGGACTAAGCTTGAAGCTCAAAGCAGGTTCTGCGCGGGAGATTTTGGAATTGGCGCTTTCGCGGATCCGACGGTAGAAGTCAATGTCTCGAATTGAGAGACCAATATCCCTTGGGATTGACAAGGGTTCCAGCGCCCACCGTTTGTTTCAACGTGAGCAACTCAACATGGTTGTCGAAGAACAGATAATTGAAATGATTGCCGTGCGCTTTGTATAAGGCAGCGCCTTGGTTATTCGAGTCGTTGGGATCGATCTGATAACATTCTCCAATACCCTGGCCGCTGACGTTGTTGGACGGTGAGATCGAAATGGCGGGCCAGACATTTCCGCAGGTGTTGTCGCCAGCGGGTTGTTCGACGAGATTGATCGTTCCCGCTGGGCCTGTGACAATGTTGATTTTGTAACCCGGCGCTCCTGAAGTGGTTGTAGTGCCGGACCAATACACGCCAAGACCGTCAATCGGCGTCGGAAGCGCCTGCCCCAGCGAGACACTGCCATCCCAGGTCGGCGCGATGTAGTTCATCGCGTAAGTCCGCCTGCCGACGCCGGGATCGCCTGTCGTCCAATATGTGTCCTGTCCAATGTCGGACGGGCAACGCAAAATCTGAGAGACCAGGGAGCCGTCCACCGCGCCGCTGTCCAAAATGGCTTTGCTGAGCTGGCCGTTTCCACCAATGAACGAGTGGATGGCGGTGTCCCAGGTAAATTGGGAATTATCCGCGCCGTCGCAGGCTCCAGCGGGACAAACGTCGTTGTTGTCGCCCATGTAAAGAGTGAAGCCCATGCCAAGCTGCTTCAGGTTGGACTTGCACTTGGTTCCGTTGGCCGATTGTTTCGCGGAAGCCAGTGCGGGCAGAAGCATCGCCGCGAGAATGGCTATGATGGCAATGACAACCAATAATTCGATTAATGTAAACGCCTGAACCGGTTTTGAATCTCTGTGATTTGTCATTCGGGTAAGTGTTAGGGATTATAAGGTGGATTTGCAGAAGCGTCCAACGGAAAAAGCTGAACTGGAAGTCGTGTTCTGAGATACGCCTTTTGGATAGAATACTGCTTTAAGACTGTTTTTGAAAGTCGTTAAAGAACTCGTTTGGAGAAAGGCCGGTTTGTGAAATAATCGCCCGCAACGTGCCTTTTGGAATGTCGCCCGGATGATGAGGAACCGTCGTTCGTTTTTTTGGTTTGCGGATTGTACAGATTTCGTGACTGCCCTTTGCTGTTCTGTCAAAAATAAAACCGTGCGAGCGTAGTCGCTGAACGAGATCTCTGTATCGAACAGAACGCAACCCGCTCATGCCGGCTCAACGGACAGCCCGACGGGAATGGCGACGATTGCTTCGCTGGGCGCGGATTTTAAGGCGGCCAACACACGTTTAGGGAGTGGATCCCCATGTTCAAGATAAGATTCAATGAGTTTGCGGGCGACATCCTGAGCGATTTCCAATGTTTCAGAGCGGGTGCGGCCTTGCGCGACCAAACCGGGCAAATCCGGGCTTGTGGCGAGGAATCCTCCTTCTTCGAGAGGGCTTATTCGGATTTTGAGGAAAAACTCATCGGCTTCCATGATTGCCAGCTTACGGCAGATGGAGATGGATTTGCAAGCCGACACCAAAAGGTTTCCAAAATCAGAATTGTTTTGTAGGCAACCAGTATTCCCCAAAAACTCACTGTTGCGACTTCGACGCCTTATGCAGTTCGGCGGTATCGCTTCGCGCCTTGTCGTAATCGTAAAAAGGTTCGCGAAAAAGGTAGAGCATCCAATGCGCCAATCCGGCGAGAGGGGAACGATATCCCAACCATGCGAGAAATGAACTATTGAAACAATACAGGCCGGGCAAATCGGTCCATTTCCGTTCCAGGTAAAATTGCACGCTCTTGTAATTCTCCCAATCCTCGTTAATTGAAATATCGGAAAAAGCCGTCCACCAACCTTGCCGGCGAAAATGCTGCAAGTAGCTGACCGATCTTTCGTCGATTTGCATCATCCTGGTGCAAACACGGTCGGCGGCAGTCAAGTCATTGGAAACCAGCAGCCAATTCAAATCGACGACATCGCCGCGCATCGGGCCGGTTCCATTCAAGCCAAATCGACCGTCTATAATGGAATGAGCCTTGGGCAGCCGGCGGTTCACTTCAAAAATCACCTCCGCGAAAAACGGATGCAGTTTAAGCCGCTCCGCCGGGTCCTGAATGCAACCCCATTGGTTTTTGATCGACATGGAAACCCGCGTATTCATGTGGATCTTGGGCACAGGCATTGTGATGAAGGCATCAATCTCGTGTAAAAGCAGCTTGGGCATCGGGATCGACAACTTGCGCATACCCACTCTGATTTTTATAATTTCGGAGTCAGTGAAGCTGATGTTGACGAGGCGCGCGCCAGTTTGCCGGGCAAGTTCGTTCATCCCCATTTCCTCAAAAACCGCGTCCATCGAGAAAGGGTTGTAACCGCCGCTCTGCGCTTCGCCGATGATGACTTTGTAACCGCGCTGAATCAGGCATTCGGTCGTCGCTTTGATGCACTCGAAGGAAGTCATCACCCCCGGCCGGTATGTCGGAAAAGTAAAATTGGGCTTCAAAAAAACCGTCGCGCCCGGTCGAACTGCCTCAAAAAAACCGACGGAACTCAGGCCGGTCGCGATTGGGCCAGCATAGCCATCGGCCAGTTTGCTGAGGAAAACTTTTGGTTTGGCAACCATCGTAACAGCGTATCAACGCTTTGTGCCGCCGGTCAATCTGTCAAAGCTGGCTGCGCGGATTTAGAATGTTCATCGCGGTTCAGCCTCAATGCTTCCAGGACCCGATCCACGACCAAGCTCCAGTTATGTCGGCGCATCAGTTCCTGAGACCATGCTTCAAGTTGCGCCGGTGTCACCGAAAGCGAACTGCGGATTGCGGCGGCGAAACTTTCGTAATTGCCATTGGTGAAAGGGCAACCCGCGCCGTTCATTACCTCGCGAGTCGCCGGAATGTCCGAAAAAACCGGACAAGCTCCAGCAAGAACAGCCTCAACCGGCGGACGCCCAAAACCTTCGTATTCCGATGTAAATGCAACCACGCGAGCTGCGCCCATCAATTCGCGAAATTCCTTTTCCGCGAGTCGCGGATGCCAGCGGAATTGCGGGAGCGCGGGCATTTCAAACTTCGGTGGAAGCGAACCAATCCAATGCACGGTTTCCTTGAACGGATATTCCCGGACCCAGCGCGAAAAAAAATCCACAGCCTGTCGCGTTAGTTTGTAAGGGAATCGGCTCGCAAGCACGACGATGTCCCGGCGCTCTGTTCTGGGTTTTGCCGCAGGGCGTTCAAAACCCTCGCCGCAATACACGAGAGGCGGCACCGGCCAGCCGCGTCCCCGGGCCATTCGCTGGATTTCGCGGCTGGTGAATTCAGTCGGAGTGAAGATCACCTCAGCCTGTTCAAGAGATGCTTTTAAGGAAGCGCGAAAATAGAGTGTCTCAGCCTTGCTGACCTCGGTTGGGTAATGGCGGTCGTAATGGTCCTGCAACACATCATGAACCAGCGGAGCCAGGCGCACCGGGCATCGACGCGCGAATGACGCGAACCCCTTTGGCAGCAGCAGCCAATCGCTGCCAGCTCTCCGGGCTGCGGAATAGACCGCGACCTGGTCCCACCACATTCGTCCAAGTCTGCCGCGAATCGCCGTGTCCTGAAAAATTGTTCGCGCGCTTTGCGGGAGCTTGAGGTTGTCGCGCAGCGAACTATTGGCCAGCACAGTCAGCGGAGGGCATTGCGGGTTCGTCGCCAGGGTGTGGAGAAGATCCATGGAAACATTGAAAATGCCCACCGATTTTGCGCGGGCAAAATTTTGATCGGCGAGCGAGTAAGCGATCGAATTCTTTTTTTCCTGCGATGCCATGTGCAATGCTTCTGATTTGGTAAAAAATGTGGCGACCCGGCGTCTCGCCAACCCCTCATTTCACGCTTGAATCCGGGATCGGGCTTGCGGCCTGGCTCGTCCCGCTCATTTTTCTTGAAAAGTAATGAAAGGCAAGGCGCGGCCAGTTCGGCACCATGCACGGCCTTTCGATCAGGATGTAATAGACTATTCCGGCAATCATTACAGGGGGCATCCCGATAATCAGGAGACGAAAATAAGCCAGCGGAACGGACATTCCATTCACAACGACCTTGTTCGTGATGAACGAAAGAATTGGATTATGGAGGAGGTAGAGCGAATAGCACATTCCGCCGATGACTGAAATGGTTGGCAAACGCAGAAACGCCGTAAACAGATTGCCTCGCAAAGCAGCGATAAAGATCCCGCCAAGCACCCAAGGCAGCAGGTTTAACACCAGCGGCGTTTCTGGCATGAACAGCATTGTAAGCAGGCATCCTACACCTGCCAAGTCCAGCAACCAAGCGGGCAACCAGCCTTTGCCGGCATTTGTGCAGTGGAAATCTGCCATCAAAAAACCGATCAAGAAATATTGCACAAATCCCAAAAGTGTGTGTTCGCCGCGCGGCACGATAAGAGTCAGAAAAGGAACTCCGATGATCGCCACGATCAATGCCAGACGCCGGGGCACAGCAGGGAGCTTGAAAACTTTGGCAAGCAAGGGTGCCAGGAGATAAAACTGCACTTCGATTTCCAATGTCCATGTGACACCGTCCAAGGTGGAAGGGGCAAGTCGAATGAAGTAGTAAGAGTAGGCCAATCTCAGAGGCAATCCTGAAAAAAAGCCTGGCTCTTTCGTATGAACATTGTGCATCAGGACGGCCGCCGCATAAACCAGCAACAACGCCAGAATATAGGGCGGTTCCAGCCGTGTTATCCGACGCAAATAGAAGCGTCCGATTTTGACCGGCGGTCCGCCAGTGATGTAATGGGCGGCAAACGGCAAACCCAGAATGAAACCGCTGATGACGAAGAAGAGCTGAACACCGCGAAAGCCATTCGTAATCGGCCATGCAAGGAAATCGAATTTGCCAGGGGCAAGTTGAATGTCGCGAGAATGGGCTACATTAAAGTAAACATGAAACAGCATGACGCTGAAGATTGCGATGAACCGAAGGCCATCCACCTCCGCCATGTAACGATGTGATGCCGTGGTTATTCGGCGCAGACGGCTGATGCTCCATCGGGAATTGGTTTGGGGCGCGGACAAATCCATTTTTCGCCACCAAAAGGCCGCGTTTTACCTGCAATTGCAAGGGAGAAAGCCGTCCTTATCCGCTCCGAGTAATCGCTTTTGGTTGGAATCCCAATCTCAGGCGGAAGAATTCTATGATCTTCTTAAAAGGGCTTTGCCTTTTGACTGCAAGGTGACGGGAAGCTCGCAGGTCTGCTGGAATTTGCGCTCTTTTTCGGCAGTATAGCTGCGTTGTGATTGCGACTTATTTCGAAGGGCCCAATCGGAAGTCATTCACAACCTCCTGACGACGCCGCGAGCTGAGGAACGGTTGTTCAAAGATTTTGAACCAAAAAGCCTCCACTCCTACGGAAAGAATTACGCCTACTGGATGCAAAACCGATGGCAAGTATTCAAACGGTTGCTGCCATAGGTAAATGGAATAGGTTCGCTCACCCAGCCATTGCATCGGTTGTCCAATTGACGCTGGCATGGGACGGCCAAAGAGATAAGCCAGCAGACACGGAGCCAGCAGCAGTGCGCCAATCCCGATGACAGCCAGTTTCATTTCATACCCGAGGAATGTCAAAATCAGTATCGTTGCGCAGATGACAACCCGACCGGTGAAGAAAAACCCATGAGAAATCAACACCAGAACCAGCGCCACGCCGCGCCATTGGTCCAAGGAGATCGAACCCCGTTGCTCCCAATGGCGCCTCGGCTGAAACCGCCCCACTCGCGCCTTGCTTTGGGGCCGAGGCACTTTGGCTGGCCAGCACGCAAAACCTGTACATGAGGCGTTGTCGCGGAGTCAAAGGCAAAACCCGCTGACTCAGTCAAAGTGGCTAAAAAATTCTAGCCAAGCAGGCCAAATTATGAAATACTTTGCGCCCGTGATGCGCGATTCGCGCTTCCGACTGACAGAAAAATGAGACCGCAACAACTTACAGCGCTGATAACGCTCGTAGCTGCCGTAATACTGGCTCTTTGCCTTGGCATTTCGATCGCTACAGAAAACTACGCGCTGCTGGCATTTGTGGCCACGATCGTCGTAATATGCGGTCTGGTCGTTATGCCGGGTTACGTTCCGCTATTTGTTTTCAGTCTCTTGGTGCCGTTTTCACTTCCGGTTCCGTTTGTTTGGGATTTCCCGGTTTTGTTGATTGGCCTGGGAATTTGCGCTGTCAAACACTGGTTGCAGGGTGGGCTTCGGCAGCGGGGTCTTCGCAAAAACGGTCAAAACTTTCAATATCACCCGGCCACATTGCCCATGATTCTGTTCATGATATGGGCTTTCCTGCGATTCTGCTTGAATCCTTCGGTCCCCAACGCATTTGGATGGGGGGCGAACGTCACGGGTTTCCGGGCATGGCTCGACTACGCCTTATGTTTTGCAATTCTTTTCTACACCGGGCGTTTTATTGGCAACCGAGATGGTTTGTTGAAAACGATGCATTGGATTGCCTACGTTTCTGTACTTTTCATTGTGCTCTTTGTTCCTTTGACGTTGAGCAAGAGCACGGCGGCGGCCGAATTTTTTTTCCGTTTGGGAATGTTCGTGACAACTTTCGAGAACGGCATGCTTCGATTCGTCGCGCTACCTGTATTTGGACTTTTCCTCATTGCATTTTTGCTGCTGCCCAATTTGATGCAAGTGGGCCGCTGGGCCCGGATTGCAATTTTTGCCATGGCATTTTCCGCAATTATTCTTGGTGGAAGCCGAACCAGTCTGGCCATGATGCTCGTCATCGTGGCAGTCATTCCAATGCTGCGTGGAAAGTACCTGCAATCTGCGATCATCATAGGCTCGACGGTTGTGCTTTCGGTTTCTGTTTACCTCGCGGGACCGATGCTGAGCAAGCTGCCTCAGACGAGCTTCATGCGCCCTCTCGCTTTGGTGAGCCCGGATTTGACGGAAGCGTCAGGAGGCGATGCCAATCTGGAATGGCGCGAGGTGAGGTGGCAGCGAGGTTTGGATCAGATCCGCAAGCATCCATTAATAGGCGTCGCCTATGGCGGTCTTGAAAATGGACTTGTTTCAGACATTCAATCTGAGGACGAGAGTCAGAACCTCAGTCTCGCAACAGGTGGTGTCCACAACGCTTACATCGCCTGCGCCTTGGCGTTGGGAATTCCTGCGGCAGTTCTTTTTATCCTTATCTTGATTACCCAGATTTTTACCAACGCCGCGCGCGCGATTGCGTTGCGAAAAACTGATCCCTTTCTGGCGGAAGTTCATTGCTTCGTTTGCGCAAATCTCCTGGCGATTGTCGCAGCCGCCTTTTTCGCCTCTGACATGAATGACCCGATGATTTGGTTCATGTTCGCATTGGGCATTTTTACCCGACAATTGCGCAGACAGGAATTCAAAAAGCCAGCAGCTTCGCCGGTCTTCGTTCAACCCGTTCTTGCGCCTGCCTGATAATGAACGCCGTTGCGGAAGGCGAGGCGGATGCGCCATCCAAACCAGTGATTTTGCATCTAGTCGGCGGCGACTTCGCGCTCGGCGGATTGATGAGTTTTGTGCGCGACATCACCCGGGAGCCTTTGCCGGGATTCGATCAATTCGTATGGAAATACCGCAAATACCCCCGTGAGAATAGCGCGATTGTCTCTCTTGGGTGGAGCAAAAATGCAGAGCGCTCCATACCCGGAGATGTCATGGGCGCCGTGCTCGACGTAATACCGCTTTACTTTTGGTTGCGAAAACGAAGAGTCATGATATTTCACGCGCACAGTCGATTGGGCCTGCTCTTGAGCGCGATTGTCGGCTTGGTTCGGTCCATTCCAGTTATATCGACAGTTCATGCCCAAAGAAGGCACACGGGCATGTATCGGGTTCTTTGGCGGTTGACCGGTGCAACGGTGGTCTTTAATTCCCGCGCAACATGTCTTCACTACGGCTACGCGCCGGACGCGGCACATATACTTACTCCGACAATTCGGTGGCCCGGTCCTCCGCAAGCGGGGGGGGGGAGGTTTGTAGTGTCGAGCCATATCGTCCGGCTCAAGAACATTCATCTCATAGTGACTGCCTTTCTTGAAATGGCACAGGACGGTCAATCGTTGCACATCTACGGTTTCTCCCCGGATGTTCCGGAGCCTGACTACCAGGAAGAAATCGCGCGCCTCGCAAAGCCGCATCCCAACATCCGCCTGCATCAGTGGAACCCCCAGTGGGCTGATTCATTGTGTGAAGACGACATCTTTGTTCACGCCGCTGAGGGCGAGGCGTTCGGCATCGTCATGCTCGAAGCCTACTCACGAGGCTGCCGCATGGTGGTCCCAATGGGCACATTCCTCGAAGATCTGCCTTGCGCAGGTGTCTTTCGATCGCCCCCTGATTCCAGCGATTTGGCGAAAACAATGGCGGAAGCCTTTGCGTTTCCAACTTCAGTCAATCTTTGGCAACAACGGCAACCGATGGCCAGCCAGTTTTCGATCAATGACACGCGGCAAGCGCACATCGAAATTTACAAAGCAAAAATTCACGAGAATTGAACTCCATCTGCCCGGCCCAACGCAGGTGTAAGTCTAGCAATGCAGCGGGCTGTAACCGAACAGCCCTTTGATTTGACGAACACGACGTCGAAGCCAGGGCTTCTTTCGGAGAAAATCAGTGTAAATGAAGAAGCGAATCCTGAATTCCGCGCGCGACCACCGTGAACAGTTGTACTTTCGCCGCGCAGCCAGGTAGGTTTTGAAATGTTTCACCATATGGGCGTCCATTATTGAACCTTCCCGGCGTTGATAAAAAGTCAGCACATGGGGAACGGGCACGCATCGGTAATGGTGCATTGCGCGCACCAGCCACTCATAATCCATTGCAAAACGAATTGAGACATCGAGAAGCCCGACTTTTTGGTAAACGTCACGGTGAACAAAGGTGGACGCCTGATTCATTTCCGTTCTGCTTCCCAGCAAATCCTTCAGATTATAGTCCCAGCCGCGTAATGTCTGTTCGACCGATTCATCGTAACGAAGGACGGTTTCGTCCCCGCAAAAGATACAAACATCGGGGTGCTTTCGGGCATGCTCGATAAAAGTTTTCAGGGCATTATCTGCCAGAAAATCATCCGCATTGAGCCATATGATCCAATCCCCGGCGGCCCGCTGAATACCCTTGTTGACTGCGTCTGAAAGTCCCTTGTCGGGCTCAGAAATCCATTTTACAGCGGGATTGGCTTTCAGAATGTCCAATGTTCCATCGGTCGATCCACCGTCGATCACCCAGTGTTCGAGTTCATCCGGGCCGTAACCTTGTTTCCGAATGGAGGCCATGTTCTTCGAGATGAATTGTCCGCAATTCAGGGATGGTGTAACGATGGTAAATAACATTCTGTGAAGGAAATCCGCTGGTTTCTCAGTCGAGCGACTTGCTCATTCTATAAGTTTGTCGTAGTCCTCCTTGACGAGCGACGGGCGATGCTTCCGCCAACGCGCTTGCCAAGGTTCAGGCTCGGCCTTGTGATATTGGAGATTGAGTCGGATGTCAACACTGGCGGCGCTGAAATCCATGATGTCGAAACATTGGTTTTAAAAAAATCCGAAGGATGAACTATGAGCCGGCATCGCCGGAATGAGATCGGCTTTGCCAGCGCCGTTTTGAAAGCGAGAGAAATTGCCGGAAATTCCTCCATCCAAAGTACCTGGCCAAAAGATGAAAATATGCTGATGCAACGTCACGCTTGTAATACTGTCCTTCCACGCTTCTCTCCCTAATGTGCTCGATGATTTCCTCCTGAAGTCCCTCGGACTCGATTTCTGAGAGAATTCCGAGGCGCCGGGATTTTTCCAAATCCCGAATCCATGACAATAAATAAGCCTGATCGGAACGCAATATTTGACGCCGCTTTTTCAGGGAATGGACGATGGCGTCAGACCAGACATTATTCCCGTGCCTTCGATAATAAACCAAAGGTTCCTCCAAATATTTTATTGTCCCCAGAAACAAACTACGGAACGGGATGGCGACATCTTCATGAATTATGCTCTCGTCGAGCGGCCCAAAGACTTCAAACACTTTCCGGTGAAATGCGTGGGTGCAGCCATAAACGCCGGAGTAGCCTAAGTGAGCCGCCTCGGACAGGGAATTGACATGAATCGGCGCCATTCCTTTGTTCCAAATTCCTTTCTGGGCGCCGGAGGAGTCAATAATGATCATGTTTGAATAGATCGAGAACGCGGTTCGCGAGGATTTCTCCCATGCGCGGTAAATTCGTTCTGTCCTCTCTTTGAACGAAATGTCATCTCCCCCCGCGCAGACGATAAGCTCGCCTTTCGACAGTTCACAGAGTCGATTCACATGCGCGCCAACGCCGATATTTTTGGGATTTCTATTCAGGACAACCTGATGCGGTCCGCGATAAGCCGCCGCCATCTCCTGCATGATTTGAAAAGTCCGATCTGGAGAACAATCGTCCGTCAGAAGAATTTCCAGAGGAGAGTAAGTCTGGGCCAGAGCGCCTTCTACAGCCTCGCGTATGAACTGTTCCTGGTTATACGCGCAGACAACAAATGTAAGGAGCGGGTTGGGCATGGTGATCTGGAGACGTGGGACTCAGGCAGTTTTTGAACGGATTTTGTCGAGCAGCGCGCGGCAAAGATTTATCCCAAGCAGCTTTTGCAAAACCGCCAGGGAAACAACTCCGGCAATCAATGTCACCGCGATGCCTGAAGTTAATGCCCAAACAGGCGGAAAGAACCGGGCACCCAGGAAAACCGCGATCACGGAGGCAAAAGCGGAAACCAGGATTTTCAGCGCCGTGTTCGACCACTTGAATCCAGTCAATTTGAATGCCACTGCAAGCATCATCATTGTGTAAAATACATAAACCAAGGCGAACGCGATGCCCACGCCTTCGAGTTTCCAAAGTTTTATGGCGATAAAAACCAAAACAACATTCATAATCCCTCCCGCCACCTCGGTCAATACGAACAAAAGACTCTTTCCCCTGGCAATCAGCATGTAACCCAGAGGCCAGCTCACTACGCGCAGAAGTACGCCAATTATCTGCCAGCGCACGACGTCCGCTCCTGCCATGAAGGCGGGAGAGTAGAACAATTTCAAAACCAGCGGAGCCAAAGTCACTGTGGCCAGGACTCCTGGAACGGCGATAAGAATCCCCATTTCGGTCTGCTCGTTGATCAGGCGGTTTGAAAGCGCGCGGTCGCCGGAGGCCGCTGCCAAACGGGGCAAAAAATCCGCGCCCATGGCCATGAGCACGATACCGACATAAGACGAACAAAGAGTCCAGATCGCGGCATAGATTCCGACTGCTTCGCGCCCTAATTGGCGGTCCACCAGGACTCGCGTGACGTAGGCAGTGCCGTTTGCGATCAGCGCCGAGGTCGCAAACGCCAGACCCAGAACGATGAGTTCGCGCGATTCTGCCAGAGTTTCCTTCCAGGTAACGACGATGCGCCGGACCTCGACCCGCCGGGCGTACCACCACGAAAGCAGGATGCCAAACGCAGAAATGGCGATCAGGTAGGGAACTATTCCACGCAGGCCCAGCCACCAGACTAATCCAACGCTGACCACTGCCCCAAAAAATGCTCCAACAAGCTGCGATGCGGCCAAATCGTGCAATCTGCGAAGTCCCTGCAGCAACGCGGTTTGTCCTGCCGAAATATCGGCGAACAACAGGGTCACAGACATTGCGGCGACCCCCAGGACGTGTTGGTTGTCGTCGAAGGTGAGGCGACTCAAAATCGGCGCGAAGGCCAGCACAATGGCCATTCCAAGAAACCCGGAGAAGAGAGAAATTCGCCGCAAACTGATGATGGTTCGAGCGATCCGAGTCTCGTCCTGAGTGCCCGTTGCTTCTGCAATTTGGCGCACGCCGCTGGCGTTGAGACCCAAACCCGCGACTGAACCTACAAGTGTCGCGAGACCTGTGTAAAGTGTGGCATCACCTACACCGACTGTGCCGAGCAAAAGGGCCAGCGCTTTATTGCGAACAACTCCCACTGCCAGGACAATAACTTGTGTGCCTCCAATGAGCGCTGTGCTCTTGAAGATTTGTCGATGGGAGGACATTTGCGGAGTCAGGAAAAGGACATGGGGTCTAAATTGCCCGCAATCAAAGGATTAAACTCTTACGGCTTGCAGCGGATTCACGGCGGCGCTTGTTCTTACTGTCGTGCATCCTTTTCAGTAATCCTGCAATCGCTCATTGCCTCATCAAACACATGGCACAATGTTGCGTCAAGCGGCATTGCGCAGATAAACGGAGGAGGTTGAATAATGCTAATGGGCGGGGGAGTTCTGAAGAATGTGAGTAATGGCGCTCCTGATTCGCTTCTTCGCCAAACCCGCGCCGGCCAGACTTAAGTGATTATCGTCGATATAATAAACTGTTTTGTCATTGCGCGCTGTTACTCTGCCTCTGTCGCCAAAGTACAAGTCTGCCGTCTCCAGCGTGTGAAAACATTTAAAGCTGTCTGAAAGAGACAGCAGCATCGAGGCGGGATTTTCAGAATCGCGCAACGCGTAGGCTTTGATGGTTGTTGAAGAAGTTGTGGCAAGAAACAGTGGCGCATTTATGCTTCCAATGGCTAATTCGGGCGGGTCCTCGATAAAAAGCGCCTCCGAACCCTGGGCGCAAATGGCCTCCAAAAAGCGGCTGACTTTGTCATAGGACTCGTCCGCGGTGAAATATCTCAGCCGGCTTGCCACGATGACCAGGCGTGGCGGATTGTTGGTGATCAACTTCAACCTGTTTGAGTCAAACACAAGCATTTCTTCAGAAGACAGCGCGCCTCGCGCTTTTTTTTGTGCGGGAATATCTGGAAATGGATCTGTTCCGTCAGCGGCATAAAAGAGGACGCTAAGTTTTAATTCGCGGCAAATATCGTCAATCACCGGCGCCCACATGAGGGCGTGAGAATCGCCAAGCACGAGAACATCCACTTTTTCGGAGCCGTAACGCTTGAGGATTCCTCCCTCGGAATAAGCGTTGGCGTATCTCGCGTCGCGTTCTGTTCTGGTTATTCCTTCCAATCTTGCTTTTTCGCGTCCTTCGAGTCGGATTCGCCTTGGAGCCGAGTCGTAAATGTCCCCCATCCATACGGTGGGAGCAAAAGCAGAAAGATCATGGGCCGGTTTTACAAGGATCAGGCCGATGGAAAGGAAGGCCACGAGGATCACTGTTGGCACGACAAGAGGCAGAGGATTGCCCAAACGCCGACCTGGTGATTCCACAAAATTATAGGATGCAACGGCGAGAATGGGAATCAGGACGATGAAAGGCCAAAAGGGAACTGTTTCCCACCGGACCTGCGCCGCGCGACCCACGACGATTATCGGCCAATGCCAAAGATAAAGAGAGTAGGATATTTTTCCAATCCAGCGGATAAAGGGATAAGAAAGGAACGCAGTAACGCCGCAGGCAGCATTTCCGGCGAATCGGATGACCAGCATGGAACCGATGACGGGCATTGCGGCGATCCAACCAGGAAAGTTCTTCTCGCGGATTAAAAACCATGATGCGACAATCAGGCTTAATCCAAGAAAAGCTCCCCAGCTATCAAGCGGATTTCGGTTTGCGGTTGCTCCTGGCGAAGTATCTTTTAGTTTGGATTCTTTCTGGAATGCCAGCACTGCCAACAAGCAGCCTGCAGACAACTCCCATGCTCTCGTTGGAAGGAGATAAAACGCAGCGGATTTATTTCTCGCTGTGGCAAAAACGCATAAAGCGAAGCTTGCCGCAGTGATTCCAGCCAGGGTTAAAGCCAGCTTCTTTGGAAACCACTTTAGGCAGGCAATGATGAAGAATGGGTAGATAAGGTAAAACTGTTCTTCAATTGAAAGCGACCAATTGTGGAGCAGGGGAAGCGTTTCAGCCACGGGTCCCCAATAATCATGTGTCAGGCGCCAAAAAAGTATGTTCGATGACAGCGCCAGGGTCGAAATGCTCTGCCAGCCTAAATCGGCCCAATTCGCTGAAAACAGAATCACATATCCTGCGATCAACGTCCCCAGGAGCATCGCGAGCATTGCCGGCATGATGCGGCGTATTCGGCGCATCCAGAAGTTTTTGAAGCTAAATGCGTTGTTAGAGTGGTCTTTGAGAATGATCGACGAAATCAAGTAACCAGAGATCACAAAAAAAACGTCCACGCCAACAAATCCGCCGGGAAGCCAACTTGCGCCCAGGTGAAATATAACGACTGGCACTATAGCCATCGCCCGAAGGCCATCAATTTCAGGTCTGTAGGGAATCGATCTTGGTAAATGAGATGTCCGGAGTGAATCTGTGACTTGCATTTGCCGGCTTGTCATCAAATGGAGATCATCTCGCCGTTCATGCCCCCAAATTTGAGATATTCCCGCAACAGGAATTGATTGCAATGGCTACCGTGGATGCTTGCGTTTCGGTGAGATGCGGTCCAATAGGAAGGCTCAAGACAGTGGCGGCGGTTGATTCCGCGACAGGCAAATGCCAGGCGTTTGGCGTGGAGGGGCGTAGTGCCGAGTAAGCGTCAGAGCGATGCGGCGGGACCGGATAATGAATCAAAGTGCCGATGCCGGCTTCCGAGAGGTTTTTTTGCAGGGCGTCCCGCTTCAGATGCCGGATTGCAAAGACGTGCCAGACAGGGCTGGCCCAGGATGGAACCTTCGGCAGCGAAAGATCGGGGACCAATGGTGAAAGCTGAGTCAAGTATTGTTCCGCGATTTTCGCGCGTCGGGCATTCCAGCCGTCAAGATGACGGAGTTTGACACGGAGAAAAGCCGCCTGCATTTCGTCCAGCCGGGAATTCATTCCCGGTTCGTCGTGCCGATATTTGATTTTGGAACCGTAATTGCGCAGGCGGCCAATGCGCGCCGCCAACTCCGCGTTATTGGTTGTTACAGCCCCGGCATCGCTGAACGCGCCAAGGTTTTTTCCAGGATAAAAACTGAACGCAGCGGCGTCGGCAAGGGAACCGGCCTTTTGCCCCTTGTAAAGCGCGCCGTGTGCCTGGGCGGCATCTTCGATAACTTTTAATTTGTGTTTGTGGGCGATCTCCAAAATGGGGTCCATGTCGGCTGTCTGACCGTATAGATGAACGGGAATGATCGCTTTGGTTCGCGAAGTAATTGCGGCTTCGATCAGTCTGGGATCCAAATTGTAAGTCCCCTCATCTATATCCACAGGCACTGGTGTCGCGCCGGCAAACGTGACCCCCAACCAGGAGGCGATGAACGTGTGCGACGGGACAATGACTTCATCGCCGGCGCCGATGTCGCCGGCGCGCAGGATCAGTTGGATCGCGTCAAGCCCGTTGCCGACACCCAGGCAGTGCTGCACGCCGCAGTATTGGGCAAATTCAGCTTCGAACGCTTCCAATTCGCGGCCCAGCAGGAACCATCCTGAGTCCATTACGCGGTGATAAGCGGCGTCAATCTCGTCTTTAAGCTCCAGATAGCCGGGCTTAAGCTCAAGGAACGGAACGTTCATTTCAGGTTTTTGATCGCAAGAAGAAAATCGACGTGGTCCCTGTAATAATCCGTTTCCTCATAGTAGTTCGAGGCCAGCACCATGCAGACCGAGCCGGATGAAAAATTATCAAGTTCCCGCCAGATCATGGGACAAATGTAGAGGCCAATGTAGGAACGATTCAGGTGGATTCGTTTCTTTTCATAACCGTCATCCATCACAACATCGAAGCTGCCAGACATCGCAACGATGAGCTGATGCAGCGCTTTGTGAGCATGACCGCCGCGCTCGGCTCCGCCAGGCACATCGTACAGATAATAAACCCGCTTGATCTCGAATGGAATGTGGCGTCCGCCCTCGACAAAGGTCAAATTACCACGCGGTTCGTGAATCTTCGGCAATTCAAGAAGTTTGCAGTCTTTGATGGGCATGGAAATTATTTGGTTTTATTCGCCGATGATTGCGTAAGCCGAAAAAGGTTGAAACGGCGATTTCCTTAAAGAAAGGTTGGAAATTCGCAGCGTTTCATCCAAAGCCACAGTTTCACCGGGAAACGACGGACAATTGAGTTCGTCAAAGATCATGATGGCGCCTTTGGGCATGCGATCTTTGCACATTGCGATCAGGTCGCGCGTTGGCTTGTACACATCCATATCGAAATGAACATGTGAGAGAATAATTTCCGGATGTTCTTTCAAGTACGCGCGAAATGTCTTTGGAGCGTTGCCCGGGATGACTTCAAAATTTTGGTCGGGACCCAACGGGCTTCTTGCTGAGTGGCTTTTAAGAATGTCCCGAAGTTTTTCCTCCCATTTATTTGCGACGCGATAATCCCCCGCGGCAACACTTGCGCCATCCTTGGCATCGACGGAACGAAAGCCTTCCTGGAAAAGGGAAAAGGAGAGGATTCTTCGCCCAGCATTCCAAGGCTCGTGAATCTGTTTTAAGAGCAGAAAGACATTCAATGAAGCGCCCCACTGCGATCCAAATTCAACGAAACACCCCGGAACGTCGAGCGCCTTTCGGTAAACGATGTCTTGCCAGAGCATTCGGGCCAGCGACGGCGCGGACAAAAACAGCGGCAAATGGACGTCCCATTTCGGCCCCATCTGCTCGACGTAATCCAGCAACAGTTGTCTCGATTCCCCCAAAGCCTCGATTTCCGAATTTGTGCGGGACGTGAATTCAGTACCCAATTTGCGATAACTCATAGGCGTGGTAAATCCTTATAACGTCGAGCTTGAGCGACGCTGCTTCGCAATTTTCAATTTCGTCCCGCAAGGACATGGTTCAGGCGATTTCGATTAATTCAGTGAGAAGCATATTGGGCATCATCAGGAAAGCAATGCGCCGTTTTTCAAATGCTACTGCGGGAACGGGCGCCACCACAATTTTTGCGCCTGCGCTTCGCATCCGGGCAATTTCGCCATCGAGTTCCTTTGTTTGGTACGCAAGGTGGTAAAGTTTCACACCCGACTTTAGCCAAGGTGTAAGCACACCCGCTTCGCTTAAGGGAGAAAGCAGTTCCAGGCGAGGTCCGCCGCCGTTGAGAAAACGTCCACGAACGCCCTGTATGGTGTCGCTAAAATCGTCCCCTTCAACGGCATACCCCAATGCCGCCAGCCGACGGGTCTCCGAATCCAAGTCCAGGCATGCGACGCCAATGTGATGAAAGAGGAGGCTCACCGGTTCTTGTGAATTCGCCGCGAAGTCATTTGGGCAATTGGTGAGAGTCGGTCGCGGATTGTTTGCCAGTCTTTTCGGTCAAGCACATGTTTAACTGCGTCGAAGGATTTCTCGCCGAGCTTGAAATGCTCCTTCAACGTTCCTTCGCGGCGAAGTCCGCAAGAGTCATGAAAGGAAACGACCGGTTTGTTATCGGCCACGGTCATGCAGTAAATGGATTCCAGTTTGATAAGTTCAAATGCCGCGCGGTAAACCAAAAGAGCGCTTTCCGGCGCGGCAAGGGAGCTGTGCCTCAAAACCCAGCGCCCCCATTCGGCCGTTGGGACAGTTGGATTGATATCGTAAATTCCGATGACGCCTTCGGATTGTCCGTTGTCCAAACGCTGCACGACCCAGTAATAGTCATTTTCGCGTTGCAGATATCGCGCGATCCACTCGCGTTGCGCTTGCGCGTCTGGCGGAATTGGATGCAGGAAGCGTGTGCGCTCAGGGTCGGCTGTGCGGATCTCCACAATGAACTCCGCGTCCTTTTCTTCAACGGGACGAAGGCCAAACCCGAACCCGCTCAGCGTCAAATCATGCCGCATCGCGCTCCTGAATCAGCTCCGCGAAACGCGCCACGGAATCCAGCGCCGCAATTTCCTCTTCGCTGAACTGCATGTTAAATTGTTCTTCAACGGCGAATACAAGCTGCATGTGTTTGAGCGAATCCCATTCAGGAACATCCTTGCGCTCTGCTTCCGCGGAAATGGGCCGTCCAAAGACCACCGCAAAAACCTCAGCGAGACGCTGTTTCGATTCCATGTTGTTCATTTTTTACAACTTCGAGAGTAACCGGAAAATTTTCCTGCGAGTGAGACTTGATCTGGTTAGTGACGACCGTTTGTCCTTCGGGTGCTAATTGAGTTGCGCTAAACCTCGCGAGCCATTCTCGCGCCGGATTGTTTCGCGCGGCTGTGCGATGGGAGATGCGGACCTCGGCCGCTGGCAACTCGTCCAAAATCGCCCGAATCGTCTCCGCGATGATGAAATCCTCCAAATTCCGGCCAAGCGCTCGGCAACTGACTGCCACTTCATGAACGGTTAAAGCGTCCTTCTCTTTTTGGGCCACAATTAACGCAATTTGTCCGCTATTCGACATCCGATCCGCCAATTCCACAACGGCCACGCGATAATCCTGGGCGTCAAGAGCCTCGGCAAGCGCCACTTCCGAGTATCGCATCAGGTTCAGGTTGAATTGATTGGTCTTTTGCGAGAGTTCGTGCAGTCGAGCCAGATGAGCGTGAGGCGTGACCTCAATCCGGATTTTTACCTGCAAACTGCGTAAATACTCCATCGGGTTCGTCATTTGAGCCGCAAGACGGTCGCGTTCGGCTTGAGATTCAAGATCGGATGCGCGCAAAGCGTCAGTTGCGGAACGTTCCCACGCCCAAAGCTTCGGATAATATTCGAGCATCCGGCAGGTGCTTGACGCGTCTTCCATTGCGTGGGCCGTTGAAATCATTGGCAGCTCTGACACCACGGACGCCAGTTCGCCGGGGTTGTCATCAACGTAAAGAACCGCATCCAGTCCAATCCGCAATGCGCTTGCAACTTTTCTGATCCCTTCCGCTTTGTTTCCCCAGCCAATGGCCTTCGCCGAAAAATGCTCCCAGCGCAGCGGGAAATCAGTTCGCTGTTCAAATAATTCTTTTACATCGGCTTCTTCATTGCGCGAAACCAAGGTCAGGAACAATCCGTCGTCCCTTAGCTTTGCCAGATATTTTTGCAAATCGCCATGCGCCGGTGTCAGTTTTACCTGAACTCCATCTTCGCCAAGCACGCCGCTATAAAGGGTGTGGTCGAGGTCTAATATCACCGCTTTCAAACGCGGATAAAGAAGCGATGGCGCCCATCGACATGCGAATTCGCGCGCGATCAGAACACACGCTCGGTCGCTGAGCCGAGTCCCGCTGAACCGTGCGGCGCGTTCGTCGAGAAACGCCGATCCCAGTTTGGCGGAGGTGGGGCGCAAGTCGGCCAACCGTGTTCCTGGCAATTTTCGCGTGAAGTCGGCCAGTTGATCATGCAAAGCGCCGTCTGCTCCGAGCGCTGCCACGAGGATCGGCGCTTTCGAGAGCGCGCGCAACGCGGTCACACGGTTTTCAAGCCAATTCGCCAATTCCGCCGGGCCGAACTTTGCCGTGTAATGGGACAAATCGAGCCACACCAACTCCAGATTCGCAGCGCTTTCGTTGACGGATGCGAAGGAAAGGGAATCGTCGTAATCGCTATATTGGAACTCGGGCTTCAATCCTTGCCACGCAAACCAGGCGTTTGCAGCGTCGGCAATGTGCTCAAAGGAATGGTTGCGATGGACGCGGATTTTCAGCGGACTTGTCGGCCACGTTGGCTTCAACTTTGCCAGCTCAAAACGGCTGGGGCGGTCCGCAAATAACACGGATTGCCATTCAGCGCGGGCCAGAGCGACTTCAGCGGGATGCGCAAACATAAGCCGGAATCATTTGCATCTTTCCATTTGACTGGAAACAAGTCTGACCGTTGCGAGGAATTTGAGGCAAGGAAAAAACAGATTTCATTTGGCCATGAGAGGAAGCACAGGGCCAGAGATTTTCCTTTGCGCGGACGGGTAAATTTCAAATACTAACCCAATGGCATTGTGTAAAATTTCGACATTTCGGCGGCTTGATATGTTGCAATCCTTCCCAGGCGATCGACCGGCCAAAATGGCAATCGCATGAGCATTTTCAAATTCGTGCGCCACGCTGCAAGGCAGGTGCTGCATCCGGAAGATTTTTTCTTGCGGAATACTTCTGGAATTATTCACGTCGGTTCTTCCGACGGGAAGGAAGCCGAACTTTATTCTGAATACAACCTGAACGTCCTTTGGATCGAGCCCAACCCGAAATCCTTTCAGACCCTGACAAGCGTCATCAATAATTTCAAAGGACAAACCGCGAAGTCCTATCTGTTGGCCGATGTGGATGACAAGGATTCCACCCTGGCTGTCGGCGGCGATCCCGGTGAGCAAATCTCCCTCAAATCCATCAAGCTTTCGACCCTGGTCGTCCGCGAAAAGGTGGATGTCAGCCTTTACGACGCTTTGGTGATGGACGTTCAAGGCGCCGACCTTCGCGTTCTAAACGGCGCTGCTGATCTTTTGAGCAGATTTCAATTCATCAAGACCAAGGCCGCGGAAAATGAGACGTACCCCGGATGTTGCACTGTGAGGGACATCGACACTTTTTTGACGCCCCGCAGCTTTCGGGTTGTCTCAAAAAAGCCGTCCAAGTCTAAAACCAGAGGTGGCTCCTGGTATGATGTTATCTATTCCCGCGAATCATGGAAGAAGCTGCGGAGTAAGAATTGAATTTTTTTAGTCTTTAGGCTTTGCCGACAATCCTTTAAATTTTCCACATGGGACGCCAATGGTTGCATGCCAAACGCCTGGTCGCCGGCCTCAAAAAGGGTCGCACGACGGGCAAGCTTGTTCGTGAAATCTCCGTCGCCGCCAAAATGGGCGGAGCGGACCCGACGATGAACGCCCGCCTTTTTACCGCCGTTGAAAAGGCGAAGCGCGAGAGCGTCAACCGCGAAGCCATCGAGCGCGCCATCAAAAAGGGCGCAGGCGTTGGCGCGGACAAGCTCATCGTGGAGCATGTCGTCTTCGAGGGGTACGCCCCTCACAAAGTGGCGGTGATCGTTGAGGTTTACACCGATAATGTGAATCGAACCGCCCCGGAGATTCGCGTGATTTTCAAGAAGGGCCAGCTTGGAGCGTCCGGCTCAAATAAATTTCTTTTTGACCACGTCAGCTTGGTGGAAGCCCATCATCCCGACGCCGCCACTGACCGCGAAACCGCCGCAATCGAGGCGGGCGCGAACGAGGTCGAACCGCTAACACACGAGCAGAACGACGATATTCCTCAAGGAACTGCCGGAGCGCGCTTTATTTGCGAGCGCGCCGCGGTTCATTCAGTGTCGAGCTGGCTTTCTTCGCACGGATGGAGCGTCGTGACCAGCGAACTCGGCTACGTCCCAAAAAATTACCCCGAACTCACCGAGGCTGACAGAATTGATGTTGGAGACTTTCTTCAGGCGCTTGAAGAACACGATGATGTCCACCGCGTCTGGGCAGCGGTGAAGTAGTTGGCAGACCAGCGAATCTCGGTTTTTGTCGCCGCGTTTACCGGCAGCGCGGACAGACACCAAAAAACTCCAGCCGATGCGTTACGCCGGTATAGCCGTTGTGCCGCGCGATTTCGTCTTCTAAAGCTCGTGGAAAGCAATCGTCGATTTCCACCACCTCAGCGCAACTGCGGCAGACTAAATGATGATGATGACCGTCGTCGTCGCTCCCCACCAATTCGTATCGCGCAACGCCATCGCCCAAGTCGAACCGTTTGACCATCCCAAGACTTTCGAGCAGATGCAGTGACCGATAAATCGTTGCCAGGTCGCAGTCGCCATCGCCAAGGCGGGAACGGACTTCCTTGCTGCTCATGGGATGCGGGTGGTTTCGGAGAGCGTGCAAAATGGCCTGGCGCTGGCCGGTGATCCGGCGCGATTTGCGTCTCAAAGAGTCGGTCAGCTCCGGCAATTCAGGCCGCGCGGAATGCGAGTGCGAATGGCGTTTCATGGCGCGATTATTCGAACATCAGGCTCAAGAAACCCAATGCGGTTCCAATGACGACGCCCGCAAGTTTGCGGTGGTGCAATTGATGCCCTTCCTCGCTCTCAAAAAGGATCGTCGTTGCGATGTGCATGAAAATGCCAATGACCACCGCCATCAGTTCAGGCGAGTGCCTTGCAAAAAACTCCACATTGCCGCTGACCAATAAACCCAGTGGCGCCATGATCGCAAAGATTCCAAGACCGCCCAATGCCACAGTGCGTTTCAACCCGCTTTGCAACAACATGCCGAGAAGCGCAATCGAGACCGGATAATTATGCACGACAATACTCCAAAGAAGCAGTCGCCGGGTCTTCGGATCATGATAACTGTCCGCCCGCCCCAGCGCCATCGCCTCGATAAACGCGTGGATGCACAAGCCCACCAGAATGCCGAGCGGAAATCGGTGTTCGGTGGCGTGGGCGTGACCGTGTTCGATGCCCTGCGAAACCCCTTCAAGCGCAACCTGGACATAGAACCCAACGAGGATCAGCACCCCTATGACCCAGGCTTTTGTATGAGTCGTTTCATAGAGTTCCGGCAGCAGATGCAGAAAGGTCAGGCTCAACAAATAAGCGCCGACGAACGCGTTCAACGGCTTGAGGTGGCGCGGTTGGTCAAGCTTCAGCCAGAAAACACTGCAAGCTCCCAGAACAATGCTGGAAAGAAGTATGACGTAGTCCATAATTCCGGGGCGGTCTAACAGATCATTCGATGCAAGCTCGCAATTTTTTGTTGAAAGCGGCAGAGGACTGCCGCACTCCAAGACGCTACCGCGAGTAATGAGAATGCACCTTGAGCGCGAAGCGTCGTGGAGTGCGGCAGTCCTCTGCCGCTCTTCCAAAAACAATCCAAAGGCGATGCCATGCTTCTGGACATAGTATAGACGAGATTCTCTAATTGCAAATCGTTTGCAATTGCAGTCCGCGAAAAACCCCGCGTTGAGATGCGGGGCATTGCTTGCTACTTCATTAACAACATCTGCCGCGCTTGCTTCACGGAGCGGTTAAGCTGCCGTTGATAGTGCGCGGGCAGTCCCGTGTACTTGCGCGGGAGGATGCGACCCTGGTCGGTCACAAACTGCTTGAGCAGCGCGACGTTTTTGAAGTCCAGCGCGTCAAACGTAAAGTCGATTTTCGGCTTCGGGCGCGGTGTGCGGACTTCGACGGCTCCGGTCTTGCCGCGGGCGCCGCGTCCAGCCGGTTTTTCGGGATGAGTTTTTCTTGGCATGGGAAAATTCGGGTTTACTTGATTTCGCGATGCACCGTTCGGCGGCGCAACGCGGGGTTGTATTTCTTGATCTCCAGTTTTTCAGTCTTGAGCTTCTTGTTGCGCGTCGTGGTGTAACGGGAGGGCGACTTGCCTTCCTTGCGCGCTTCAGTGCATTCAATTGTAACGATTTCGCGGGCCATTTTATTCCTTTTCCTTGGCTGGTTTTTCTTCGACTTCGTCGTCCTCGTCGGCATCGACGCCGCCGGTGGTATCGACGCTTCCCAGCGCGCCGAGACGCCGCTGGCGCAGTGCGCCTTCGCGTTCAAGCTGGCTTTGGGCTTCCACAGTGAAGCGCGTCCACGGGATCGCGTCCAAACGCGGGGCGGGAATGGGTTTGCCAGTCAATTCGCAAACGCCGTAAGTCCCTTTTTCGATGCGCTTGAGCGCTTCCTCAATTTCGTAAATGGCATCCTGATCGGAAGACAGGAGGCTCAAGGCGAAATCGCGGTCAAAATTGTCAGTGCCGGAATCGGCCATGTGAAGGCTGTAATTGGACATTTCCTCGGCGGATTCCTTGGCAAGCCCGCTCATCTGTTGGACGAGGCGGTCTCGCAACTCCAGAAGATGGCGATGATATTCGGCCCACTGAGGCTTGATCTTGATTTTGCCATTGGTGGTCCTCGGCGCGACATGATCGCCCAGAATTGACGCAGCGGTGGCAGGGCCGGTCCTTTTTGCCTTGGCCGGCGGTGCGGCTTGCTTTTTCATTTTTTACTTACTGTTGCTCACTAAATATCGTTCCACAGACGCCAACTCCGCGAGTGGGTCAATGCCCCGGCCTTCGCGGGGTGGGGGACTGTAGCAAAGAAGTGAAAATATTCCACAACTATTTTCAGAAAAATGCGCGATTCGCCGCCGACTTCATTTTGAACGCCCACGAACCCAAATTTTTCGTTTGCAGGCTGTTGCGCTGAGGACACTGCCAATCAACGACTTTAAAGCAAAAATTGGCAAAACAGGGGATTGATTTTTGTGTTGGCGACGCTAGGCTCCCAAACATCAAACGAAATTCGAACAACTAAATTTATGTCCGACACCTGTTTCCACGCGAGCATTGAAGGCGCGCAACATGGCGCGAAATCCCTGGCCCAGTTTCTTGATTACGCCAAAGGTTCCGGCGCTTCCGGCGCGCAACCGTCCAATTACATGGTCACGGACGGCGCGAAATTGAAGAAGCCCGCCGAAATCAAGGAGGCGTTCGAGTCGCGCGGATTGAGTTTGGATGGCATTTCTGCGCATTGCCCATTCTGGGTGCATACAACCGCCTGGACCCAAAGCCCGACCATTCGCCCGTTCCTTCCTCCCGATGTTGCCAAGAAATCCGCTTTAGAAATAGAGAAGTGGAGCGAGGCTTATCTTTTCAAAATCCTCGACCTCGCTGCTGCTCTAAATATCAAGGTCGTGCCGATGTTTTGGGGGGTTGCCTACGGTTGGGAAGTGGCGACAGGGTATCCGTGGGGCTTTTGGAAAGGGGGCGATTACGACTTAATCAAGGAAGGAACGGAGCGTTTCGTCAAAAAGACCGCGAAACTCCGCGCTCATGCCAATAAATTAGGCATTTTCCTGGCGCACGAGATTCATCCAGGTTCCGCCGCGCAGTGCGCCGATGAGTTCAACGCTTTGGTTGAGGCTTGCGATGGAGACAAGTGCCTCGCGGTCAATGCCGATCCATCGCATTGTTGGGAGGGGGAGAGTTGGGAAACCCGTTTTATGAAGGTGGCTTCGCGCGTTTATTCATGCCACGTCAAGAACTACGTCATCCGTCCGGGACTTCCGTTGCGCATGAATGATCCCAATTGGCAGAAGCGCGCAATGCAATTTGTCGATATTCCCACTGGCGACCTAAATATGACGCGTTACGTGGAGATGCTCATCCATATTGGTTATCCGAAACGTTATTGCGCGGCGATGAAGACCAAGACCGCCCCGCTGATCGTCGAGGCCGAAAGCGCTTACCGCGAATTGGACAAGACCAGCGCCAACGGAATTGCGTACGTGCGTGACAACCTGTGCTTCCAGATCGCCGCCGGCTCATTTGAAGACGGGATGGGCGCCTGACGGGGCATGGGCATCGGATTCAGGGTCAATTCCATTCTCTCCGTCTCATAGCAAGGAATGGTGCGCGGTTTGCTTTCTATTGACCTACAATGGGTTTTGTCGTATTTTTGAGTTACAGCTATTAACGGCCTCGTGACGCTCCTGTTTAAATTTTGAGCAATTGAGAGTCGCAAAGAAAGTTGGAAGAAATCCTGTAAAAAGCATCCGAGAGCCAGTCGCTAACTTCACATGAAAACAACACATCAGAGCCTTCGCCGCCGGGCTCATTACTGCCGCGGCTTCACACTTATTGAATTGCTGGTCGTGATCGCCATTATCGCTATTTTGGCGGCGATGTTGCTGCCCGCGCTTTCAAAGGCAAAATCGCAATCGCAAGGCACGAAATGCCTCAGCAACGAGAAGCAACTGTCTTTGGCGTTTAACATGTACACGGGGGACAACAACGGAAAGCTCGTTCCAAACGGCGGCACGGCTGCGCAACCGAGTTCTCCCACAAGCGCCAACGGGAAACCCGGTGGTTTATATGCCCAGTGGTGTCCGGGACAACAACAACTCACAACCGGACAATTGGCTCCCGCGAACCTTCCGCCGAATGGCGACAATCTTGGTTGGGATTGGATCGAAGACGGCTTGATATACAATTACATCAGGAGCCCGCAAGTTTACTCATGCCCAGCAGATCAAAGTTACAATCAAGCTGGCAATACTATTTATCCTCACGTTCGCAGCATGTCGATGAACGCCTGGATCAGTCCGGCTGATAATTCCGATTGGACCTCGGGAGCCTCGGATGGCAGTATGCGGATATTTATCAAGGACAGTGACCTGACTGTTCCCGGACCCGCCTATACCTGGGTCTTTATTGACGAAAACCCGCAAAGCATAAATGACGGTTGGATGGTTGAGGATCCCTCAGAACCAAACATCGCCAAGCCTGAATGGATCGATGGCCCGGCGGTTTATCATGTTGGCGCTTGTGGGATTTCTTTCATTGACGGCCATGCTGAAATCAAGAAATGGAGAGACCCCGTGCTTCTGGCTGTCAGTTCGATGAAAGACACGGGAGCTTGGTCTTCCCCGGTGGCGTCGAAGTTCGAAGACGATGTGCTATGGCTTTGCCACAGAAGCACCGCCCTCAAAACAGAACCCGCCTTCAGCGGCCCGTAGAAAATCACTGATCCTGTGAGTCAAGAACACCCGCGAGAGAGCATTTATTAAGATTTCCTGACAGGAATATCGCCGTCTTGACGGCAGCATGTTTTTTGACGCGATTTCGACGAGGTCGGCGCGAATGGAATCGGGTGCGGTTGCGACGACTCATACTTTCAAATTGCAGCCGGTTCCTTTGAAGAGGGAATAGGCATATGCAGCCAGCCGAAGAAGCAAACCGCAAGCGAGGCTGAACCCTGTGGAACGCGCCGGTTTTCAGGTGTAACGACCTGCCAGTCAAATGAGTAGGCGGGTTGCGCAAATTTTGCTCACTTTTAACTTATTTCTGTTGACCGTTTGTGGATGTATGGCGTATAGTCCGAAACTACAGCGCGTTTTGGGCACTCGATGCAAGGACATCGAGACGCATCTGTGAATTTGAATAAATGACAGTCTAGTAGATAAGAATTAGGAAAAATCCTTAAGAGAGCCGAACGCTAATCGCCAGTTTTTCATATGAAAACAACACCTCTGGGCCTTCATAGCCGATCTCAAAGCAGCGGCTTCACACTTATAGAATTGCTGGTTGTGATAGCCATCATCGCCATTTTGGCGGGGATGTTGCTGCCCGCGCTTGCCAATGCGAAGAAGAACGCGCAAGGAACACAGTGCATGAGCAATGAGAAGCAATTGTCGCTTGCATGGACTTTGTACAACGGGGATAACAATGAAAAGATGCCGGGAAATGGCCAGGAGGGCGATCAGCCTCAAAGTGCGACTTCGGCCGATGGAAAGCCTGGAGGCGCAAATTACCAATGGTGCCCGGGACAGCAACAGGATACGACCGGTTATTTGGCTCCCGGAAACTTGGCGCCAGGCGCGCCGAATGTTGGATTGCAGTATATTCAGGAGGGGGCAATCTATCAATATATCAACCAATTCCTTGTGTATAAGTGCCCTGCGGACCAAAGTTATAACAAGGCGGGGAGCGCTATTTATCCTCATGTTCGCAGCATATCAATGAACGGCTGGATAGGTGCTTTGCCTGTCAGCGCTGGTTATGACGGCACCAAGATTTGGGGAAACCCAGGTGATAGCCAAGTGCGCGTTTTCAGGAAGACTGGCGATCTTACAGTTCCTGGCCCGGCTTATACTTGGATTTTCATTGATGAAAATCCCCAGAGCATCAACGACGGTTGGATGATCGAGGATCCGACCCTCAATCCAGCGGCTTGGGAGGACGGCCCAGCGGTTTATCATAACGGAGCTTGTGGGCTTTCGTACGGGGATGGTCACGCTGAAATCAAACTGTGGCATGACTCTTACCTGCTGACAATGAATCAGATGCTTGACACACAAGCCTGGGTGGGTGGAGATACAAAATACAGGCCGGACGTCATTTGGCTCGCCAACAGAAGCACAGCCCTCAAAACACAAGAAGGCTTCAGCGGTCCCTAGTCAACTGGCCTGCGGTCAAAGCAACCGCAAGAGAGCATTTGTTGAAATTTTGTGAAACGAATATTGCCGCTTTTGCGGCAATATTTTTTTTATCCATTTGCTCATGGGCGGACCCATCAAACGAAATCCTCACCAATCCTGGATTTGAGAAAGATTCCGGAAATGCCATAGTCGGATGGAGTACCTACGGTTCCAATATTTATTCTGTCAGTGCGCCCGTCCAACCTCATGGTGGCGGGGGCGCAAATCAAGTTTTAACCACAAACCCCACGCCAGAGGTAGGGATGGCTCGCCGAGCCGTCCGCGGTCGCCTCGGCGAGGCGACCCTACCCAAAGCTGATTTGCGGCTTGGCGGTGGCACGTGCCTGAAAATTTATCAGCGGTTCACTGGATCGGTCAACTATACCGGAATTTATCAGGATAATCTTTCCGGAGCGGGGACAAAATACTCTGCCGATGGATGGGCTTTCGTTCCTCCTTCCGACATTTTATCTGGGAAAAATCAGGCTTGGATTGAAGTGACGTTCCGGGATGCGCGGATGAATATTCTCGCGCTCTACCGCTCGGCTCTCATCACGACCAACTCCATCGCGCGCGGAGGTCTTTCGACTGGCGCATGGCTGGATTTGCCTGTGACGAATCAATACGATCCCGCTTCTGTAGTTGTCACCAATACGACCACCTCTCTGGTCGCGCCCGCAGGAACAAGTTTTCTGCGCTATCAAATCACGTTCCAGGGAGACGCCGCCGGAAGTAAAGGCTCTGTTTATTTTGACGACCTGAATCTTACGCAAACTGGCGGCACGCCGCAGGGCGATTGGAACGTCGTTTGGAGCGACGAATTCAACGGAATATCTGTCAATACAAACATCTGGACTTACGATATTGGCAATAGCGACGGCTGGGGCAATCGGGAATTGGAATATTACACCCGTTCTCCGCAAAACTCCTATGTTTCCAACGGACTCCTTCACATCGTTGCGCGGCGGCAGGCCGAGGGAGGTTTCAGTTATACCTCCGCCCGCCTGAAAACCGAGGGACTTTTCACCGCTCAATATGGCCGATTCGAATTTCGCGCCAGCCTTCCTTCCGGCGTGGGATTCTGGCCGGCACTCTGGATGCTCGGCTCGAACATCAATGCCGCAGGTTGGCCAGGCTGCGGTGAAATTGACGTCATGGAAAACAAGGGAAATGATCCGGCCACGGTCCAGGGCAGCCTCCACTCCGGAAGCGACGAAACTGAAATTTACCATCTTCCCGGCGGCAGCGTGACCCATTTTCATAATTATACACTTGACTGGTCGAGCAATGCCGTCAGTTGGTACGTCGATGGCCTGCGTTATGAAACGCAAACGAATTGGACCGACGCCCTTGGCCCGTATCCAACGCCTTTCAATCAACCGTTCTTCCTGGTGATGAACCTTGCGGTTGGCGGAAATTATATTGGGAACCCTTCCACAAATTCCATCAACTCCAACTCCATTTTTCCCGGAGAAATGCTGGTGGACTTTGTGCGGTTGTATAGTTTGCGTGGCCTTTCCAATTGGCATTAGACAACGGCGATTGGGAAAAACAATTGATAGTTAGAAGATCGCTGATACTAATCGATTAGGATTAAGAGCAGGATTACGATTAGGAATGGGGCGGAATTCCTCTTTCTCAGTTGTCGGGGAAATGGCATCGTTGTGCCGCGCATGAAATCTCTGACCGATTACCTTTCGTTTGAACTCCCCAATCGGCGTGGGTTTGTCAATATTACGAACACCGTCGAGGCGCTTGTCAGAAAGAGCGGAATCAAGGAGGGCCTTTGCCTGGTCAATTCAATGCACATCAGCTCTTCGGTTTTTATAAATGACGCCGAGGAGGGTTTGCTGCATGATTTTGAAGTCTGGCTGGAGGAATTGGCCCCGCATGAACCCACGTCGCAATACCATCACAATCGCACTGGCGAAGACAACGCTGACGCGCATTTGAAACGTCAGGTTCTCGGACGCGAAGTCGTCGTCGCAATCACAGGCGGCAGGCTCGACTTTGGTCCGTGGGAGCAGATTTTTTATGGCGAGTTTGATGGACGCCGCAGGAAGCGCGTGCTGGTCAAGATCATCGGCGAATGACGAGGGCCAATGAGCGACGCTGACCCGCGCTTCGGCGGGATTGAAAGGCTTTATTCCGCGGACGGCCTGGAGCGGCTGCGTCGGGCGAAAGTTTGCGTGGTGGGCATTGGCGGAGTTGGTTCGTGGGCGGTCGAAGCGCTGGCGCGAAGCGCGGTCGGGCAAATCACGCTGGTGGACCTGGATGACATTTGCGAAAGCAACATTAACCGCCAATTGCACTCGCTGGAGGAAACCGTTGGCCAGCCAAAGACGACCGTCATGGCAGAGCGGATCAAAGCCATAAATCCTCGCTGCGACGTGCGGGCTGTCGCGGAGTTTTTCAATGAATCCAGCGCGGAACGAATTTTGCAATCACACTTCGACTGGGTCATCGACGCGATTGATCAAACTGCGAACAAATGCCTCCTGATCGCCCGGTGCTGTCAAAATAAGATGCCCATTATCGCATCTGGCGGCGCGGGCGGGCGCAAGGATCCTTTGAAAATTCAGATTGTTGACCTGTCGCAAACCAAAGGCGACGCTCTTCTGCAACAGGCCCGCAAACGCCTTCGTGACGAACACGGTTTTTCGCGCGACCCAAAGACGCCGTTCAAAGTGCCGTGTGTCTTTTCCAGCGAGCCGCCTGTGTATCCTTCCAATTGCAAAGGCGGCGCGCGCATCAACTGCGATACAGGTTATGGCGCCGCAAGTTTTGTCACTGGCGCTTTCGGCCTTGCGGCGGCTGGTTATGTTGTCTCGAACATCGCTCAGGGGAGTTCGCATGGAACTGGACCGGAGTAGAATTCCCGCGCGCTCCAAACGCCAGGTGATGGATTGGGGATTGGCGCTCGCCAGCCAGGGAATCGAGGCGATCATCGATCGCTCCGATGCCGGTTGGGCGTTGATTGTGGAACCCCGGGATTTCGACAAGGCTCAAGCCGTCTTGCGACAGTATCGCATTGAGAATCGAGGGTGGAATTGGCGGCATCCAATCGCCGGATCAGACCTCGCGTTTCATTGGGGCAGTCTTGTGTGGGTCGCGGTGATATGCGCGGTCTTTTATTGGAGCACAGTCATGCGGCCTGAGGTGAGAAACGCGGGGATTCTGGACAGTCGCCGTGCAATCAGCGGAGAGTGGTGGCGGCTTTTTACCGCAGTGAGTCTGCACCAGAACGCAGCTCACTTAATGAGCAATGCGGCGACAGGTTTTGTGTTTCTGGGGCTTGCAATGGCTCGTTACGGCGCAGGCGTTGCGTTGTTGTCTGCCTTTCTTGCAGGCGCAGTGGGAAATGCGGCGGACCTCGCCATTTATTCCGAACCGCATCAAAGCCTTGGAGCGTCCGGCATGGTTACCGCCGCGCTGGGGATCATCACGTCGCAGACATTTGCATACTGGCGCAAATACCGGACTGGCCAGAGATTTCTGGTTCAGGCGGCGGCAGCAGGAGCGTTGATCCTCGTATTGATTGGCTTTGATCCTGACGCCGATGTTGTCGCGCACGTTGGCGGATTCCTCGCTGGCACGGCGTTGGGATTTGCCCTCGGCCATGTGCGTTCTGAAATCCTTCAAAAAGGATGGGTCAATCTTGTGAGCCTGGCGGGCGTTGCCGCGTTGTTTCTCGCAACGTGGCTCCGCGCAATCGCCGCGCATTGACGTAATCCCTCAGTACTAAACGAACTGGTTACGGCAATACGTGATTAGTCGGTGAGGCCAAACAGACGGGGGTCGTCTGGCAATTTCCCAACACGTAACTGGTTGTAAACGACGGAGGAGCATTTGGATCGACCGGGCAGATCGGCAACGTGCCGCCGCCGCTTCCCAGGTAAGGTTGAACATCGCTGGCCACAGGCGTTGCCGTAGCCACTTCCCCGTGTTCCAACGCCCATTGCTGCTTCGCCGCATCCAGCATGCGAAGATTGTCGATACAAAAATTGGTCTGAGACGTAACTCTTGAGCGAGTCAGGTTAGGGATGGCAATAGCTGCCAACAACCCGATAATCGCCACAACAATCATTATCTCGACCAATGTAAACCCCTTCCGTCCATGTTTCATGGTCTGCATAACACTGCCTTTCTCTGCTTACGACAGTGAACGATGTAAAAGGCGGATATATATTTATAATAGTACGATGCTTGTTCACAGATTGCCTTTTACAATGTCGTGAAGACTCGAATGTTTAGCAGAGACCACGCCAGAGATGGGGTGGTTTGGGACTAAAGATATCAGGATTTGGGGGGGTAAGTGGTGAAGCTGTTGTAAAATGCTGAACTTCAATTGGTTGTGTTGCGTATTGGCGACAGAAGCAAGCCCACGAGACATAGGAGGAGCGAGCAGATTGAAATCGCGCCGCCGGTCTCAAATGCCTCATCTTTGTACACCAAAATCACCTCGTGTCGGCCTGGTGGGATTTCGACGGCTTTGAACGCGTAATTGGCTCGCAAGACCGGGGTAGGGTGGCCGTCCAGGAAAGCCTGCCAGTTGTGGTAGTAGGCTTCGGTGAGGACGAGCATTGTATCGCTGGGGGTATCGACCTCGAGCTTTTGGCGGTTTGCGCCGAAGTCCTTTGAAATGACTCGGGCTGAGGGCTGAAGCGTTGCTTTGACGGTGGATTTTGCTTCGGGCGTCAAATATACGTTGTGGCGAAAATCGGCTTCTCCGGCGGCGATGGCTTTGAATGCGTCATCGTCGCTTGCGAAGAGG
This sequence comes from Verrucomicrobiia bacterium, assembly GCA_036501665.1. Classification (GTDB taxonomy): domain Bacteria; phylum Verrucomicrobiota; class Verrucomicrobiia; order Limisphaerales; family Palsa-1400; genus DATAUD01. The sequence continues at coordinate 43,795 of DASXZW010000114.1, forward strand.
GGTTGCTGACCAATGGTGACAATCGGGATGTAGTTTGTGCGAGGGGTCCAGTCAAAAACCTTCCCTTCTGCGATTGTCTGAGAAACAGACAGCAAATCCTCCACTTTGTCCAATTGCCGTCCATTGACGGAATCGAGGAGCCACAATACTTTGTCAGTGTTGCGCAGCGCCAGCGAAAAGAACCCGTCCACTTTCGGCAAGCCGTCGAGCAAGTTACAATCGGCAAGAAACATGACCCGCTGAAGCGCATAATTCGCTTTCACGTCTTCCACCGGCTTGTAATAGAGCTGCCGGGCGGAGAAGGGGGACATCATCAGGCGGGATTCGCCGATTTTTGGGACGGGGTCGAGTTTGTCGCTCATCTGGCCAAGGCCTGGTTGATAAATGTCCGGGTCGAGGGTCGGATTTTGCCAGGGCATATGCGTCATCAAGTCTCCCCAGCAAAGGCCCAGCAGCAAAACCACCGTCCAGGCGCGGCTTTCCGGGCGTTTGACGAACATCCAAACAATCGCAAATGTCAGCACCAGAAAAATTGCGCGGGTAAGTGCGTTTGTTGAAGTGGCAGACAATGAGGTGTTTTCGAGCGGCCATTTCCAGGCGATTAAGAGCAGGGCTCCAATCAGCGCCAGCATCGCGCTGATTGTGATCGTTGGCGCGGTCCAGCCTTTTGCGTCTTCGGGGGTTCGTTTGTCATAGTATGCCATGCCAAATGCGGCGAGCAGCGGCACTGCGATCACTGTCAAGATCACGAATTTGACCGGGTAACGAAACATCCCGAGAAATGGCAACAGCTTCTTGACCCACAAGAAGACAAAGCCTCCGTCTCCCAACGCCAATATGATACTTGTCAGGAAAAAGAGGCCCAACATCCAGACGCGTCTTGTTCGGAAGCGCCACAACGCCATTACGACCAGAAATAGAGTGCCGATTCCGACGTAATACGACGAAGTCCAATACTGGGCGCGTTGCACGACGATTTGCTGCCATTTTGAAGTTTGGAAGAGCGGCACGAGAAAATTTCCCCAACCCCACGGGGGCATCGACCATGCGGAATTGGCGAAGTGGGTGTCGCGGTTTGAATGCAGCACGAAATCGGCAAAGGGGAGCGCCTGCGCCGCCGCAACGCCGCCGCCGAGCAGGCTCATTGTCAGAAAACGCCTCACCACCGTGATGAAGCTGGGGGAGGTTTTTCCAATCCGCGCTGCCGCGAGGACCGCCAGGATCAGCCATGTAAATAAGATTTCTTCGGGGCCGCCCGCAAGGATTTGCATTCCTGCAGCGAGCGCGGCGAGAAAGAGCTTTCGACCGCCGAGCTTCCAGCCATCTTCAGCCAGCAAAATGACCCAGGGCGTCCAGGCCAGAGTCGCAAGGTGGCTCGGCCACATGAGGAAATTCAAGGTCAAGCCATTGAACGCAAAGACCACGCCCGCTACCGCTGCCCCGGCTCGTGAATCGGTCCAGCGCGCGGCGAGAAAATACATTCCCATGCCTGCCATGAAAATGTGCAGGAGGCAGAACACGCCCAATCCCCATGTCAGCGGCAGCAGGCAGTAAATCAGCGAGAATGGATAAAGCGCGAGTGTGTTGAATTGCGCCAGGAACGGCAGGCCGCAGCAACTGTATGGATTCCAGAGCGGCCATTCGCCGCGCCAGAAGGATTGGCGCAAATAATAGGCAACCGGATAGCTGTAGAGCCCGTAGTCGCGGATGACAAAGGTCTTCAGCCCGGACAGGATGTCCCAGAAGGGGATCGCAATCATCGCCGCCAGCAGCAAGGCGAATCGGCCTGGCGCGGCCCAATCACGTTGTGCATTGCCGGAGTTTGCGGCGGCTTGGTCGGTCACGTGCCGCCAAGTCTATTGGCTACAAAGTTGCGGCTTCAAGGAATAACGCCCGTGAAGCAGAGGGCACTGTCCTGATTTGATTTTACCTCAAGATCGGGATGCGTTATTTTTGTGTTGTAGCGGTTTCGGATTCAAACCGAGTGCTCGATGGATTTATAGCCGCCAGCAGCGTCAGCCACCCCCGCTTTCAAACTTTTAATGCGTTGGGGGTTCCCAATCCATCGGATCGTCAAAAAGTCCTGGATACTCAGGATAGATCGGCGCAATGATGTCCAATTGCTTTTCAAAAGCATCATAGTTAGTGTGAGTTTTCATCAAACCCACAACAGTTCCCATGTGCAATAAAAGGCCGCGAAGTCCCACATCTTCACTTAACCATGAAAAAAGTTTGTTGCTTGGGCTTCCCCGTACCGCCTTCCGCTCTTTAAGCTTTTTAAGCAGACCCGGCGCAATTCTTCGATAAATGAGATTATTGGTGAGCGTGCCAAAATATGCGGGGAGTTTCATATCGACGCGTAACTCAACCCCTCTCAGCCGGCACAAATTTTTGAAATAATCTGCCGGAAATGTTTGGGCATACTTCCGCAGGCTTTCTGATAAAAATTTTTTTAATTGCTCCTCAAGCTCGTTACGGGGTCTCTCATACTGATACCCGGTAGCCTCGTCCACTAAAGCGATAATGCCCAGTTTGGCGAACGCCTTGAGAAGCATATATGCTTTTTCGGCGATTTGAGATTGTTCCGAGTCAAGAGCGCCCTTTTGCCTCGCTTGAACCCAAATATCACAGATTTCTGGCAGAATAAGCGCGGATATTCCGTTTGAGATTGTTCCTCCAGTCGATATATAAGTCGTTGATTGTGAAATTTTTGCCTTTAATTCATCGCTGATAAACGGCTGCAAATACTTTTGCGAGATATATTCTGGAAGCATTACGCCCTCTTCTCGTTTTTTCTTCCGATAGTAAGCACCGCTACCGCGTATCCCAATGGTGAGCGCGAAACTCCTGTCTGAGATAACTCGTTCTCCGTTGTCGAGGTTTGCGCACGGAATGATTAAGCCGCCAATATCCATGTCTCCAGTATGCGTGGCCTTTGGAATGTTTTTGCCGTGCCGCGCCAATGCTGCGACACGGGCGCTATCAGAACGTTCTTGCGGGGTAAGCGCTTTAGCTCTGGCTTCTCCGCCCTTGGATTGAGGAGTAATAATGTTTTCCATATTGGAATATAAACTAGCACGCAGTAACTTTGCGTGCAAATTATTTTTACTATTTAAATTTTATTCGTGCTTGCACGCTGGCAAAAATATGAAGGCTTTTGTGCAAAAGGTGCTTTAAATTCGATTGTGATAAAATGTATTGCAAAAGTGAAGCGGCTATGCCAAAAATACGGCCCACAAAATATCGCTCGAACCGACTTGATATGAAAAAAGGACAAGAACCGCAGGATAAGAGTGTCGGCACGCTGAGCGCAGAAAAAGCAAGGGCCAAGGGCAATCGCTACACGGATGTTAAGCGCGAAGACCTCCTAAGAAGGGGCTTGTCTGTAATTTATGGAAGTGGGGGACATGCCAAAACTCACGCCGGTCGCGGTTGATACCAACGTCGTTTTAAATTTTGCTGCTGACAACGAAGTTGTAATCGACTGTTTTGAGACGATTGAGAACGACTTCAGAATGTTAAAATAATCATTCTTCCGACGGTCATTATTGAATTAATGGCGATCGCACAAGATGATGGTGACCCAGCACATCCTCTGGCCCTAAGATCCCTTTCAAGCCTGGTTGAACCGTGGAAGTTTCTTCCGGTAAATTGCGTTCCTGTCGGGCATGGAGTTGTTGAACAAATTGGAAATAGAATTCGAGCCAAGGGATTGCTTCCAGATGAGGAAGTTCACGACTCCTTCGTGATCGCCGAAGCAGCCCTTTACGGAGCGACGATGCTCATTTCAAGCGATAGCCATATTAAGGACATTAATCAGCAAATGCTCAAAATTGAACTCAAGGCTTGTGATGTTGATTGTCCGCTGATCGCTTCGCCTTGGAAAATAGTAAATCAATTTTTTAGGTGAGACGCCGAAGGGGCGGAGTTCTCGAAGGCTCAATTGGCGGGCGCGTCTTTATAAGCCGAGCCCATTTTGCAAAGTTCATCGAGCGTTTCGGTGAACAAATCGAACAGCAGCCGCAGTCGTTCCTTGTCCTTGATGACGCCACTAGTCAAAAATTCCAGGACATCGACGTTCTCCGGTTGCACGTCGGGGAAAAGGTTCCGCCTAAAGATGTCGCGCGCTTCTTTGACGGTAAATTGAACCGCAGGTTGCGCGGCGATCATTTCCCGAATACGCGCATTGGCAAAAAGCCGTCGTAACTTGGCTTCGTCCGTGCCTTGAATGACAAAATCCCGATCAAAATCCGGCTGCCCAACGTCCACGTCCTGCACCCCGAGCATTTTGCCGAGTTCGCTGAAAATATGCTTCCGATAAACCCTGAAGCGAAAGCCATCGGGATTGACAAACGGCGCGCGGATGAGTGTGGCCGGCACTTTTCCAATCATCGCGCCTTCCATGGTGATGCGCCATTGCCCATGCGACGCCTCGACTCTGGCTCCGCCTTTCCAAAAACCTTCATCGAAAAAGCTGGCGCCCATCTCCGCCGCGAGTTGCCGCCAGATTTCTTCACGGGATGGCCCGAACATTTCCCGACGAAATAGTGATGACATGTCCGCATTGTCGGGGGATTGTTCGTTTCTGGCTATTATATTTGGTGGACGGGTTTGTAATCTACTTATCAGGGGTGGCGGCGCAGAGTTGGCACAACAAGAATATTAGTGGCGTCGGCGCAGCGACGCCCTACCGGAGGAGCGGGAGCGCGAACGCCGAGGCAACAACTCGGAAGCGCCAAAGGGGCGGACGAGGACCCTCCTTCGCTTTTAAGCACATGCACGCGGACAGTTCGCGCTCCCCAAATTTTTATTTTTGCGCAATGATCGGACCGGGATCGAAGCCCTGAACGTTGGTTTCCAGAAGATTCTTAATCTTAATTTTAATCTGAAAATGCCTTGGGCATGGCACAACTCAACTGGCCCTTCACACACCCCATGCCCAAGGCGAAAGCGGGTTGCGCTCGCGGATGCTGAAACGCCTCTATCTCCAAACCGCAGACGCCTCGGCGAGGCGTCCCTACCTCGGAATTCAGAATGTGCCAGGCCCCTTCTAGTCTTACGGAAATGGCGTGGGTTTGGACGCATGGGCGCTATCCGATCAATTCAACGTCAGAGCGGTTTGAAAAATCTTTAGCCATTTTTAGCGCCCCTCTCTTGGCGCTTAGACAGAACAGACAAGAGATGCACTGCTCGCAGTGTTGCGTCCGTTCTCTCCCCGCAATGCGGGGCGAGAATTAAAGAGGCGGTCACCAAATTCTCGGCTGCATTTTTGTTAAATTGCTTTGAACGGGAGTTCACCTTTATGCAGGTAGGAGGGGCGAGGGGTGGGAAGGTTCCCGGGTAGGGGAAATTTTTTGCGGTCGCAACTTTGGCTTTAATCTGCTGCCTGCCAGCGTTAGAATTTTCGCAATGGCTCGAAAAGAAGCGGCGAAAACTCAATCGCACACCCTCAACGATGTCATCGGCATCGTTCTGGGCGCGTCCGCGCTCCTGCTGCTGGTGGCGTTGCTGTCGTACGACCCGCACGATTCCTCGGCGAACATGAATCCGCCGAATAACCCGATCCACAATCTCGGCGGGCCGATTGGGGCGTGGGTGTCGTTCGTGCTGTTCCGCGTGTTTGGGATTGGCGCGTTTATGATTCCGGTGCTGCTGGCGATGTTCGGGCTCGGTTACATGCTGGAGTTTTTGGCGTATTTGCAGAAGCGGTGGCTTTGGGGTTTGGTTTTGCTGCTTTGCTGCATGGGTGTGGCGAGCATGTTTGAGACGAACATTGGAATGCTGCAGCACATGCAAGTTGCGTTGAACGCGCCGAGCGCGGGCGGGTTTGTCGGGCAGTTTTTGTATCGGGACATTTTGCGGTTTGTGGGGAAGGTCGGCGCGACGATTGTTCTTGGCGCGATTTATTGCATCAGCCTGATTTACCTGACGAATTTCAAGTTGGGCGAGTGGTGCCGGCAATTGGTGGGGAAAGCTCCGGCGCCCGCGACGACCGCCGGCAATAGCGATCTGCAAAAGCGCGCGCGTGATTTGGAAAAGCAGGCGAAGAAGTTGCAGGAGCAGTTGGATAAATCGAGCAGCGCCGCCGCCGCGAAAATTTCCGAGCCGAGCGGCCTGGGGCCGGACATGAAGCCGGTTCCCGAACCGACTGTGCGAGATTTGAGCGTGCCGCAAATCAAGCCGGGGGATCGATCCAAAAAATCCGCGCCCGAACCGAAAAAGGAACTCGAGCCAGCGGAAGAAGGAATGGTTATTTCCGCGAAGGAAGTGGCTGCCGCGACGACTGCGGATATTTTGGGGAAACGCGCCGAACCTGCGCCTTCGCCGGCGTCGGCGGAATCGGCAGATGTTGTGGATGGGGACAAGGCTGCTCCTGTTGAGCCGGAGCCGGAGGCGCTTCCGAAGCCGAAACTCGCGCCGCGCAAGCCGAAACCGATTGCTGTGGCCGCGACGCCGAAGATTGGGAATTATACTTTACCGCCGTTGGATTTTCTTCAACACGCCGACGCTAATGCGAAGCCGACCGAATCCAAGGAAGAGTTGATGGCGAACGCGCGTTTGATGCAGCAGACGCTGGCGCAGTTCGATATCGAAGTGGCGCTCGGCGACATTACGAAGGGGCCGACTATCACGCGTTATGAGTTGCATCCCGCGCCGGGCGTTAAGCTGGAAAAAATTGTTGGCTTGAACAACAACATCGCGGCGGCGTTGAAGGCGGAGCGGATCAATATTTTAGCGCCGGTGCCGGGCAAAAGCTCTGTCGGTGTCGAGGTTCCGAATGCGATCAAGACGAAGGTCATCATGCGGGACATTTTTGACTCGGATGAATGGCGCAACACGAAGGCGCGGATTCCTCTTTCGCTCGGCAAGGACGTGTATGGCCAGGCGATTGTAGCCGATCTCGCCGAAATGCCGCATCTGCTGATCGCAGGCAGCACGGGATCGGGGAAGTCGGTCTGCATCAATTCCATCATCGCGTCGCTGCTGTATCGTTTTCCGCCGGACCAATTGCGGTTTGTTATGATTGACCCGAAGGTGGTCGAACTTCAGCAATACAACGCGCTGCCGCACCTGGTTGTCCCGGTCGTGACGGACCCGAAGAAAGTCATCCTGGCGTTGCGATGGGTTGTCAACGAGATGGAGAAGCGCTACCAGATTTTTGCGCGGGTCGGCGTGCGCAATATTCGTTCGTTCAACGAACGCCCGAAAAACAAGCCGCCCGTCAAATCGGAACCGGAGTTGCCGCTGATGTCGCGCAAGGAAAAGGTCGAAGCGAGTTCTGATGGGTTTGCCGTGGAACTGGACGAAGAGATCGTTGTTCCGCGCGACGAGGAGATCATCATCCCGGAGTTTCTGAGCTACATTGTCGTTATTATTGACGAGTTGGCGGACTTGATGCTGGTCGCTCCGGCGGAAGTGGAAATGGCCATCGCGCGAATCACGCAGATGGCGCGCGCGGCGGGAATTCATTGTATTGTCGCGACGCAGCGGCCGAGCGTCGATGTCATCACCGGGGTGATCAAGGCGAACATTCCCGCGCGAATCGCGTTTCAGGTTGCGGCGAAGGTGGATTCGAGAACTATTCTTGACGCAATGGGTGCGGACAAGCTTTTGGGCAAGGGCGATATGTTGTACTTGCCACCGGGTTCAGCGAAATTGATCCGCGTGCAGGGCGCGTTGATTACTGATTCGGAGTTGCAGTCGATTGTCGATTATATCGCGCGCCAAGGGAAGCCGAGTTATGAGCTGGATATCCATCAGCAATTGCAAAAAGTCAGCTCAGGAATGGAAGTGGAAGCCGGCGCCAGCGGCGAGGACGAGGATTTGATTCAGCAGTGCATCGAGGTCATTCGCAGTGAGCAGAAGGCGAGTGTTTCCCTGATGCAGCGCCGCTTGAGGCTTGGTTACACGCGCGCGGCGCGAATCATGGATGAATTGGAATTGCGCGGAATCGTGGGACCGAGCAAAGGGGCGGAGCCTCGCGATATTCTGATTGACTTGGATGGCGAAGGCGCGGATGGCAGACCTCCGACCGCTGGCGATGCGGCAGCTTAAAACCGCAGCCAGCGAGGACTGGAAGGGCATATTCTTCGTTTCGGCTCAGGTTGCGCCATTTTTGCCTCCACGTCTGTGTCCGTCAATTTGAAGCAAGCCCAGTCTGACACAATGTGTTTGGCCTATAGCATTTTAACTACAACTGTAGTCACAAATTTTTGGTGCAGCAGGGGAGCGCGACCGTCTCGGTCGCTTCCGTCGGCGTCTCGCCGACGGAACAATCCAACATTACGGCAGCGTGTAAAATGTTCGACAAGAGTGTCTGGCGAGACGCCAGACGCGGCGGTCGAGACGACCGCGCTCCCCGCAGACCGTCCTAACCGGGCGGCTACAGCTTAAGTTAAATCGCTCCAATCCGTTTTCCATCCTGTTCATACTGTAATCCTGTCGAATTCCCCGTTTGACTGAATGTTTCCGACTTAGGTTTGCTTATTAGAGGCCGATCGGCCCGACTCTGTGCGAGCGCAACCTCGCTTTGCGTCTTGATTCCACGCGAAACCCTTTTTTGCCATTGGGCGTGCTCTTTCACGTTCCATCGTGGACGTTTGCTAGTTTTCATAAAACAAAAGGGATGAGAGCCTTCACCCGGCTTTTGTAAGAGGGATACTCACCTGGAAAATGTTGCAACATCAGCACTTCTTCCTGGCGGAGTTTGACCCAGAAGGCGACAAAAAAAAGCGCCAACCCAAGCCAACAGTGGAGTCTTCCTTCAACTATGACGCTTCCCAGGCACATCGTCAGAATGCCTGTGTAGATCGGATGGCGCACAAACTGGTAAGGGCCCGTTTTTATCAATTCGTGGTCCTGTTTAAAGGTCACGGCGCTGCTCCAATTGCCAGCGAGCGTCCGCCGCGCCCATATTGTAAACAATAAACCGAGCAAGCAGATTGCCGCGGCAATGGATTGTGCGGCGGTCGAGCGCTGGGTCAGGTTAATATCCAGTGGAAAGAGACTTTTTGGAATCCAAAGCAAAAGACAACCGGAGAGCAAAGGCAGGCGATAACGGAGCGCCAGTGAGAGGTTGGTGCGTTCTGCCACCGGTTTGACGCCGCGCGCGCTCGCAATCCAGTAGCCAAGAAAAATCAGCCAGCACGCTGAAATCAATAAACTTGGAATCCACGCCATATTGAGTCCAAACGAAAAATACACGTTGAGAGGTCAGTCGCGAGCAAAATTGAATCACGCCGCTCGCCATGCCATTCGAATCTAAAACAGTGCGACCGATTGAAAATCAACGTCCTTATATTACTGTTGACTGGCCGTCCGCGGACGCCTCGGCGAGGCGTCCCTACCTCGAAATTGAGATGCGTCCGTCCCACACTGCTCGTGGGTCCAAATTGACAAACAATCCGTTAGACGTAGTTGAGAGTGGCTTCGGTGGTTTTGAATTAAGCTCGAAGGCAACGCATTGTGTCACTTACCAGTCGCGTCCCCGCTTTTTAGCCAATGTTGGAAATCGGGGTTTTTCAGGGTTTCACTGGCCAGCGCGGCGTAGCCTTGCGTTAAGGGATGGCTTGCGTCGGCGTAGAGTTCGCTGGGGAGAAGCGCGGGAACGAGGTGCGGGATTTTGTTTTCCGTCAACCACAACTCGATGCCGTCGTGGAGCTTTCGATACGCGGGCAGGCTGTCCTGCGCGATCATGTGTTCGTTAAATGGGCCGAAGATCACCAGCACGTCATCGCCGCGCGAGCGCAGCTTTGCGACAATCCGTTGAAAGGCCGCCCATTGTAGAGAGGAATTTAGATCGACCCACTCGAATTGAGAAGGTCCGCCATTTGCGGTCCATGGTTTGTGGCGGGAACTTGTTGGGCCGCGCAGAGGATCATCAGCCGGCGCGGCGGGCACTTTGAAAGTGATTTGCGCGAGCGGGTCTTTGTAGCTGTTCGGGTAGCGCGGAGGGTCGTTTCCGTCGTCTTCAAGCGTCCAGGCGAGGATGCTTTTTTGGCCGAAGTAAGCGCATTGCAAATGGTTCACCCACGCGCTGAAGCCAAAATTGCGCTCCACGATGGCGCTCAGGCGCGTGTTTGCATCCGCGCGGTAGCAGGGAATGCGCGGGGAAAATTGCGGCACCAGGCGCGAATGGTTGAAGGTCTCTTCCTTGTCGGTACTTAAATCCGCCTTTGGACTGCTCATCCAAAGGGGATTGCAATGAAGGATGATTTTGCGATTTCGCAACGAGCCGCAGTAATTATTTACCAGGCCTTCGAGCGCGAGGGGGAATAGGCCGTTGACGCCGCCATTGATGAATTTTCCCGGCTGACCGCTTTGCTCGTTCAGGAAGTGCGACAAGGTTCCGTCGGGCAGCACGTATTCCCCCCAGATCACAGAGTCGCCGAGCATGACGATGCTGCGCGGATCGACCCGGTCATCCATGCGCCGCTGGTAGAGCCAGTAATCCTTGCTCAAGTCGTAGGGAATCCGGTAATCCGCGTTTGTGTCGAACCGCTCGACATGCTTCCAAATCCACGGGGTCAAAAACACGGCAAGGAGGATGATGCCAATTGCGATCGCGCATTGCGGGGCGTTGAGGCGCATCGCGTTGACAAATTTGAATTCCGAAACCGCCGGTGTTTTCGTCGTTTCCATCGCTCAGAATTGGAAATAGATGAACGACCCGCCGCCGGAGGAAAAAAGAAACAGATACAATAACATGCAGACCGCCGCTCCGACGCGCACGAAGGTGGTTTGCAAAATTTCGCGGAGTCTCGATTCGTAGAGGAATTGGTAAATCCAGATCAACGCCGTCAGCGCGAGCATGAGCGCCGGGATCTGCGGATCGTTCCATGCGGCGGTGAAAATACGATTGATGATCAGCCAGGCGTCGCTGAGCGATTCGGCGCGAAAGAAAATCCAGGCGAAACAAACAAAAATGAAGACGCCCATTTGTTTGAGCAGACGCGGCACTCGATCGCGATAAAATGTGGAGCGTTCCAGTTCGCGGGTGGCCATCACACCAAAAGCATGCAACGCGCCCCAAATGAGAAACGTCCAGGCTGCGCCGTGCCAGATTCCCGAAAGAACGAACGTGATCAGAAGGTTTCGGTAAGTGATGAAAGTTCCGCGACGATTTCCTCCGAGCGGAATATAAACGTAATCGCGGAACCACGACGAAAGGCTGATGTGCCAGCGCGTCCAGAATTCGCCCAAGCCGGACGCGAGATAGGGATTGTTGAAATTCAGAATCAGATTGAATCCCAACAAGCGTGCGATGCCGCGGGCCATGTCGGTGTAACCGCTGAAATCGAAGAAAATCTGCCAAGCAAAAGCAAACGTCGCCAGAATTATTGCGGGCGCGCCGAAATTTTTTGGGTTGTCGTAAACGCGCTCAACGTAGAACGCGAGGTAGTTCGCGAGCGCCAGTTTCTTGAACAGACCCACAAGAAACAGGGACAGACCGTCAGTAAAATTTTCCACGCGAATCGGCGGGAATCGGCGGAATTGCGGGAGCAGATGTTTCGCGCGCTCGATGGGGCCGGCCATGAGTTGCGGGAAAAAGCAGACGAAGGTCGCGAATGTCAGAAAGTTGCGCTCGCGTTCGACATTTCCGAAGTAAAAATCAATCGTGTAACTGAGCGATTGAAACGTGAAGAAGGAAATCCCGACCGGCAGCACGTAGGAAAAACCGAACGGCATCAGCGTTGAAGGTTCTGGAAGGGTAAACGTCCAATGAAACGCGGCGAAGAGGGCGTTGAGATTTTCCACCGCGAAATGGCCGTATTTGAAGAAGAGCAACAGCGCGAGGTTGTTGACAAGGCTGATGAGCAGCCAGATTTTGCGGTTGCTCATCAACGCGCCGTAAGCCATTAGCAGGACGATCACCGAAAAAAGAGCCAGAGTCGGACGCAGTGTCCGAGGACCGAAGCAAGCCGCTCCTGCGATTGCGAGCGCAGCCAGGACCGAAGCGATAAAGGCGGTCTTCAGCACCCAATCGTTGAAACGCAGCCGAAACAGCCGCCTGGCGACATCGACTTTTTCCCCCTCGCGCGGGCAATGGTCCATCAGCGCGACGAGAAAATAATCGAGCACTGTCGCGTAGAAAACCAGCAGGAGGTAATATGGGTTCCACCAGCCGTAGAAGAAATAGGACGCCGCCATGAGCCACGGAATCCACAAGCGCGTGCTGCGCAGGCCGTAATAGACCGGCAGAACGATGAGCATGAAGACCAGGAACGGCCAGGTGTGGAAAAGCATGGCTGGGGGAAATTCAGCTCATCGCTTGGGGCGCGATTTCATTTCGCATTCGTTTTCAACTGCTGCAATTCCTCGGGCGAGACGCGCCGCACACAACGAAAACCGCAAAAATCCGTGTAGAAACAGGCGTCGGTGTCGCCAGTGCGTTGACCCTGGCGAAATGTGCCCCGGCACATCGCGGGGCTGGATTTCCAGGAACCTCCGCGCATGACTCGAAGTGTGTCTTTGCCGGGACTGGGCGGGCCGTGGGGATCGACTGGGTCGCTTTTCTTGTAATAATCGGGGCTATAAACATCTTCGCACCATTCGGAGACATCGCCGTACATGTCATACAAGCCCCAGCGGTTCGGCTTTTTTTGGCCGACGACGTGGGTTTTCTGTTCTGAGTTGCCGTCGAACCAGGCGAACTGGCCCAATTTATCGGGCTGTCCGAAATCGTAAGGTCCATCAGCGCCCGCGCGACATGCGTATTCCCACTCGGCTTCGGTTGGGAGGCGGTAGCCGTTGGCGGAGTAGTCGCACGTCCAGTCAACAGTTTTTTCGTTGTAGCACGGCTTCAAGCCTTCCAAGAGCGAACGCTCGTTGCAGTATTGCTTTGCGTCGCGCCAACGAACGCGCTCGACGGGTTTCTTTGGGTTGTCCTGCCAATGCGAAGGGTTTGGCAATTGGGCCTTGGTGAACTGGTCGTGTGTCACCAAATATTTATCCATCGCGAACGCGGTAAGTTTGACTGGGTGCGCGGGGCCTTCGTCTGGTTCGCCTTGACTGGTGCCCATTGTGAATTGGCCGCCGGGGAGAGAAACCATTTCAACGCCGGATTTCGTCACGAAATCAACAGCGGCATCCTGCGACGCGGCTTGAGGAGTCGGTGCGGAGGCGGTAGATGTCGAAGGAGTTCCCGCGTCGGAGCCTGATTTGCCGCACGAGCACAGAAGGCTCAGGGCGGCCGCCGAAAGGATTAGAGATAAAGATCGAATCACGCGCATCTGCCAGTCTCAATGCGCACGGAACCAGTTCGGTTCCTTGTTGCTTAGGCCATTGGTTGTGATCATGTAAAAATCCGCGGCGGTCGTTTGCTGAAGGTCGTTAGTGGTCGAGAGGCCGGCGGGGACGGCGGCGATGTTCCAGCCAGGCGCGTAAACGCCCATGATTTCGCAAGCGCCCTGGTAAGTGCCGGATTTGCTCAAGTCTCCTTCGCCATCAGGCCCCATGCTGAAGCCGATGTATTTCCCGTCCGGCGACCATCTTGTGTGGTAAATCTTGTTCTTGGCGTCCTTGATGCGGACGTGCCAGTCGATCATCTTCGGATTGTCCGAATCGGTGTCGATTGTGCCGGTCGCAATTTCGTTGTCGCTTGCGCCCCAGCCGATTTGATGGCCGTCGGGGCTGAAACGCGGACGGCAGCCGGGAATCTTTAAGTCAATAATTTTATCGCCGTGCGCTTCAATCAGGAGAATTGTGTGGTCGAAACCCATTCCGGCATGGACTGTTGAAACGATCCATTTTCCGTTCTTGCAGAAGTTTGGATTATAGAGGTGGTGGAGATTTGTGTAATTCGGATGCGGCGTGACGGTGCCGGTCGCGAGATCGTAGTAATTCATCCCTTTGGTGTAGTAGTCGATCACCTCGAACTTCGGATATTCCTGGTCGAGGTATCCAATCACCTTTCCGTCCGGAGACCAAAATGGTTCGCGCCCGTAATCGGCAACTTTTTTGCGGTCGCTGCCGTCGATGTTCATGACATAGACGGTGCGGACGGTGTCGCGGCCTTCGCCTTTATCGGAAACAAAACAAATCTGTGTGCCGTCCGGCGAAACCTGCGGATAATGCTCGTTCATGTCCGGCGTCTTGGTGAGATTCACCGGATCGGTGCCGTCGGCGTTGGCGACATAAATTTCTGAATTGCCGTCGATGTAAGTCTCGTAAGCGACTTTGAAATGAGTGTCTTTTAGTTGCTCGCGCAACGACTCGGCGTTCGCGAGTTGGGGGAGCGAAGCGGCGGACGCCAAGATGCAGCCGATTGCGAAAAAATATGTTCTCATGCAGCGGTTCAAGTTTAGGAGGGCAGGGAAGCGGCGTCGAGGAAATTTCGGAAGGGGCAGCGAAACACATTGAGTCGGACTATTTCGGTTTTCGCTCCTAATCCTAATCATGATCTTAAAATTTTCTATAAGAGATTACGATTAGGATTAGGATTAAGATTAGGACGGGAGAGAATCACTCTGGCTCGGCGCTTCCTTCAAGGATCAATCCTTTTGTTGATGGGAATTTTTTGTAGAACAACGCCAGCACATCCCGCAAATGCTTGGCGTAGCGGTAGTGCGCGCCGACGCCGGTGCGCAATTCCGCCTCGTAAATAAATTTGTCCGCCGTGGTCACATGCTCGAACGGAAATTCCGTGCCGAGCAATGTCCAATAGACGTGCGCCGGACAAGAATTCTTCAAATGTTTGACCGCCAATGCCGTCGCGCGTTCGCCAATTGTGGCAAGTTTCTCCAATTCCGAGCGACGCGATTCCAGGCATTGGTCCAATGCGAAGTAAAAACCCTGCGGGACGAGGGGGCAATGCTTGCTGCCGGTGCGGTGGCGATTGAGATCGCGAATTTCCGCAAACGCCATTGCAGGCCAAGCGAAGCGGACGTAGGTTCGTTGCAGGCTTGGGCCGATGGGGGCGTAGCGATTGTCGTGGCAGGCGAGGTCGTTTGCGATTTCCGCCTCGGAAACTCCGTCGGGGGGCATGACGGATAACGACGGGCCGTCAGCGGAGCATTTTTCACCCGGAGACTTCGCCCATTTTGCGAACTCGCTTGCGATGGACTTCTGGACTGATTCGACGCGACGGGCGTGCCGGATCATGCGCGGCGCGGAAAGTTCCAGTTCGGCGCGAATCAATTCGCCGCACCGAACCGCCTCCGGCAACTGATGGGAAAGCAGGTGTTGGCAAAGATTCACCCAACCACGCGCGGACATGATCAGCATCACGTTGGTCGCGGCGGTTGCGGGCAAAAAATAGCGGGCGCGGTCGAAGGCGTAATTGCGCCGCATCCGGGCGACTTTTTTTCGTCCCAAGTCGGACGAGTCTTCCAGCAATGAGCGAGGAATGCCCATCAGCAACGGATTTTCCGCGGCGGCGTCTTCCCAGATTTTTTGCGATGCCTGATAGGCGTGAAAACATTGTTCCATCAGTTCTTGCCATTCCGGCAAATCCTGCGCTGCGATGCCGAGAGTTTCCGGGGCGACAAGTCCTTCGGCAGAAAGCTTGATGTAACGCGTGGAAGATTCCTGGCCGCCGGCGGTCGGGCAAAGTGTCCAGATATAGTATGCGAGCCAGATCGAAACGTCATCGATGAACATCGCGACCGGGGCCATGTCGGCGATGGATTGGTGGCCGTAATCGACCATTCGGAAAATGGAATCGACCGATTTTTCCAGGTTGGCGGGATCAATTTTCGAGAGGATTGACTCCAAGCCTTCATTGTTCCGGGAATAACGCGCGCCGCTCGCCGCAAGCAACTCCGGCGTCAGTGCGGGACGCCCCGCCTTTTGGGAGGCCTCGCTCGGACGGATGGCAACCTGGGTTACTTTCATGTTCAACGCTAATTTAGTCGCAAATAGAACTGATGATAATTACATCGCAATTCAATCTAAAATGGAGGATTTTCTCTAAGCGACCGAGACTGCCGCGAGTGTGCGACGGGCGGGGTGAAAGCCTCCTTGGCCGCTTTTTTCTTTTGTCCTCCGAATGGTGTAGCCAATGCGTACTCGAGGTAGGCGCATCTCACTTTTTGGCTTTCCCCAACGGCGCGAATCAAATTCAGCCCAGGGCAAAGCGAGTCGGCGAGCGACGCCCTGGGCACACATGGCAACCAGTCAAGCCCTGTAAGGAGCGAATTAAATATTGCCGTGGAACCACAGAATGATTTTTGAAGCGCCCTTACAGGGCTTTGGAGTGACACGTTCGGTCATCCAGGGGCGACGCTTCGCTCTGCCCCTGGCTGTAATGAAATGGCCTTTCAGGCCGTGAAAGGAAGCCGCCAAAAAATCAGATGCGCACCTCGATGTTTCGTAAAATCAAATCGACGGCGATTTTTTGCCGTTTAATTTTACGATGCCGATTTTTCGCGCAATGTCGTCGAGTATGACCGAAATCAAACGCTGGAGATCGCGCCGCTCGTGATTGACGTACATCGCGAAGGCCGGGACTGTCAAAAGCAGAAACCAAATCTGCCAGAGCGCGTGCCAAACGAAGCCGATCACCACCAGTTCAAATCCGAGGATCGAGCAAAGCGCGACTTTCGCCGAGAGCGACCATGATGTTTTTAAACGACAGCGCAGGAGTTGTTTTCCGCCTTTGTGGGGTTCGGCGACGGTGGAGAGTTGCAATTGCGCCCAGCGGCTGCCGAAGATTTCCGCGTCGAAATTGCTCCAGCCGGTGTCGGGCTTGACCTCCCAACCCTGTTGTTCGAGCCGCAACAGAATGCGGCGAACGAAATCCAGCCGGTCCATTGAGGTGTCTGACCAATATTCGACGTGCTCCAACGCCTCGGGCCGGTCCTTCAACGCGAGCGACTGGAAGGTTTCCACGGCGGCTTTGGGAGTTGGGCCGAGGCTCAATCGACCCTGGTATCGCGCCCAGCCGCGAACGATTGGTTGCAGGAAAAACATCAGGGCGACCATTGGCCGCGACCAAAAGCGCATTTTATTTCGCGGGATGCCCGCCTGCGCCGCCGCCACGACGCATACGCCGAGCGAAAAGAATATGCTTGTCAACGCAAACGGGAGCAGCGGGTGGAACGTCACCGACAATGCCAGCAAAGGCGCGTTCACGAGAGCGTGATATTCGAGGCTCGTGCAGAGCATCAGCACGGTGTCCGGTTCTGCCTGGTATAATCCCTGGAAAAAGCCTGTCGCGAAGAGTCCGTGATAAATCATCGGCGGACGAATGATCAGTCCGAACTTTGACGCAGTGTAAATGCGCCCGTGCCAGACGCTTGCGCCAAAAAGATTGAAATATTCCGGGTGCCGGCGGACCAGCATCGCCTCCGCTTCGCCGTAACCGCTTTGCTGTTTCAGGTAAGCGGCAACCGTTGAGCGCCGGTAATGCCACACGAACGCCGGCGGGCTGAATCCAAGCCGGTATCCGCGCCGTTGCAGTCGCCAGCAAACATCAACGTCGTCTCCCGCGCGGTAAAAAATCGGATCGAATCCGCCAATTTCAACCAGCGCCCATTTATAGAACGCCATATTGCAGCCGGGAATGTGCTCCGCCTGTCGATCTGTCAGCATCACATGCGAAGGGCCGCCCGGTGAAACCATCACGGCTGCGGCAACAGCGGAATCTTCCGGCGGAAGAAAATTATGCCCGCCCACGCCGATGAATGCGCCCTTTAACAGATCGCCGACGAGGTAATACAACCAATCCTGGTCAGCCCGGCAATCAGCATCCGTGAATGCCACCACTTCGCCGTCGCCGCCGAAAATCCCCGCGTTTCGTGCCACGGACAACCCCTCGTGCTTTTGGTGGATGTAGCGGAAATTTTTGTACAACGACGCCACTTGAGGCGTGATGTCCGTCGAGCCGTCATCGACGACGATCACTTCGTATGCCGGATAATTGAGGCGGACCAACGAATCCAGGCACGGCTGGAGCGTTCGCCCGCCGTTGTAACAGGCGACGACCACCGTGACTTTGGGATAATTATGCAGCGGGAAATACGGGGCTTGCGCGAATTTCTTCTGCACAGCCTCGTAAGACGGCTTCGTGGCTCGCTCGCGGGTTGTCAAACCGAATTGCCAGTCAGGAACGTCGCGCCCGTCCTTGTGCCATTCATCGGTGAAACTAAAAATGATCGTCCCCGCAACGCCGCCGCGAAAGGCTGATTCAATTTGCCATTCGAGGGTTTCGCATTTGATGGGTTCAGTTTCACGCAGGCTGTCGATACCAAATTCGCTGATCACCAGTGGTTTGGAGTCGGCGATCATTTGCAGGCGGGCGATGTAATTCTCGAACGGGCGCTGCTGGTGCAGATAGACGTTGAAGCAGATGAAGTCGATATTCTTCGGGCGCAAAAACTCCGTCGGCGGATAATTGCCAAAAGTGCAAAGGCATTCCGGATCCACGGCTTTTGCCACGGCAACGAGTTCATCCAGAAAATCTTCGATCGCCTCCGCTCCGCTCCATCGAACGATGTCCGGGGGAAGTTCGTTGACAATGCTATACGCAAAAACCGCCGGATGCCGGGCGCACGCCTGCACCGCCGCGCGAATAGCCGAGCGAGCTTCATCGCACAAAGCCGGCGAATCGAGGAAACAGACGTGTTTGCTCCACGGGACGTCGATCAGCAGTTTCAGGCCGAATTGCTCCGCGAGGTCCAAAAGCCATCGCGGCGGCACGTGATAAACGCGCAGAAAATTAGCGCCCAAACGCCGGATCAGCTCGAAATCGCGGCGCGTCTCATCGGGATTCGGGAATGGCTGGCCTTCCGCGTTGGGTCGGAACGGACCGTACGTCAACCCTTTGAGATAGAATTTGGCCGCACCGACGCGAAAAAACTTTCCGCTGACCGTAGGGCGGGCGGAAGAAACGGGCGGCTGTTGGACGTTCATTAGAGCGTGTTTTATAAATAGCTCGGTCGGTCTTGCGGCGGGGCGGGGCGACTGGCTTCGTTGCTCCTCAGTCGAAGATCCACGAGGGATATTCTCCTTCGTCGCTCCTCGCCATCCGCCCCGCCGCGCCCGCAATCCCTTACCCGATCTATTCTTAAAACACGCTCGAAGCCACCCGAACCGGGTGACAACGTCGAACAAGACCGGAGGAGGCCCAGACGACCAAAACAGTTCATTTTGACGATTTTGACGGTTGGGAGTGTGCATTCCTTCACCCGCTTCGTCAAATGCGGGGTGGCGAGGGGCATCCTGGCACTGTCACGATTTTTTCCAGGGGAGAAGCAGCCTCCTCTCCCCGGCCCTCTCCTCCACAAGTGTGTGGAGGAGAGGGGGTTGATGATTTCGATTGTTGGGCGGATCAGGGGACGGCTCTCGTTCAAACAAATAACCCGTCGGCGACAATCTCAAAGCGGTTTGCAATTCAATTTCCAGCGGCTATCGTGGTTGGTGGAAATGAGAGAACGGCTCGCCACGAACCTCCGCAAGTTTGCCGCGCCAGTGACGCTGCTCCTCGTTCTTGTCGTTATCATCTCGGCGCACGCGCAATTTCGCGGGGGCGGTCGCGGTCGGGGACGCCGGTTTTACGAAGTCCGTGATCCCGAACGCCTCAAAGAGCAGGAGATGATGAGCGCGGCCATCGATCCTGCTTTCACCAACGATGTTTTCACTTTTCCGCGGCTGAAATTTAAACATTTCGAGGGGCGTGGCGGATTCGGCGGGGGACGGTTATGGGACGATGACGCGCCGGACGCGGACTTGAACTTGATCTTCCGGCTTTTTCAGGTGACAAGCATGAAGGTGCGGCCAGGCTTGAATTTCATTGATATTTCGGTCGCGGATTTGCCGGAGTATCCATTTGTCTATATGGCTGCGGGAGGTCGCGTGGTCTTTGATGAAGATGAAGCATCGGCGTTGCGGAGTTATCTGCTCAGCGGCGGTTTCCTGATGGTTGATGATTTTTGGGGCGACACTCAATACGAGCATTTTTACGAGGAGATTAAAAAAGTTTTCCCGGATCGCGAACCTGTTGAGCTTGGGCTGGAGCACCCCATTTTTCACAGCGTCTATCAATTCAAGAAAGAGCCGCAAATTCCGAGCGTGGGAACGTACCTGAGCAGCGGGCTTTCGTACGATTATCAGTGGGACTTCGACAAAAAAAACCACGACCCGCATTACTTCGCGATTCTCGACGACAAACAGCGCATCATGGTCCTGGCCTGTCATAACAATCATTTCGGGGATGGTTGGGAACATGAAGGTGACAACGACAGCTATTTCGACACTTTCTCCATGCCGCTGGCGTATCCGATGTTTCTAAACATCATCACTTACGCGATGGAACATTAGATCGGTACACCTATTGTTGGTGCGCGCTTATTTAAAGAAATGTGGATCAATTTTCGCCACGATGCTGGCGACATTGTCGTAAACCGACTGGTCATTGGTTTTGAGATTATCCAACATCCAATGCATTTGCTCCGGCGTCATCTCCAACGGGCGGCCTTGAGTCATTCGTGCGGCTCCTAATCCCAGCAAAAATGCTTTTTGCTGTTTTCGGTCCCAGTCTCGCCTGGGGCCATTAGAAGGGGCCATCACCGATTGGATGTCCGAATATGTGAAAAGGAGCTTGGGTTGATCGGGTTCAATCTTCTGAATGGCGTTCGCCACTGTTTCTCTCGCGCGGCTCGCAGTAAAGAGGTCCGCTCCGGAAGCCCCTTCTGGCGCCGCCAAACCGGGGAACGCCGCTTTCAGCGTGGGCAGCGCGGCGCGTGCTTCAGGACCGAATGCGGCGAGCGCGCTCGATATTCCGACAAGCAGGCCCGGATGTTGCGCAAGGCCGTCGAGCAATTCAGACAAGGGAATAGGTTGGTGTTGTACCTCTCGCAGTAAAAAGAGTTTCATCCCAAAAGCGACATCCTGCTGGTGCGTCTGCAACATGCTTTTCGCAGCGGGATTCTCCGACATCACTCCGGGGTCGATGCCGTCTAGGAGTTCAAGAGCCATGATCCGTAAATCCTTGCGTTTGCTATGATTGGCGATGTTGATCAGCGATGGGACAGCTTCCTTCGTGTCCGACCCAAAGCGTTCCAGCGACACACCTTTTAAGAAATCTTCGATGTTTGTGCCACCTTTCGGGTCGGTTCCAATACTCTTCAGCGCGACCAATGCAAAGCTGAGCACGTCCTCATCGGTGGACTTAAGCCCTTCGATGGACACCTTGAGAACGTCCTCGCCGGCTTTGTCCCTGAGCAGAATGGCTTGAGAGTAGGCGGCGTCCACTCTGGCTTTCAGATCCTGGTCCTGCAAGGCCGGGCGGATCGCTTCGGCAATGAGCGGCGACTTTCCCAAGGGCGAAGATGAGAGGCTATTGGCGAGAGGGCGAAGCGTTTGAGGGTAATCCTTTATGATTTGCGCCAGCTCTGGAGAAGGATCAGTCGGCGGCGAAATGCTTTCCAAGGCGGAGATGAGTTGCTCCGCTATGTCGTCAGGTTCCAAGGTGCGAAGCTTCTGCAAAATATCCGGCATCGCTTCGTGGGCTGTCGGGCCGATCTGCCTCAAACCATCGGCGGCGCGGTCGCTGACTTGTGGGTTCGCCTCCATAAGCGCGGTTCGCAGAATCGGGATGGCGGCTTCGCGATGGTCGCCCAATTCAGCGAGCGCTTCCCGCATTGCTTGATTCTCGAAGGGAGCGGGTTTTGGGTCATGCAGGACTTCCTGAATTTTGGCCAAAACAACGGTGAAATCGGGATTGTTTTGCGTCTTGCCAGACGATTGAGCTTGGACGTCGCGTTGTGGTGGAACTGGATTTGCAAGCGAAGCGCCGGGATTTGGCGCGGGCTCGGTAGCGGCAACTGAGGGTGATTGGCTTCCGTCGTCGGAAACGGAAGAGCAAAACTTCACGACCGCTGCGCCCACAAATAACAGTGCGGCGGATGCCATGATAACTGTCCCAGTGCTTGCGGACGTGAAGATCGAAAATATTCCGACACCTGATGTCGCGGCTGTTGTTCCGGCGGCGGCGAGCGCCGAGCGTGTTAATTGAGCACCCAAACCGGATGGGACGCTCTCGACGCCCCGGCTTGTCAATACGGATGTCAAAGCGGCTGTGGTCGTGGTCACGCCGCGAGAAGAAAGCAGGTTCCGCAATTTATCGAGGGCACGGCTCACACGCTTGCGCGCCGAATCTTCGGAGAGGCCAATCGTCAGGCCCACTTCGGCGAGGTTTCGATGCTCGAAAAAGCGCAACAGGAGCGCGTGCCGGTCCTCTTCCTCAAGTTCGCTGAGGGTTTCATCCAGTATTGGCCGGAGCCGGGACCAGTCCACTTCTTCTTCTGACGATTGCATTTCATGCATGGTGGAAGCCTCTTGTTCACGAGTGATCCGGCGTCGTTCCTTCCTGAGAAATTCCAGGGCGGTGAATCGAGCATCGCTGTGAAGCCAGCCGGCCAGGGGCACATCCGCGGGCAGTTTGGCGGCTTTTCGAGCGAGGTTTGCGAAGACGGTTTGTGAAATGTCCTGCGCCAGATGGGCGTCTCCGTTGACCACGCGCATTGCGGTGGAATAAACAAGCTTGAGGTGGCGTTCCACAAGTTGTTCAAAGGCGCTTTCGGAACCCTCTCGGCGGAACTCTGTCAATAACTGGCGGTCTGTGCTCATCTCATTTAATAGATGCCGCTAACGGCCAAAACCGGACAAAAAGTAACGTTGGCTCAGGGCGCATCCGTCGACAAGTTGCGATTGACGCGCCGATTTGCGCGGGCTTACAGTCTTCAGCGCGACTATAGATGACATCCACCCGCCAAAAACGCGCCTTTACCTTGATCGAACTTTTGGTGGTCATTGCGATCATCGCGATCCTGGCGGCGATGCTGCTTCCCGTCCTGTCAAAATCAAAAGGCGCCGCCGAAGGAACTGCCTGCAACAACAACATCAAACAGCTCACGCTGGCCTGGATTCTTTACGCATCGGACAACAACGACCTTCTTGTCAATAATTACGGAAAACCGCAGACAACTTCCACGCGCAACACCTGGGCCGCCAACGTTGAGGATTGGAGCAACAGCGACGACAATACTAATTTAGATTACCTCACCAAAACGCTCTTTTCGCCTTTCCACAATCGGTCCGCAGAAATCTTCAAATGTCCGTCCGACCGCTCGATTGCAGCGAACGGTCCGCGCATTCGCAGTGTCTCGATGAATGCGATGGTCGGCGATTGTGGTAATCTTCTGGACCAGTTCAACCCGCTTTACGTGCAATTCTATAAGACCAAATCAATTCCCAATCCCGCCGGAATTTTCGTTTTTCTTGACGAGCACCCTGACACGATCAATGACGGATTTTTTGTCAATCGCCTGGAAACTTACCAATGGGGAAATATGCCAGGCTCGTACCACGACGGTGGCTTGAGCCTTTCGTTCG
The DNA here is from genome assembly GCA_036501665.1 of Verrucomicrobiia bacterium. GTDB lineage: Bacteria > Verrucomicrobiota > Verrucomicrobiia > Limisphaerales > Palsa-1400 > DATAUD01. Next base: position 67,129 of record DASXZW010000114.1, read on the forward strand.
CCGACGGCCATCTTGAAACCCATCACTGGCTTGTGCCGGGAACGGTCCGCCCGCCAGTCCAGGGGGGCGTCGGTGGGACGATTCCCGCGTCGCCAGCCACGGACTTTGATTGGTTGAAACAAAGAACGAGCGTCAAGAAACTTTAGCGCCTGTGAGATTTAGCCGGACACTCCTCCTTAAGCCTGCGATCTGCGCTCTGATTTTTGTTGCTTTGGTTGACAGCAGGGCGGGGGAGATCGACGCGCAGTATTTTCGCTCTGATCGCGGGGTCGCCGATCCGGCTTGCGGAAAATTGCCCTCCGAATTTGATTCTTCCGGCAATTTGCGCTGGCGCATCCCTCTGGATTCAGGCCACGCGACGCCAATTCTCTCTGGTGGGAAAATCTTCCTGACTGCGTACCAGGAAGCAACGCGAGAATTGGCCGTGCTCGCCATTGACGCGGAGACCGGCAAAGTTTTGTGGCACAACGGAGTCACGGTAAGCGCCGTTGAGCAAACGCATCCTCTCGGAAGTCCGGCCACTGCGACGCCCGCCTGCGATGGCCAGCGAGTGTTCGCATTTTTCGGCAGTTACGGTTTGCTGGCGTTTGATTTGAACGGAAAAAAACTTTGGGAATACAAAGCCGGACCGTTTCAAGACGAATATGGAGCAGGCAGTTCGCCGGCGCTGTTCAACAATGAAATCATCCTCAACCAGGACCACGATGTTGACAGTTTTGTGATGGCCATCGACACGGCCACAGGAAAATTGCTCTGGAAAACTCCGAGGCCTGATGCGGTGCGAAGTTATTCCACGCCCGTCATGTGGTCGCACAACGGACAACCCGAACTGCTCGTCGCGGGCGCATTGGAACTGGCCGCTTACGACCCCGGCGATGGGAAGAGGCTTTGGTGGATCAACGGCCTGGCGCGGATTGTCATTCCCACCGCTGTGCCGTCTGGCGACACAATTTATATGGCGTCGTGGGCGCCCGGTGGCGATGCTGTCAGTAGAATTACACTTGACTCATGGCCCGTGGCATTGTCCAAGTGGGACGCCAATCACGATGGAAAACTTTCCCACGACGAAATCAAGGATCACGAAGTCCAGGACCGCTTTTTCCGCATGGACCTGAATCAGGACGGACTTCTCGACCAGCACGAATGGGAGCATCACGCGCAGATTTTTCAGCTCGCGCGAAATTCGTTGCTGGCCATCAAGCCGGGCGGCGTCGGCGAACTTCCGGCCAGCACGGTCACGTGGAAACATCTGCGCGGCGTTCCATACGTCTCAACTCCCGTCATTGATCACGGCATTCTTTACATGGTGAAGGAAGGCGGCATCGTCACGAAGCTCGACGCCGGGACGGGACTTCAGTTGCAGGAGGAACGAGTCGCCGGCCTCGGGAATTACTTCGCGTCCCCGGTGGCGGGCGATGGTAAAGTCTATTTTTGCAGCGAACCCGGGAACGTGACCGTCATCGCCAGCCAGCCCGAATGGAAAGTCATTTCGTCCCACGACTTCCACGAAAGAATTTACGCCTCGCCGCTTTTGGCCAATGGGAGCGTTTACATTCGCACCGAAAAGGCGCTGTATCGCTTTCAAACCCCACGATGACGAATGAACGGTTTGCAGTGTCCTTTGGACTTGAACGCCGCAGCGATGCCTGCCAAACTACAAAAGAACGGGAGAGGTGGCAGAGTGGCCGAATGCGGCGGTTTGCTAAACCAGACAGAATCCAAGACAATCTTAGACCTAAACCCATTGAAATACAGCGTGTTATGATTCAGCTTTAGGAATTATGTTGACAGCATTTTGCGAAGATAATTGCATATCATAACACGTTTTTTGTAGGCGTTTGTAGGCAACCTGAATGAAGAATCCCCCATCAGTCGAAGTGCCGTTTATCGACCAGATGCTTTCGCTCGAAGCCGCCGCCGAATGGCTCGGCATCCATAAGCGGACGCTGCTCAAAAAGTGCAAAGGCAGGCATCCCGTGATACCCGGCTTTCAAATCAGCCGCCAAGAATACCGTTTCCACCCGCGAACGATCATCGCACACATGGCGGTTGAAGCCGGGGTGCCTCGCGAAACCGTTGCAGCTTCGATGCCTTACCCGGACTTTCTGCCGAAAATCACTTTGCCCGACAATTTATAATTGCGTCCGCGCCTGGGTGAGAGCAACGTGTCCGCGTTCCGTCGATCAAACGGAACAGGCTCACGTCAAGCGGAGTAATGACCCGTTTCGAGCCTCTCAGTGACGAAATCTTTCGCCGTCTCGATAGCGGCGGGATTCATTACCCCGTTGCGACAAGGTTGATCGCCTTCGAGGCGGCGATTGTTTTTCAGAAAGACGTAAAGATGAATAATCAAAAACCGGAGACGTTTCAAGAATGGCTAATGATGATACCCACTCACTGCAAGAGAGACGAAAAAGTGTCGTTCCCCTTGCAACATATCAATGAGGAAATTCCGACGCTAATGCCCTCGTGCTTTTGGCTGATGGTCGCATACATCGCAATGCGCCGGGGCGTGAGCCTTGAAGACGCTTTGCTGAGTATCTTTGAGGCTGGCGGTTCGGATGACTTTGGCGACAACCTTGTGGAAGAATACAGCCGCGCTCAAGACGACGATTATTGGGTGGTTCAAAATGTTCGCCACAGTTTCGCCGTCCCGTTGAAAGTCAAACCCGCAGACGCAATCCTGGAACCATTGCTTTTGCAACACGCCTTTAGTCTCAAAGCTCACGAGCGCAACGCGCTTGCGGTCGTTTACGAGCGTTGGGCAAATCAGCTTCACCGAAGCGCGGCTCTTATGCTATTAAAATCGGGCAAACGCTGGGAGCCGGTTATTGACTTAGGTGATCACACGTCAGCCAATAATTGAAAGGCCAGCCATGACCAAAGCCCAAAAGCGAATCAGGAAGGCTCTAAAAGCGCACGGCCTCGACGTTGACCGCGTGATTGACGATTATTACAAGGCCAGAGGACAGAAGCCGCCGCCGAAGTCTCAGCGGTGATTTAATCCCGCTCCCGATTATCGCGCCCGCCGCTTGATTGTGGCGGGTTTTTGTTTGCGGTTTTCCAGAAATCTAGTAAACTGTCCATGTTGCTGACCGGCCATTGGCAACGAAATAATTACGGCCAATAGTTAGTTTGACAGATAAATAATAATTGACCTATGATACTTCGTTTTGAAGTTAATCAGGCCGAGGCATTCCGCCGAGGCGTAGATGTTCCAAAATCCACAATTCACCTTGAGGTTGACCCATCGAAATTGCCGCAAGACCAGCGCGATTTAATCGCCAATCGGATCAGCGGCATTGACGTTTTGGCACTAAGCCAAGCTCGGAAAGAACGGGCAGTCCTGGCGCAGAATCCCTCTTGGAGCCATTCGCAAATTCATTCTACTGCGAAAGCCATTCAACAACTCAGAATTATCGCCACCGCCCCAACGTACGAAGCGTTGCTAGAAGCGGTCGAAGACGACGAAAGAGAGTATCGCATTCAAAAGGCGACGGCAAAACTCACGACCGAAGTCACGATGGAAGAACTGAGAAAGCTCGGTTAAAAGATTCCTAACACAATCGCGCCCTCACTGGCAACGGTGGGGGCTTTTTCGTTTTACCACCTGGACACCGCGCCCGATGGCTATACGCTCGCTGGCGGCCCTGCTGCGCTATGCCTGACGCGGAATTATTCGATATGACTTGCGCCGCGAATGATCGTTCAAAGCGTGTTGCACGTCGGGATTATTGCGAATGTGACTGGCGATTCTCCTTCCTTCGTCTGACGCCCAATTGTGAATATGTATTTCCCCGCCACTTCTTCTGCCGGACACATGCGAAGACGAGCCGCCGCGATGAATGTCCTCCATTACGGACAATCCAACCCTGTTCACGGTATCCGCCGGCATGACGTATTCGCCGCGATGGACGATGCCTGCCATGTCATATTTTCCGCCTGCGCCTGTGTAACCGCCTTCCGAAAACCCCATGAGCGCGGAGAGCACGGCGGCCAAACCGCTTCCGGCAGATTCGCCGTCGCTTGCGATTGACGAAAGTATCGCGGCGGGCATCCACTCGATCAAAGCTTGCGCTGCCATTTTGATTATTGACCCTAATATTTGACTCTCAATCGCAGAACCGATGCTCATAAGCGCCTGTCTCCAACTCTCGGTTCGCATGAGAACTTTTGTGAAATTCTCACTGACAGAATCAACCCTGGCTTCAACCGTTTTGTGCATTGTGTCCGCGACGTGTTGCCATGTCATTGCAGACTCGCTCTCGATTTCCTTGAGATTCTTCAACCATTGATCTTTGAAGCTATTCGGGTCTGGCTGATGCTCTTTCAGTGCCAGACTCTGATTGACCTTGTCTTGCTGCTTCTGGGCAGTCTCCTCGCCAGACTGCAACACGGGTGCCATAGCTGCTCTGTCTGGATTTCTTTCATCTTGCCCTTTGGTCTTCTCGAAGGAGTTAATCAAAGTTTGAAGATGCGCTGATTCCTGACGCAAAAGCATGATGTCGCCAAGCCGCTTTTCCTCAGCGGTTTTAGTCCAATCACTTTGCAGCATCGCTCGCTTGCGCTCGAATTCTTGCTGCGCAAGCTCCTCTCGCTTTATTTCGTCGGAAATGTCCATCTGCTGAATCGCCTGACGCTGAGTGTCAATACGAAGCAATTCCTTGTCCACTTCAAGGCTTGCCTGCTGAAACTCCAGGTCGGTCATGCCCCCCTTACCGTGAACCTCACGCGCATTAGCCAGCTTTTGAAGCACTCCTCGCGCTTCGGTATCAAGGGCTGTTTGATCCTCTTTGAACGGGTCTCCTGGAGTTCCCTGTGAATAGGAACCGACGCCTTTAGCCATCATGTCCCGCCGTTGCTTCTCAATTTCCAAACTCTCGCGCTGTTGGTCGATTGCCTTGTTCGCCGCCTGCAATTGATCGGGAGTCCAAAGGCCATCCAGCTTCTTTTGTGGCTCCGCTGCCCTCGCAGTTGCCTCGGCCAAATCGTCCGTATCACTGATTAACTTACGAAACAACACCTCCCCGCCTGCTACATTTTGGAAAAATGTTGTCAAGTCCAGTTTTTGCGCAATCGTTCCAAACAACCCCTTTGTTGCCGTCCAAAAGTCCGTGGTTGAATCGGTTAGCTCTCGTGCTTTTGCTGCGGTCTCAGTAGTTACGCCGCTTAAATCCTTCTGTTGTGCGATTAGTTCCCGAATTCCAGCCGCACCTTTGTCAAGAAACGGAATAAACTCGATTCCTGACCGCCCGAAGCGTTCCTGCGCAAGTGCGCTCTTGACCGCGCCGTCTGCGAAAGAGCTAAAAAATTCAGCCTGCTTTTTAAGGTCTTCAATTAAATCTCCGCTTGACTGTCCAGTTTCGACGAGCCATTTCTGAAACACCTTGAGTCCTTGACTAGATGACTCTATCGGCACGTCACTGCGCCGTAATGCCAACGACAGGCCAGCCATGTCCCCTGCAACTATCCCCGTTATTTGACTGGCCTTCTCGATCTGTAAATTTAGCTCGTTAAAGCCCTTCGCCAATTCCACAACACCCGCAACGCTCGTCGCCGCGAGAAGCGGGGCCGCCACTTCCTTCGCAACATCTGCGATAGAGTGCGAAAGTTCCTTGATCTGGTTGATGGCCTGGCCGATGCCGTCAACACCAAACTTGATTGTGACGTTTTCGGACACGGCTTACTTTTGGGTTTTTGGCTGTTGGAGTCTTTCGATAATGCCGGGGTGCATTCGCTCAAGTCGAAGAATTCTCCGCACCATCCAACCTTGGAAAAACTCTCCGTTTACCTCCAAATCGGCCTCAGCAATTTTCACTGCTGAATCAAGTGGTAACGCTTGAACCCAGTTATCTGGTTTTCCGGTGCAAAGCGCGATGATTTTTTCCTCGTCATCAATGATTGACAGATAGTTTTTCATGTCCTTCAAGCCGAGTTCTTTGACCTGCACAGTTTCGGTTGAGCCATCCGCCAATGTGATAGAGACGTGTTTTGTTGATTGCATATATGTGGTGTCGTTTTGTTTATAGTTTACTGTGAAATCCGTTCGCAGAGATTGCGAATTTCAACCGGGTATTCGACTTCGCTGTTTTCGCCTCCGTCAAACATCGTGTCGAGGCCGCGCCGGGCAAGTTCGTTGTCCGCGATTTCCGCCAGCTTCATCCAAATAAGGAACGTGAAAACGTCGATACTCAACGGAGAGGCGTCGATTCCTGATGCCTTTAACGCGGAGACGATCTGCGCTGGCAACGCATCAGAAAGCCGATGAAATAAAAGGTGGAGAGCTTGCTCAACGTCTTCATCAGAATTGCCCCGTCGTGCCACTGGCGAGCCGATACGGCTAAGCGTCTTATCGCATCGCTTTGCCTGCCGTGCTATCTCACTCGGCCTGTAAACTTCAATCGGTGTCGTTATGTCTGACATACACAAAAGCAAAGACGCTATCTTTTGGGCATCGAATCCGGCCAAGAAATCCGCAATTTCCAGAGGGCGTTGTGACCTGTCACGGCCTCGACAACCGTGACGCGGCCGCCGTCCCGTTGGATGGCTTCGAGCTTGGCGTGAAAGTCGTTCCCACCGACAACGATCTGCCGGGGTTTTTCAAAAAGTTCCGACTGGTTCTCAGTAGGCATGAACCTCCGGGTCGATTTCACATTCCTCGATCCTGCGAAGTAAAATTTCTTTCCATGCCTGAATCCGGTCGAGTGCATCCACCGGGCCGTCCCTTCTGCAAAGTTCAAGATCAGATTCGATTTGTTCCTGAGATGGAAACCGGCCAAGGAAGCGCCTGTGAAAACACATCCAATCATCCCATGCTTCCGAAAATCCAGGTGTATTCAGTTCATCGGGAATGAGAATTGCCGGACGCCCGCGCCCTTGCGTGTGTGCATGGTCTTTTCCTTCTTCGAGGTCTTTACAGTCTTCTACGTCTTCTCTGTCTTCGTTAGTCGTTAGCCGCTCGTTGATTGGTCGTTGGTCGATTGTTGTTCCGATTGTTACTGACTCCCAATAGCACGTTGAAAAGCCTTGTATCAGTGAGACTTGCCACTGTCCCTTTGTTTGTTGGCCTGAATGTTGCAAAACCCCAGTTAGTCAATTTTGACTTCGCGGTTCGATACTGTTGTTGTGTCATCCCGTATGCTTCGTGGTCGCCAACAAGAGCTTCGCCTAATTCCAATCCATAACGATTGAATGAATCACTCCACCTTGCACGGTATGCGATCACTGCGGCCAAGACGTAAGCCAGCGGATTGGCAGCCATAAGTTCAAAAGCGTCTGGCGTTCGCATCGCGGCGACAAATCCGCCGGGAGCGTTTCCGCTTTGTTGGATTGCCACGTCCATTGCGCTCGGTTCTGGCCTCGGCTGGGGCCGGGAGTTGTTTTGTGGAGGTTCACCGGGCATTTTTTCTGACTCCTAAATTCCAGGCGTGGCGTTGTCCGCGATTTCTTATTCCGAAGTGTCTGCTAACCTCGCCAGTCAACTTCTGAAAGTGATAAGGCGCTTTGATTCCTATTTTACGCGCCAACTTCGTAGCTGAAATCCCTTGGAACAAGTTCGGATTGACAACCCACGCCAGCGCGAGAAATCGGCGTCCAACCTTTTGCTGCGCGTTTCGATTTTCCATATTGACGGCAGTCAACCATTGGAAAAGAGCGGACACGCATTTTACAACCGCGTCACGATCTTCGTCGGTCGTCACTTCGCCAAAAGCTCGCTCAAGGCCAGCCCAATCGAAGTCAACAATTTGTCTGTCGAGCGCGGATTGATCGTCCGAAGAATAATCCTCGAAAAATGGCTGCTTACCCTCGCTCATCGTGAACCCCTGCGCGTTCCTGGTAGTGAGCGCATGGCGACTCGATGCCGTTCCATCCAACCGTCCAAGTCGCCGCGCCGATAAATGATGACTTTTGCAGTCAGCTTGATATGTGGAAGTCCCCGCTTTCGCCGCCACTCAAGCAATGTTCGCGGGGTGATTCCGCCGAAATATTGACAGGCTTGTTGCTCGTTTAAATTTTCCATGAACCGAACCTATCAATTCGGTTTTGCGATGGATTGCGACTCAGCCGATGCTCATCTTGAGTGAATAGATGCAAATCGTAAGAGGATGAGTGCAAAAATCAAAAGCCACGGTGCTTATTAGCAGCGTGGCTCATGCAAAGGACGGATTATTCGCCAGATATAGCGGTCAAAGCTTTTTCTTTGACCATCGTCTTTTTGCGCTGGCACTGCGGACGGGGCGCATCTTGACACTGTTCTTAATATTAGAGGTGTAACGGTTCCTCCGCCGTTGAGAAAACATCAACTATGGACGGAGTGTCATTATATGCATCAACCCAAGAAGCCGTTGCCGAGTCTGGCTGAGATTGAACGTGA
>DASXZW010000115.1:0-12215 GCA_036501665.1 Verrucomicrobiia bacterium
CAAATGAAAATGCTGCTGGCGACTCCGACAAAGACATTGTGACGCCCGGCTTTCGCGCCAAACGGCAGCGCGATCAGCACCACCGCCAGACAGGTGAAGGGCGCGGCAAGACGGCCATTCAACTGCGTCAACAACATTGCCCTTTTTTCACGGCTGACATGCGCATGGAGCCGAATAAACTCCAAAATTTCGCGAATGGAAAGTTGTGGACCCTGCCCTTTTGCTGCGTCGGAGGGATTGAGAGAGTTGACCTTGATTTCACTTCTGAGCCATGCAGGCGTTTCGGGAAAGGAAACGCGCAGAACAGCGTTGCTTTCGACGAAGGTAGGCGGATCGCCCGTGCGCCAGCGCCAGACCACAGCATCGTAAAAATTCCATTGATTGTCCTCGTAAGACGCGGATTTTGCCCCGATAAGTTCATTCGTGCCATTGCCGATATTCCATTGTACTCGGAGGCGGTCCAACTGCGATGTGCGCCGGTTGAAACGGCTAATGTTCCAATCGCGCAAGGCGGGTTCGTTGTAAAATTCCAGGTTCGGGACCCAATCGCGCTGAGTCGCGCCGGCAACGCGGCGTTCGAGGATAAACTTCGCCCGCTCTGAGGCGCTTGGCAGCCAGAATTCGCCGATGACCAGAACGACCAAGCCAAACACCGCTCCGACACCGATGTAAGGCAATGAGAGACGCCATAGACCAACGCCCGCGGTGCGAATCGCGGTCAGTTCGTTGTATCGGCTGAGATTTGTCAACGTGTAGAGCAGGGCCAACAACAAAGAAACTGGAAGTACTTGCTCAACCAGCAATTCCGGCAGGGTGACGACGTAATATTCGAGGATATCGACGAAGAGCATTTTGTTTTCCAGGAATCGTTGGACCTGGAAAATGAGGTCGAAGGCGACATAAAAGATCAGGAATCCGCACAAGCAATACCCCAGCGGCACAAGCAGCTCTCGCAGTAAATAGCGGTCCAGTAATCGCACGAACGAGTCTAGGCGGGGGCGGACGGCGTTGACGAGGCTATTTCAGGAAGGTAGGGGCGGATCGCTGATCTGTCCGCGGACGCCTCGGCGAGGCGTCCCCACCTGTCAAATGCAAAATTTTCTGTTTTTTTCCAGTAGCGAACTGCCAGCGGAGGTGGCATTGCTACTTATTTTTCTTGGGGTGCCACTTTTCTTCGGAGCCGGTTAGGCCGGCGAAGTTGATTTTGTCGTATTCGGCATTGGATTTGCGGAAGTCTTCCAGCTTTTGCCAGGCGGCGTTGAAGTCCGTGGAGTCATGCGTGTCGATTTGTTTTTCGTAGGCCCTGGCGGCGGCGAGGAGCAGGTCGGTTTGTTGCAGGCCTTTGGCAAGCCACTCGACTCGCGCAGCGGCGGTTGCGTCCGGAGCGGCGCGGCGGCGGGCAACGTTTAGTATTGACCAGGCGTTGGCCATTACAGCGGGAGTATAAATTTCATCAGCAAGGAAATAATAAGGGCCATAGATGCCCGAACCGTAGCGGCGTTTAGCGTCGATGGCGTAAGCAATCTGAGCTTCGGAGTAATTGGGATAGATGCCTTCCCATACTCGAAAATATTGTATGATTGCGCCTCTGGCGGGGCCGAAGGCGTCGCAAAATTCGTTAACAACAGCGCCCACCGGAGCGTTGGGGTGATTCAGGATTTTCGCAAGCATGTAAAGCGAAGGGCCTTCGGTGGAATACTTGCTGGTGAGCGAATCGAAATCGGTCCCTTTCATGCCGTGGGCCATTGCGAACTTGAGGTCTTCGCCGAGAATGCGGGCGTAGAAGGCGGGGAAATTGGGCGCTTGAAGGGTGTAATTGGGCCTGAGAAAAAGCGCGCATCCGGTCTTCTCCCAGCCGCTCCAATCGTGGCGGAAGACGCTTGAATCGCGCTGGCTGTAGCCGAAAATGCTTTCCTGCGGCACAACACCGCAGAGGACGTTTGAGTTGAGCATTTCCTTGACGGGCGGCTTTCTATAATTGTCATAAACGTAGCTGACAACTTCGACATCGGGCCGCGTCTGGCGGGCGGTCTCGGAAATGTTCCTCCAAAAATGCGCGTAGCGGTCGGACAACGAACCGAGCTTGAGCATCCATTCGTCGCGGCGACCTTCCTGGCCGTTGAAGGCACGGCGGGCGGCGTCTGCGCGTTGGTCGAATGGGATTGGGTCGCCGGGCGCAGGTTGGTCCCACGACATGCAAGTCGGGCAGGCGCAACCGGCCCAGCCGTCGTTTTCGCAGACATTCAGAAATTTCGGAGCGCCCTTGGCTTTCCAATCTTCTATGATCTGCGAGGTCAACGCAGGTTGGGAAACGCACATGTGCAGATAGGTCGGGTTGTTGTCGGTGGTGGGATCGAGGCCGCGTTTTCCGTCGGGCGTCATCTCGAAATATTCGGGATGCGTCTTGCCGAACCTTGCCCAGTATTCGCCGAAGGAATGACCGTAATGGGGACGAATGCTGCGGCCGAATCGCTGGCGCTTGAGCCAAATGCGTTCGCCGGGCAACGAATCGTTGCGCCATTGTTTGAACCAGAGCAGCGGCTGGACGGTGGCTTCATGTGGCGAAAGCGCGAGGGATCTGCTTCGCGGAATGACTTCGCCAAGCTTGCCGGGCCAGAGCCAGCGGACGCCGAGGTTGTTTTCGAGGATGTCATAGACGCCGAACAACGTTCCTTCTTGCGTATCCAAATCGAGCGGGTCGCCTTCGGAATCTTTACCGGTGATGAAAAGATTTTCGTCGTTGGTTTTTACGATGTAGCCGTTTCCGGCGACTTGAGAAGAGTCGATTTTTTTGGCAATGGCCGCCGCGCAGTTGCCGAGATAGACGTGCGCGCCGGGAGGAACTTGCTCGTTTTCGCGGACGATTGGCAGGCGCGCGCGTGTCGAGCTTTGAACATGGTATTGCAATTCCTGGGCGGCGTAGGTTTCAACCGGCAACGGTTGCGCGGGAATAACAATGCTAGCCAGTGGTTTGCCGTCTCGCACGAGGTCCAGCGCGAACGAGGGAGCGGTGAAAATTGTGGCGGCGGCGGCGAGGAGAATTCCAATCGAGAATGGGCGCATGTCGTGGCGGCGATTGGTAGGATTTTAGACGATGCTTCGCGCGAATCCATCAAAATTGCCGGTGGTTTTCGTTTGACTTGCGGGGAGGGAATCACGATTGAAGCGTCTGGATGTTTGAATTGCTTAAGACGGACGCGAGTTCGAAGGCGCGGCTGGGACGGCTGACGACCACGCGCGGCGTGATTGAGACGCCGGTCTTCATGCCAGTCGGGACGCAGGCGAGCGTCAAGGCGCTGGACCCGCGCGAGTTGACAGAGATGGGGACGAAAATTCTTCTTGGCAACACTTATCACCTGAATATCCGGCCCGGTATGGAAATTATTCAGGCGGCGGGCGGGTTGCATCGGTTTATGAATTGGCAGGCGCCGATTCTCACGGACAGTGGAGGATTTCAGGTTTTCAGCCTTGCGAAGATTCGGAAAATTCGCGCGCATGGCGTGGAGTTTCGGTCGCATTTGGACGGGTCGCCGCTGTTTCTGGGGCCGAAGGAAGCAATGGAAATTCAACGGTTGCTGGGGTCGGACATCGCGATGGTTTTCGATGAATGCCCGCCGCACAATTGCCCGAAGACTGAAGCCCTCGATGCGGTTGAAAGGACTGTAAGGTGGGCGCGGGAATGCCGAACGCAACCTCGGGCTGTGGGCCAATTCGTTTTTGGGATTGTGCAGGGCGGGATTGAAGCGGAATTGCGCGAACGGTGCGCGCGGGAATTGGTGGCGATGGAGTTTGATGGTTACGCCATCGGCGGCGTAAGCGTGGGCGAACCGGAACATGAAATGATGAAGGCCGTGGAAATCACGGAGCCGTTCCTGCCTGCGGGCAAGCCGCGGTACGCGATGGGGCTTGGGACGCCGGCGCAATTGGTGGAATTGGTGGCACGCGGCGTGGATATGTTTGACTGCGTTTTGCCAACGCGGGTCGCTCGGAATGGCACCGCGTTTACGCGCAAGGGGACTATCAGCATCAAAGGCGGGGCGGTGAAGGCGGATTTTGGGCCGATTGAACCGGGTTGCGGTTGTTTCGCGTGCGTGAATTTCTCCCGGGCTTATTTACGGCACCTGCTCAACGTCAACGAGATTTTGGGGTTGCGGATGTTGAGCGTCCACAATTCGTATCTTTATCTGGATGTGATGCGGGAAATCCGCAGCCACCTTGCGGCTGGGACTTTTGGGGAGTATCGACGACAATTCGCGGCGACGTATGTGCCAAGCCAGAAGATTCTCTCCTCGCGGGTCAAACAGGCGTTGAAGGTTGAGGATCGCGGGTGAACTGAGCGATTGAACGCGCACTGAGTGTGGCTTGCATCTTCTCCATCAACCTCAGAGTGAATGAAAAAACCTCCTCTCCCCGGCCCTCTCCTCCACTGCGTGGAAGAGAGGGAGTGTTGTCGTCCGAAACTTGACGTCTCGGTGGCTTATAGCAATTTTTTAACCGCTTTAATTTCCCAGGCGGAAAAACTGCTGTTTGCCGGGGACTACCGTGACGGTCTGCACGTTCTGACCGCCGATGACGGCGGACTTCGTCGAAACAGTCGTCCAAACCGCGTTCGGGCCTAATGCCGTGGTGGACTGCAAATTGAATCCGGTGGCGGTGGCTGGCCACGTCAATAATATACTTCCACCGCTCTGAATGAGGGCGGGCGTCGGCCCGTAGGTGGTGGTCGGGCCGATTGATGTTGGGGCGGGTGTATTTTTGAGCGCAAGGTCGGCCATCAGGATGCCGTTGCCGGAATCGCGGTCCCATCCTTTGTCCATGATGTCGAGGCAGGAATTGGTCAGGATGTCATGCACCTGGTCGGGCGTCAGAGTGGGATTGTAGGACCAGACGAGGGCGGCGATGGCTGCGGCATGAGGCGCGGCGGCGGATGTGCCGAAGAATGGCGCGAAGCCGGGAGGTGTTGTCGAAACGCCATCGGCTGCTGTCAAGTCTGGCTTAAGAAACACAGCGCCGCCGGTTTTGCCGAAATTGCCCGGTGTAATGGGAGATCCGTCCGAATGATAAAACATTCGGCGCGGGCCATCGGCGCTGAAGGTTTCCACGATATTGCCTGAGTTGAACACCTCGGGATAGGGTCCGGATGGGTCGCCTGGGTCCTGCGCGTCAGCGGCTGGACTGGCGGCTACGGCGAATGAATTATGGGCGTCGCAGGCGTTGTGGCCTTTGGTGCATCCTGAAGTCGCCCAATACAATGCGCCTCGACCAAATCCCATGTACATAAACCGGCTGACACCTTGGTACAGCGTAATGACCAGATAATAACCCGAGCTGTATTGCGCAGTGTCGTCGATGTGTTCGTAAGGGTCCTGGGTTCCGTCCTGAGTGTTTTCAGAGGTATAAACGATATCTCCAATGCTATCAAACATGTAGAGGTCGTAATCGTTGGTGGATGCTCCAAGAGGATCGGTCCAAAACAAGTCCACGTCGAAATCGTAACCGCCGACATCAATGGCATCCTCACTCGCAGTTTTGCCCGCTGGAGCGGCAAAGTTATTCCAATAGTAGTAGTAGCCCTGGTCTTGAACGTAATAAGGCCCGATGGGCGTAAAATCCCCTTCCCACGTGCTGGAACCCGCAATTTGGTCGTTTGAATTTGTGTAGGCGTCGAGATTTCCTGAATTACGGGCTGAAGAGAAGTAAAGGACGCCGTTGGAGGTCACGGTTTGAACGGCTTGGGCAACGGCCTGGTCCTGGAAGGGCGACTCGTTGTCATACGCTTCGTCGTCAACGATAATGGTGCAACCGGCATTGGCCAGCGCGAGGATGTTCTGTGCCATTTGTTCCTGGCCAGCCGCACCGGTGGCGAACCAGATCGTCGCTCCGGGCGCCAGGTCGTGAACGATCTCGCACATGGCCAGTCCTTCGCCTTCGCCAGTACCCTCCTGGCCTGTGATGTAGTGCGTGTTGTTCGGGTCGATGTTGCCATCTGAAATGGCGGCTGAGAGCGCATTGGAGCCGTTATCAAGGCTGTCGGAAAGAACGCCGACCGTCACGCCAGTGCCATCGGCTCCGTAGGTTGCGCGGGCCAAAATTGCGTTGTGGGTGTAGTCGCCCTCGGAATCGATATGGTTGTTGGAGGCTTTTGATGGCGGACTGATGAAAACCACATCGGCGCGGCCCGCAATTGACTCAATGTTCTCAACAGGGAGAGTTGCTTTTACAACGTTGTATTTCGGAAAGGACGCTGTGACCGTTCCGCCCGCGGCAGTGATTGCCGCAAGCAAATCGGGTGTCACTGTGCCTTTGATTTCGACCGAGTAACGGCCATCCTTTTCGGCGGTAAGGCTGGGTCGAAGTTTCGGCGCAGCGGGATGGACGATTCCCTTGGCTTTGAATTTGGCAGCCATGATAAACTGTGAATCCATCTTCTTCTGGCCCCTGGTCCATTTTGCCTTGTCCGCGCGGAGGGCCTCGATTTGGGTATGGGCGTTTTCGCGTGCTTTATCAGTCAATTGCCGCGCGGGATCGTGTTCAAGCGCAGCGCCGATGGCGCAGTTCGTAAATATGAGAACGGCGGCAAAAGCCGCGACGTGCCAATGGGGGAAACGTGGCGTTTTGATATGGTTGCTCTTTCGATTGATTTTCTACAGTCCGTTCCCCCCTGATGCCTTGGCCGGACGATGGTTTTAGCTGCTTTGCGCCTCGGACGATTGGCGCTGATTCAGTAAGGTTGAAGCTTGGACGAAAAGAAGGTGCGCTGTCAATGATTTTGGCGGATTTTCGCACTCAGAGTGTGAGGCAGAATTCTTCGTTTGCTTTGTTTCCTTCTGTTAAATTCCCGCAGTGGCAGTCTTTCCCATCCAAACGATAACGAGGGGGAAGCGGAATTATACAGAAGCAAACGAAGTCAACGAAGCCTTGGTCCGTGTCTGTGTTTCCTGAATAGGAAATCCATCGAAATGCCTGTAAATTTCTCTTTCCGAAGAAATTTGTCTCACCCCCTTGCGCTCAGACGGTGAAAGACGTCGATAGACCTCGGAGCGGTAGTCCTATTTTGACCTGGTAGCAGGGCATTTTATGTGGCGCGGCTTCCACGGCTTGAACTTGCCGGCCTTGTCCTCGCGGCGAGCAGCGCACAATTCTGCCATGACCTTTGGATTTTGCGCTGTGAGCCAATCTTGCAATTCGTCCAGGTTTTCGACTGAGGAAAGAACGCTCGTCGGGATTTCAACCGTTTCCGTTTTTACGTTTGGATAGTAGCACACATTTGGGGATGGTGTAAATGACGCAAGCTTGGGAAAGGCTGGATTGATGGGTATTAGTCGTTTTACAAGAAAGGGAGTTCTGCTCGCTTCCAGTTCTAATCATAATCATAATCGATTATGATTATGATTACGATTACGATTAAGAGGGAAAAACGGGGCGCTTGTCAGCGTTGACATCCGTTGTCACTGGCCTATGCTTTAAGCGGACTGAATTAGTCCGATATGGATTCCGCTACTGACACAATCGAGAGTTTCGTCAAAACCGAGTATAAATACGGTTTTACGAGCGACATTGAGACCGACGCTTTTTTGCCCGGTCTGAATGAGGATGTCGTGCGACGCATTTCGGAGAAGAAAGGCGAGCCGGAGTTCATGTTGGAATGGCGGTTGAAGGCTTTTCGCCAATGGCTGACGATGACGGAGCCGCATTGGTCGAACGCTTTTTACCCTCCCATTGATTATCAGAAATATATCTATTATGCCGCGCCCAAGCCGAAGAAAACCCTGAACAGCCTGGACGAAGTGGACCCGGAAGTGCGCGCGGAGTTCGATAAGCTTGGCATTTCCCTCAATGAACAAAAGCGCCTCTCCGGCGTGGCGATCGATGCCGTGATGGACAGCGCTTCGGTTGCGACCACGTTCAAGGAGGAATTGAGCAAGCACGGGATTATTTTTTGCTCTTTCAGCGAGGCGGTAAAGAACCACCCGGAGTTGGTGAAAAAGTATTTGGGCAGCGTGGTGCCGGTGAATGACAATTACTTTGCAACACTGAATTCGGCGGTTTTTAGCGACGGTTCGTTTTGTTACATCCCGAAGGGTGTTCGATGCCCGATGGAGCTTTCGACTTATTTTCGCATCAACACCGCCAACCTGGGCCAATTCGAACGGACGCTGATCATCGCCGACGAAGGCAGTTATGTCAGCTACCTCGAAGGTTGCACGGCCCCGATGCGCGATGAGAACCAATTGCACGCGGCGGTGGTGGAATTGATCGCATTGGAAAACGCGGAGATCAAGTATTCGACGGTGCAGAACTGGTATCCCGGCGACGAGGAAGGCAAAGGGGGCATTTACAATTTTGTCACCAAGCGCGGCAAGTGCGCGGGACGCAATTCAAAGATTTCGTGGACTCAGGTCGAAACCGGCTCGGCGATTACCTGGAAGTATCCGAGCGTGTTGTTGATCGGCGACAATTCGGCGGGGGAATTTTATTCCGTTGCGCTGACGAATCATAAGCAGCAGGCCGACACTGGCACCAAGATGGTTCACATCGGCAAAAACACGACGAGCACGATTGTTTCCAAGGGCATTTCAGCCGGGCGCGGCCAGAATAGTTATCGCGGCCAGGTCAAAATCATGCCGAGCGCGGCGAATGCGCGGAATTATTCGCAGTGCGATTCCCTGCTGCTGGGCGACCGATGCGGCGCGCACACGTTTCCATACGTCGAAGTTCGCAACAGCACGGCGACGGTTGAACACGAGGCATCGACTTCCAAAATTGGGGAGGACCAGATTTTTTATTGCAACCAACGGGGCATTTCGACGCAAGACGCTGTGAACATGATCGTCAACGGTTACTGCAAGGAAGTGTTCAGGCAACTGCCGATGGAATTCGCCGTCGAAGCGCAAAAGCTGCTCGGGGTCAGCCTCGAGGGCAGCGTCGGCTGATATCGACTTCTTGTAATGGAAAGGGTGTATATCGAAACGACGATTCCCAGTCTTTATTTTGATGAACGCAGGGACGCCGCAATTGGTTACGCCCCTTGAAATGATCGGAGAGGAAAATGAAACCTGATCGGGCGATTGATGATATTCGCGAAGTTCGGCGGAGGATTTCCGCCGAATGCGGGCACGACGCTCAACAGTTATTGGCGCATTACAAAGAAATGGAAGACCGAATCCGTTTGGACGGAAAATATCAATTTATTGAGGCAGACGAAGCAGCGCTTGAAACAACCGTCCTCAACGACAAACCGAAGAAGTGATCAATCGTTCGCGCCTACCCGGGCGTTCGCCAGCAAAACCTACTTTTGAAAGATAGCATCCATAAATGACAAAGCAAATGCTAGAGATTCGCAATTTATCCGCCGGAGTGGAGGGCAAGGAAATCCTTAAGAGCCTGAACCTCTCGGTGAAACCCGGCGAGGTCCACGCCATCATGGGACCCAATGGCAGCGGAAAAAGCACATTGGCCGGCGTGCTGGCCGGTCGCGGCGAGTATTCCGTCACCGGTGGCAGCGTGACATTCAGCGGCAGCGATTTGCTGGAGATGAAGCCGGAGGAGCGCGCGAGGGCGGGCGTTTTTCTGGCGTTCCAATATCCGGTGGAAATTCCCGGCGTCAACAGCACGGTTTTCCTGAAAGCCGCTCTGAATGAATGCCGCAAAGCCCGCAACGCGGAGGAGTTGGACAGCTTCGATTTCCTGAAACTTGTCAAAGAGAAAGCCAAATTGCTCGAACTCGACCCATCGCTGCTCAACCGCTCTGTCAACGAAGGTTTTTCCGGCGGCGAAAAGAAGCGGAACGAAATTCTTCAGATGGCGGTTCTCGAACCGAAGCTTGCGATCCTTGATGAAACGGATTCAGGTTTGGACATTGACGCTTTGAAAATTGTCGCGGGAGGAGTCAACAAGTTGCGGCGACCGGATAATTCCGCTTTGGTAATCACACATTATCAGCGGTTGCTCGATTACATCGTGCCGGATTTTGTTCATGTGCTGGCCAAAGGGCGGATCATTAAATCAGGCGGCAAGGAATTGGCGCTGGAACTTGAAGCGCGCGGTTACGATTGGCTGCTGGAAGCGGAAAAGAACGGAAACGGAAAACCATGATTTCCGCGCTCGAAGATACGTTGAAAGCGCTGGCTTCGCTGGAGCCGGAAGGCACTCCCGTGTGGGTGAAGTCCATTCGCGAGGCGGCCCGCGTTCGCGCGCATCAAACTGGCTTTCCAAACACCCGGCAGGAAGAGTGGCGCTTTACGAACATCGCGCCGATTCTTGGGCTTCCATTGCATGCGGCAGCGCAAAATGGACGCACGGTTTCGGCGCGGGACATCGAACCCTTTAAGTTCGCCTGCAGTGGACCGTTTCTTGTGTTTGTGGATGGAGCTTTCAGGGCGGATTTGTCATTGCTGCCGCGCAAAACGGGAATCGAAGTGGACAGTTTGCAATCGTGCATGAAGAGCGACTCTGCCGCATTGCACAAGCATCTTGCGCGTCACGCAGATTTCGACGCGAATTTTTTCACCGCGCTCAACACCGCTTGCTTTCAGGACGGGGCGTTTATTTCCGTGGCTGACAACGTGACGTTCGACGAGCCGGTCCAATTACTTTTTCTCGCGGTTTCCGGGAAACCCGGTGCGATGTCTCAGACGCGCAATTTGATTTTGGCGGGGCGCAACAGCGCATTGAAAGTTGTGGAAAGCTACGCCAGCCTGACCGACGCCGCTTACGTCACAAACGCCGTGACAGAGTTGGTTCTCGGTGAAGGAAGCCGAGTTGAACATTGCCGGCTTCAGAATCAGAACAAAAATTCGTATCACGTCGCCACCGTGCAGGCGGTGCAAGACAAGGACAGTCACTGGCTTTCGCATTCGATTTCGACGGGGGCGAAATTGGCGCGGCACCAGATTCAAACGCTGCTGAATGCTCCTGGAGCGGTGGCGGTTTTGAACGGTCTTTATTTGGGGCGCGACGAGCAATTGGTCGATCACCACACGGTTGTCGATCACGCAAAGCCGAACTGCGAGAGCCACGAGTATTACAACGGCGTTCTGACGGGGCGCGCTCACGGCGTTTTCAATGGAAAGATTTTCGTGCGAAAGGATGCTCAGAAGACCAATGCGAAGCAGACCAATCGCAACCTCGTATTGACTGACACCGCCGTCATCGACACCAAGCCGCAACTGGAGATTTTCGCCGATGATGTCAAATGCACCCACGGCGCGACTGTCGGCCAGATGAACGAAGAGGCGCTCTTTTATTTGCGTTCGCGCGGAATCAGCGCGGCGGGGGCGCGGCAAATGCTCATTCGCGCGTTCGCGGGCGATGTCATTGGCCGGGTCACGGTTCAGGCGGTTCGGGTGAAGTTGGAAGAACTTTTGGAATCGCGATTTGATCCCGCCCAAATCTGAGATCAAATATTATCCTGAGGAAAGCCGACATTAAGCCCGGATTTTAAGAACAGTTGCGAGAGATCGACAAATCTGCCTGAGGTGATCATCCGAAATCCTTCCGATACGCCGTACAAAACGTTGTTGCGCCACGGAACGCACTTGAAACGAATCGGCTGCGGATGCTTTGCTCAGTCCATTCTCAGCATTCGGTTCGATTTGGACCATCCAGGGAGCGACACCGTAGTGGTCTTTCCAATCCGTCACCGGAACAATGACCTTCAATGGCAGCAAGCCAATGGAGTCGTCGCTCACTATGACCGCGGGCCGCGTTTTTTGAATCTCAGCGCCGACGGTGGGATCAAGGTTTAACAACCAAATTTCCCCTCTACGCATGGAACGAGTCTCCGTCCAGCGTGGAGAAGGCAGTCAGTTCTTTATCTGATGAATAATCCGCAAGGAGAGCTTCAGCGGCCCGAGCCAACATGGCGTCATCTGCCTCTGAATGTTGAACGCGAGAGTTCAATTCTTTACGAAGCTGATGGACAGTTGACTCTACAATACTTAGCCGATCGGCCATTGGCAGATACTCCAGTTGCTTAAGAATTTCGACTTGTGTCATTACTATATTATCCGCATTGGGCTTTCAGCGGCTACAAAACCGAAACTACTTCACTAAAGGCAAACATGCAAGGGCAGCGGGGCGCATCTTGACACTGTTCTTAATATTAGAGGTGTAACGGTTCCTCCGCCGTTGAGAAAACATCAACTATGGACGGAGTGTCATTATATGCATCAACCCAAGAAGCCGTTGCCGAGTCTGGCTGAGATTGAACGTGA
>DASXZW010000116.1:0-7424 GCA_036501665.1 Verrucomicrobiia bacterium
GCGCAAGGATTTCGTTGATCACCACGCTGCGCAACGGGCTGGGCGTAAAGGAATCCATCTGCCCCGGCGACCCTCCCGCATGATCGCTGATGGCCCAGGCGCGCGGATCGCCCTCGCCATAGGTCGGATTGGCCAGCACGATGGAATGCCCCGTGCCCCCCGCCGCCACCGGCCACGGATAAACATCGGTGTAGGGAACCGTCAACAACACGTTGCTCCGCTCGTCCAGCAGTTGCAGCGTCTCGGAATGCTTCAGGCTGCCCGTGTAGCCAAACACATTGGAGGTCAGCCCATACACGCCGGCAATGGCCGGGGGTGACGCCGCCAGCACGAAAAACTGACCCGCCCCAATGGTCGTGTTGGGCGCAAAGGTGTAACTCATGTCCACGCACTTGACCGTGTAACTGCTGATGTCCTGGAAAAACGGGCAGCTGTTGTACAGCTCGATGAATTCCACATCATTGCTGTCGGCCCGCGCCGCCGGCTTCCACATGATCTCCGAAATGGCAATCCCCGTCGTCCGGCTCGAAGGCCCCAAAGGCTCATTGGGATTGGTCTGAGTGGCCAGCACCGCCCCCGCGGGCGTTGCCCCGAAATTGGCAAAACTCGCTGTCACAGGCGCATTGGCGCTCCCGCTGGCCAAGGCCAGCCCCACATAAATCTGGCTGGGCATCGCGATCGTCGCCGAACCCAACTGCGTCCAATGGGTCCCGTCATAACTCCCAAACCCCGTAAACACATTGCCCGACCGGCTCAACCGCAGCCACGTATTGGGGTAATTGACAGGAAAATGCCCCGAAACCGCCGCCGCCCCATTGGTCGTCCCCCGATAAGAAAACGAATCCCCATTGACCCCCGGAGACGCCAAAGCCGCCGCATAAGGACTCCCCACAGCAAGGCTAGCCCTCCCCATCAATCCCGCCTGCGCAAACACATTCGGCACCTCCATCCCCCCAACCCTCAACGCTATATCAAAGTTCCCACTCTCAATTTGGTAAGTAAGGTTGGCCTGATCGGTATTGCCGCCGATTCCAGCGCCGTCACCAGTTATCGTGACTCCATTGGCGCCAAAATTTTCAGTAGTGGAAACAGGCGGATTTCCGATGTCCTGCGAAGCAAGCGGCTCCGCGATAAAACTGACGAGCGTATTAGTGGCAATTTCATTTGGTATGGTCGCCGTGTCGAAGATATTATTTATGACAATCGAGTAGTTGCTGCCGTACACCAAAGGCGCGGTAGTGAGAATCACGGATGAACTGGATGAACTTAGATTGGCGCTAACAACATCAAGGCCGTTGGTAAAAACAAAATCGCCGGAATCAGTGGCGCTTGTGACTGCAATCGGCTTCGAGAAATCCACTTCGACATTGGTCAACCCGATGTTAATGACGCGCAGCACCACCGGAGGAGTCGTGTCAGAGGATATTGTAAGGGCAATTGGAGCGCTGGTCACCGAACCCAGGCTATTGCCGACGACGCAGGTGTAAATTTGCCCGTTATTCGTAGCAATATTCAGGTTCGACAGATTGTACACAGGTGTTGTCGCGCCCGAGATGGAGCCGTTGGGACCGAACCATTGGTAAGTTACTGCGGACTGATTTGTAACCAACACAGAAAGACTCAGACTCGTTCCTTCGATGGCGCTGACGTTGGTCGTTTGGGAATAGATACCGGGAAACGCCGCAATGCCGGTATAGGGAATCATGATTGTTCCTTCCGCGCTGACAGCGGCCATTGGTTGCTCGAAATTGCCGTCGGGAAGTTCCCATCGAACCGACAGGTTATCGCCGCCGTTGCCCTGCTGCATTTGCGCTTCCAGATAATATCGGCTGCCCGCCTGCAAGGTGACTGGCGCCGACTGCTGAGAAGCATACTGGGTCCAATCTTCGGAATCATTCCAGGAAGTTTCCTGAGCAATGAGCCGTGCGCTGGTTGGATTTTCGCTGGCGCTCAGAAAAAGGTCTGAAAGGTCGTCACTGGCGATCCAAAAAGTGTAGGAGCCGGTGAGCGGAGGCACAACATACGCACGAAGGCGCTGGCCGTAGTAATTTACGCCAGAGCTAATTTCGGTTTCAAAATTTGTAAATATGTGCGTGTTGGAGGCAACGGGGTTATTGGGCCAGTTGGGATTGTCGGTGGTATTGGTCAAGGCGTCCAGTGTATCGCCTACATCCTGATTGAGATTGTCCCAGTATTGCCGGTAAATACCAAAAGTTGTTGAGGGCACGCTCACGTTTGTGGCAGTGCATCGATTCAGCGCTGAGTTGTTGTGTGCCGTCGTCCCCAAGCCTGCCAAAGCAGTGCCCGACATTAAAATTGTCTGCGTAGCGCCTACTTGCACCCAATTTGTGCCGTCAGTGCTATAATATCCGCTGAACAGGTCGCTCGAACGAACCACTTTGATCCAAACGGGAGGCGAAATACCCGTGATTTCCGTGCCGGAACTGCCGGTGCCGCTGGCGCTGCGGAACTGGAATTGGACGCCTTTCCCGTAGGAAGAAACCATGCAGGCGTTGGCGGCTCCAGGAGTCGCATCATTGCGAAACATCACGCCAATTTTCGCCCAACCTGAAGACGCGTCCGCATTTTGCACGCTTGTAACCAGTGCAACGACGGCTCCGTCGCTATCGCATATTTGACTGGCAAAATTGAATTGATCGGATGTGCCGCCGATGTCCACGCCGCCTCCCGAAAGAGACCAGCCGCCGTTGACATCCGTTGCCGAACCGGCGTCAGCGGGAGAACCAATATCGGCATCAGTCCAGCCTGGCGGGAGATTGGCGCGAGCTGTACAAATTACTGCGGCAAGGAAGGACAAAGTAACCGAAACAAAATGGCTGATTCGTGAGCCAGGGAACCGCAAAGCGGTAATGCATTCTGCTCCTTGGCCGCGACCTTTGAAGGGACATTTAAAGGATATCACGGTTGTCGCTTACGTAAGCACAATTGTGACGAATTTGCAACGGAAAACCTGCGGAAATCCCTGCATAGAAAGCTCCTGAATAGGAGCCCATTTCTTGCGACCCGACACCAAACAATAGAAGAGAGCCGGACTTTATTTGGGCGGCACAGCGTCGAGGATTTTTTTCCCGATGGCGCTATAAGCCGGGCCGCTGGCAGTTTCGGCGGCGGGGGCGGGCCGAGGAGTCAATAACAGGATTGCGTCCTTGTGAGATTTTGATTTCGATTTGTTCCCGAACAAAAGATTCAACAAGGGAACGTCTCCAAGCACCGGCGCTTTGTCACTACTGGATGTGCCCAGGGCTTCGGCGAATCCGGAAAGCACGACCGTATCTCCGATGCGCGACATCACCGAGGTGCTGGTTCTAAATTCGCGCGTGGTCACCTGCCCTTGGAACGATGTTGCAGTACTGACTTCCACTGTCACATCGCAGATAATTCCGCCGTTTCCGAGAAGAGTCGGTTTGATTTTTACAATGACGCCGTACGGCACCGGCGCATTCGGCGGAACATACAGAGTGCCGCCTTGTTTGAAGTTCACTTCCTGCCCGCTGGCGCCACTGACGTGTTCCTGATACATGACCTGGCAGTTGTCCTGGTTTAGCACGGTATTGATTTTATAGGTGGCCATCGCGCCCAAATTAAGCCCGGGGCGCCCGTTATTGGCGGCGGCGAAACTCGGAGTCAGGATCACGTTGTTGTCAAAAAGATTCTGGCCGACTGATGAACCTGTTGCCTTGTCCACTTGCACGAATTGCAAATCCGTCTCGATCATCGCTTCCTGAACATGCAGAAAACATTTCACGTTCGGCGTCCGCAATTTGGCTGTTTCGACCGCGTTTGTCAGGTCGCCTTCGCTCGCCACGATTCCCTGCAGGACGACGACGTCTCCGTTGACTTCGACAGCCACTGAGGTCAATCCGGCTTCGTGGAGGTCTTTAAGGACTGATTTTTTGAGCGCGTCCGACATCCCGGCTGGATCATACGCCGTCAAGTCGATCACGGCCCCGGGATAAGCCGCCATGACTTTCTTGATTTTTTCCATGTCGCCCAACGCCTTGATTTTTCCGTCGAAGACGACTTTGCTTCCCACGGTCTTAATGCCCAAACCTGGAACGTCGGACAGCAATTCCTTCAATTGTTCCAGCGTCGCGGACAACTCCGCGTGAGAGTCCGGTCTGGCGGGAGTGTCCTTTGGAGGATCCGCCCGCAGGCAAGGAACGCTGAGCACGGCGCACAAAAGCAATATGCTCATCCAAATCCAGCGTGGCGTCGCCAGCAGGGCGTTCCGGTCTCTGTGCGTTGTTTGTGGGCAGCTCATCAATTACTTGATTGGCAATCGGATTGGATTGGGACTTTGCTAGGGCACCGGCGTGCGGACCGCGGCGAATTCAGCAACCAATCTCATCGTGGCAATTTCGACGACGAGAAAAATGCGAATATTCAGAAACTTTTCTGCGTTTTTTTAATCCGCACGAAAAATTTTGAGAGGGCCCAGCCTGTCAGTCAAACAGAATTTTAAATTTTGTTATTTTTATTCTGATTTTGAGAATTTATTGGACAGAACTGTCCACAAGTTGTGCAGAAAAATGGAGTCAAAAAAAAAATCTAAATCTCCGCTTCATCCTCGTGCATGTAGATGGCGACGTTTGCAAATCCATCGGAAGTGGTCAGTTCGGATTGCAATTCGCTCGATCGTGTAGTGTCACGCAAAAGCAGCCGATAAGTAATGTCAGTGCCTTCGTTTGTTGAGCGGCGTTCGCTGGCCAGATCAAGGCGGGTCGCGTGGCGCTTGAGAATTTTTGTCAAAACGGGGAGCCGCGCGGGCACATCGCCAGTGACACGCACATTCAACACAGCGTCGTATCGGCGGCGCGTCCCGAAGGAAATAAAACGCAGGCAGAGGAAAGCGATGCCGATGCCCAACGCCCCCATTGCGCCTGTGGAAAATCGCGTTGTGCCGATGGCGACGCCTTCCATGATTGCCCACAGAAGAAAAATTGTGTCGCGTGTGTCTTTAAGCACATTGCGGAAGCGAACCACGCCAAAAACTCCGAGCAGTCCGAACGCGACAAAAATGTTCCCCGCCATCGCGAGCATCAACATCGCGACGACCAACGGCATGATGGCGAGCGCGCTGACGAACGTCCGCGAGTATGAAAGTGCGTCATGCGTCCACATATAGACGAATCCGATGAACATGCCGGAGGCGAACGCCATTACCATGATGAACACCAGGATCAGCGGGTCCGGATTGCCGGGCCACACTGAGTGGGTCAGATCTGAATGCTCAATCAAGTTGATAAAATCGTTCATAATACCAAATCGAGTTCCTGCTCCCGCGATATTGGACGACGCCACGGCAATTCCTGCGCGTA
Source organism: Verrucomicrobiia bacterium (assembly GCA_036501665.1). Classification (GTDB taxonomy): domain Bacteria; phylum Verrucomicrobiota; class Verrucomicrobiia; order Limisphaerales; family Palsa-1400; genus DATAUD01. The sequence goes on from DASXZW010000116.1 coordinate 5,340, forward strand.
CATGCAGCCAACGTATTTACAGACGGGAATTTGTCGGAGGTTAAAGATTTTGACCAGATCAAACATCCAACGCGGCGCTTGATTGTCAAATTTCAATTCCAGTATGACTCCGTCCCACGGAGCCGGCGCCATGTAAGGAGGAAGAAAGGGCCGCCAACCTTTTTTGGGAACGCGCAACTCGCCGCTGCCGTCGTAACGGCTTCCGCGAATGCAGCGGTCCATCGTGACCCGCAACTCGTCATCATCGGTCGATTCAAAAATTTCGCGATAATAGGAGACAAAAATGGAACCTGTCGCGCGCACCGCGTTTGCAAAGCCCCAGAAGTCGTCGCTCACATCGAGCCGCCGCTTGCCGTGAACGAGGTGGGTTGAATCAACAAAATACGGATTGTTCGGCCAGCCGTTGGTCAGAATTTGCCGGACGCCTTCGCGCGTAATCATCGCGCGGTCTTTGCAAATGACTTCCGCGACGCGCCGTTTGACCTCAAGGAACGCGGGCCGTTTCCATTCGTCGTCATAGAAACGGATGCGGAGTTTCATCCGGTTCTTGTGGCCGTTGTAAGCCTGGCGAAAGAAAAAGAAATCCGGCGTATCCATGTAAAGACTAATTACTGGATGGCCGCGAATTGGCCCAGATCCGTTGTGTTCGGAGGGCCGGAGGTAACTGGAAACAAAATCCGCGACCGCGACTGCGCGGGCTTCTTCGACGATGTATTTCAGCTCGTACCGAGCACTATGCCCCATACTGCTGCTGCTCGAAACGCCGGGTTTCGTGCGCCAGAACTTCGGAGGCCAACCGGATGCAATCCAAAGGCCGGGGACTGAAGACGGTCTCCTTGCCGAGCATGATTGCGTCGGCGCGCTGGCGGGCGATCAGCGACAAGTCGGAAAGTTCAGCCCGTTGCGGCAAGCCGGTCGCCGCGAAAGATTCAAGAATTTGCGTGGCCACGACCACCGGTTTGCCGGCGCGGCGAGCGGCGGCGACAATTTGTTCCTGGACTCCTGGCAGACGAGCATATCCAACCGCCTGGCCCAAGTCTCCACGGGCCACCATGACGCCGTCTGAAACCGCAATGATCGCCTCAATGCATTCCACCGCGGCAATGGTTTCAAATTTCGCCATGATGCGGACTTTGTCGCCAAGAATTTTCTGGACGTCGGTTCGACCGTGAACAACATCTTCAGGCGACGCAATCAAAGATAATGCCACCCAATCCGGTATAATGTTGGCTGTCTTAAATTCTTTTAATAGCGCATGGTCGGGCGGCGTGATCGCCGTGAAGCCGGTCCAACTGTCAGGCAAAAACAGCGCATTGGAAGCCTTGAGGGTCGTGGCTCCTTCTGTCAAGTGGGCTTTAACGAAACCGTTTTGAAGTTCGTCGATGACAAACGTCAGGCGACCGTCACAAAATAAAATGCGATGGCTCAGGGCGAGCTTGCCCTTCAAGTCGTGCAAGCCTGGCAACGGAACGTGATGCGCACCGTTCTTTGCAGGCGCGTGAGTTTCCGCCTCAGGGTCCCAAAAGAGAACTTTTTCTCCAAGGGTGAGATTAAGATCGTCCATCGTTCCCGTACGAGGGCGTGACGAGGGAAGATCCAAAAGCAATTGCACGGGCTGACCAACTTCCCTGGCTGCATCAAGAGCAGTTTGCGCATTTTTTACATGAGGCCGTTGACGGTATCCGCACGGCAGGCGAACCCAGCGAACGCCGGCTTTAATGGCGTTGTGGAGGTCTTCCTGCTTTTCCATGGTGGGCCCAAGCGTCGCCATGATTTCGGGGACTCGCCATAAAGACGTTTCAAGCTGCGTAGGAAGCGCCGTAACTGGCTTGCTTGGTTGCGCGGATGAGGAATTTGTCATGCTGGTTTTAATTTAGAGTCGAACCTCAATGTAACACAATAGTAACATTCGCGCATATCGGGTCAAGTATCAGTAGCACATTATCAGGGCAGACGCATCTAAATAAGCCGGGCAGCTAGGCAATTTTTGCCTTGTACTTTACAGGGATATGTTTAAATAGCGTGGGATGCAAAAGCATCCTAAACTGAGTCTCATCGAACATTTTGAAAATCTGCCTGACCCAC